>CAYMNI010000026.1:0-11552 GCA_964391755.1 uncultured Ignavibacteria bacterium
CGAAGCTACAACTACTTCGCCTTCGGCTGGACGCCATCGCAGGTGACCAACTACGGAACCTTCGGCATCTCCTGGATGAATGCCGGAATAACGGACATCGAGGAGCACGAAGTGCAAGGAGACGATCTCGGCACCTTCGACGACATGAACAACATATTCCTGATCTCCTGGGCGTTCAAGAACGAATTCAAGGACAGAATGTTTTCCTTCGGATTCAACCTGAAGGTGGCCCAGCAGAAGATCGACGATTACAGCAAGACCGGAATAGGCGGAGACGCGGGAATCAAGTTCGTGGTCGATCCCAGAGTGGCTTTGGGTTTGATGGTTCAGGACATCGGCACCAAGATAGAGCAGGAGACGGTTCCGATGACGATTCGCTTCGGAATAGCCATCTATCCTCTGGGCGAGGATCATTCGCTGGTAATTCCCATAGACTACAGCACCGTAAGGCACAGTGGCGACCAAAACCTGCACCTGGGTGCCGAGTATCTGTGGGAGTTTGCCGAGAACTGGGCTGCGGCTCTGATGGCCGGTATGAACGACGGCGATTTCTCCATCGGCACGGGCCTGCAGATCTCCAAGTTCAGGTTCGACTACGCCTATGTGACGGAGAAGGTCGACTTCTTGAACGAGAATCACCGGATTTCGCTGACGGCAGAGTTCTAAGAGTTAGAGAATCTGCCTTCAGGCAGACACACTAGGAAAAGAATTTGAAGGCCCCCCGCCAAAAGGCGGAGGGCCTTTGAATTTTGTGGGGTGGAAACCTCTCACAGCAGATTAAGCGGATTTGTGAGCGGATGGTTCATCCGTTTAATCAGTTTTAATCAGCTGTGAATGGTCTTTCCTTACCCCTCATCCTGACCTTCCCATACGGGTCTTCGTCTCCCCAAAGGGGAGAAGGGACCTGTTCGATTCGCAACATAAAAGGAATAGTTTTTCTTTCCCAAAAAGGAGAGAGGAAACACTCAAAGCGCACCCTGAAGGGTGCGGCTACAATTTTTCACAGCAGATTAAGCGGATTTCTGAGCGGATGGTTCATCCGGTTAATCAGTTTATTCAGATGTGAATAGTCATTCCTTTCCCCACGATCCGCTGACTGGCTTAGAGATTGAAGATGGGGGGGATATTAAAAACCCGCCTTTCAGGCGGGTTTCACTGTTGATTGGACCCGTTTGATTTGGGTGGATAGGTTATTCCCAGGGTTTTGATCTTGTAGCGCAGCAAAGCCTCGTCAATGCCCAGGATTCGCGCAGCCTGAGCTTTTACTCCGTTGGCTTCGGCCAGAGCCTTTTCTATCTGCTCTTTTTCATATTGTTTTCGCTTCTGGATAAGAGTACTATCCTTGCCGGGTTTCCCGTTGTTGAGCTTTTCAAGTATCCCAGACAGCGCCTTCTCGGTAATCCTTGATTCACCCTTGCAGGCGATGAACATCTGCTTGATCAGATTGTCCAGCTCTCTTACGTTTCCGGGCCAGTCGTGGTTTACCAGCAATGCCATGACCTCCGGATCCACCGAGGGCACGGAAGAAGGTAACCGGGTGTCACAAACGCAATTCCTGCTTACGCCGTTGGTGCAGTAGCGCTTCAGGAAATGCTCCACCAGCAGAGGAATGTCGCCCTTTCTCTCCTTCAACGGGGGCAGATTGAATCGTATGCCGGCCAGCCGGTAAAACAGGTCGTTTCGGAATTCTCCCCGGGCCACCAATTCGTCCAAGTTCTTATTGGTGGCGGCTATCACCCTGAAATCGACCTTTCTGGGCTTGACATCGCCCAGCCGCACAATCTCCTTTTCTTCGATGGCCCGGAGGAGTTTCACCTGGATGGATAGTGGCACATCGGCGATTTCGTCCAAATAAAGGGTTCCCCCTTTGGCCTCGTCCACGAAACCGTTCTTGTCGGCTACGGCGCCGGTGAAAGCTCCCTTTTTGTGTCCGAAGAGCTCGCTTTCGAACAGCCCTCCCGGCCGGGCAGCGCAGCTGACCACCACAAAACGCCCATGCTTGCGGTTGCTGGTGTAGTGGATTACCTTGGCCAGCAGATCTTTGCCCGTCCCGGTTCCGCCTTCCAGCAGAATGGAGATGTCTGAATCCTTAACCTGCTGCACCCTTTCCAGTATTTCCAGGATGACATCATCCTGCGTGATTATATCGTCAAAGGAGCTGTCCGCCGAGCGGTCGGCGCTTCGAACCGACCGGTCTGAGCAGGGGTCCTTCTCCATTCTCCTTTCCATGACGGAGAGCAGCTCCAGATCCTGTTTCTCGTCCAGCTTCTCGAATACGTTTCGAGCTTTGGAGAGGAAATCTTGAGCTTCGCCGAGCTTGTTTTCCTGAAGGAACATTTCTGCAAAGCCCTGGTAGACCTTGGCCAGATAGTATGGCGTGTCCAGCCGGGAGGCCAATTCCTCGGCCCGCCCCAGGAATTTCGTCTTCTCCCAGAAGGTGTAATTGTCATCCTGCGCCATAGCCAGGTAGGTTTTCGCCAACTCGAACTTAACTCCCATCTCCTCCAGCAGCCGGATGGCCCGATCGAAGTTCTTTCTGACGTCGGCAGGATGCCCGTTTCGGCCATAAATCCGGCCGAGGGTTCTATAGGCGGTAGCCTCCTCTATTCGTTCTTCGATTTCCCCCCTGGAGGCTAAAAGAGATTTTTCGCAAGATGCTACCGCATCCTTAAGGTTGCCTTTCTCCATTTGCAGTTCCGCCAGAAGACGGTAGCTCTGACTGATGATGGCGCTTTTCGGGGCAATCCGCTCGCCTATCTCAATTGCCTCCAGATAGTGCTCAGAAGCGGCAGTCAAATCTCCCCGGACGAAGGCCAGCTCACCACTGTACTCGTGATAGATTGCCTTTTCCCGCGACAAGCCGTTCTTGCAAATGATTCGATAGGCCTTTTTGAGATAGTCCCCCGCCTCCGATAGCCGTCTGAGAAGCAACGACGAATAGCCCAGCGACAGATAGGACTTACTCAGGTTGCATGTGTCCTTGCAGGCTTTGTTCGACTCAACGCTTCTTATGAGACTCTCTGCCGCTTCCTCCCACCTGTCGGCTATCATATAAACCGTGCCCAGATTTCCCGTCACCCTGGCGGTCAGTCTCTGCTCTTTGATCTCATCACAGTAAGCCAGGGCCTCCTTGAGGTGCTCCACCGCCGCCTGGTAGCTGCCTTTGGTGAAACAGACGCGGGAAAGCTCATTGTACGTTTTTGCCACGCCCTCGCGGTCGTCTATCCTTCTGTAGGTCGAGGCCGCGTCCCCCAGGCACAGTTCGGCCTTTCTCACATTTCCGATATCGGAGTGGATTACTCCCAGGTTGAACTGGATCTGGGCCAGCTTCTGGTTCTCCAGAGTGGTCTTGAAGACAGCCAGGGCCTTTTCTGCCCATTTTAGCGCCTGTTGATAGCTGCCCAGCCCCCGGTGCGATTTGGCGGCCAAGTGACACAGCCATCCCCATTCGCAGGAGAACTCATCCAGGTCCTTGTGGATCTCCTCCTTGTGGATCTCCGCCAAGGCTTCCCTGAACTTGCCCTCTTGAACTAAAGATTCTATCAGATCGAGGTGACCGACCCGATTTAAATCCTTGGACGAATCACTCATCTTGCTCCCGAGAAATGGTCATCATCCGGTTCCGGGCTTGTCAAGCGCGTTGCCTTGGTACCGGAATCGGGCGTCACACCGACATGTGGCACGAACAAAATGGTCTGCAAGCTCGGCAAAATCGTAACAACTACCACCCTGGAAGCCAGCCAAAGACCGAAATCGTTTCCAGGGTTAGGCGCATCGCCATGTTGCCAAGGATGCTCGTCGACAGGCGGATAGCTGTTAATGTTGTTCCGAAGACTCTTGGCCGCATGGCTCAGTCCCACCGGACAGAAGACAAGCATCAGAAGCGCCAAGCCAGCGATCACAGCTCTGATCTTCATTTCAGGTTACCTCCTCTTTGCGACGGAATAATTATCGGAATTCACTCTTGACAGATATTCCCGGGGACGGGTGATCTGTGAATACCATTCGGCCGTAGGCACGTGCCGGAAAGAAATCAAATCCTGGATATAGCCAGCCCCTTCTCGACATGAGAATATCGCTCGCAAAACAGCTCCTTCCGCCCGAGAAACGGTCGTCCCTGACTTTTCCAGGGGAAGACTCCAGCCGTACCCACGAAGACAGCTCTCCCCTCCAGACTGTCAATCCTATAATAATTCCCCCAAGCTTGCTTGTCAAGGAAAATCTTCGCAGTTTTTTGCGATGAGCAATCTACAGGAAGAGAATCATAGGTCAGAAGCAGTCTGTTCCTCCGGAAAACTGCCTTCGGAGCACGGTACAGATTCCTATTCAACCATGCTTCCATAAGGCAAAAGGAGGCATGATGGCGATGCCCCCTCCTCCGGAAGTGACCTATTCGTGACCGGGCTTATCCCTGGGTTTTAAGCTGGTTATGCTGACAATGGCCTTTTGGTTAACGTATCCAAGATCTGCGCAAAAGCCTCCCTGAGCATGCCGTCATGCAAATTTTTTTGCACAATCACATTTGGCTGAACAACCAGGCGGGCATATCCATTTAGTGAAAGAAAAGAAAGGAGGATATGCCCTACGCTGCGAGAAGTGGATTCCCCCGCCGGATGATTTACGAAATGGTTGGTTTGGAGTCAAGGATTTTTGGAAGGAGACTTAAGGTGGGACCAGCCAGCTTGGAAAACCGACTTGCTAAAATCGTGGCAATCGGTTATAGTTAAGCCGGTGCCGGGCTCGGCTGCCTAAGGCTGAGTTTTTGGAAATTGATCTGTGTACTCCACCTGTGACGGAAGGTTCATCATCAATGAAAAGAAAGGCCAAACCAAAGGAGAAGGGCAAAGCCCCATCTGCCAAGGCTAAGCTCAGATCGCACAGAACCATAATCAAGTTTTGCCTGATTTTCCTGGCGCTCTTGCTGGTGCTGAGCACTACCTTTCCATTCCTCAGTGACGAGTTCAATCCCCAGTTGACCTGGCTGATGGAGGCCACCGCGACGGTCACCGGCTTCTGTCTGAAGATGCTGGGTCTGGAGGCCGGGGTGAGCGGACGGATAGTTTCCCTCCCCAACTTCTCCGTCGAAGTGGTGGGAGAATGCACCGGAGTTTACGAGATGCTCATCTTCTTAGCGGCCATGACGGCCTACCCCGCCGGTTGGAGAAAAAAACTAATGGGGGCGGGTCTGGGAATTCCTTTCTTGTACGCGATCAACATCATCCGCATGGTGGTCATCACTGCCGTGGGGAATTGGTCTCCCGGGACTTTTGAGTTTCTGCACCTATACTTCTGGCAGGTGGCCATGATCCTGATTATCGTCGCGACCTGGGTGCTGTGGATAGAAAAGGTGGTGCACCGTGAGAGAAAAGCTGTGGTTGTTCATAGCTAAGTTCATTTTAGTCTCTCTGCCTCTTTTCGCCCTTTGGGTGTGGAAAGTAGAAGCCTGGTATCTGGAGTTCTTGAGAGAGTCGCTGACCTTCCTTCTGATAAAGCTGGCGGGTCTGAGCGTGGAGTGCTTTCCGGCTCCCAAACCGATTCTGCTGAATCTGATACCATTTGCGTCGTTGATCATAATAACCAAAAAGATCGAACTGAAAGTTCGACTCATCCGTATGGCGGAGGGACTTCTCATTCTGATCGCCTGGCACATGATTCTAACCGGGCTGGTTTACCTGTTGCTCGACTGCCAGGCAACCACTCCGGCTTATGAGAAGCTCAGCGTCCCGTTGTACCTGTTCAGCGGAACCATACCTTTTGTCTTATGGATGCTGTTTGCTCCCAAGCAGGTGGCCAGCTTGTTCTCCCGAGGCAAGAAGAGGGCCGAGTGACGGCAAGGAATCGACCGTAAGCCCTTCGCAACTCTCACCGTTCACGGGCTACGCTGCCCTATCAGTCGTCTAAAAGGAGGAATGTATGTCAGATAAGTCAGCCGAGAAGGAACAATACTACGTGACTTCCGATAATCTCCCGGTCAAGGCGGCCCGGTGGAAAAAGCAGATATCGGGCTACAACCTGCACCGCATGAAGCCCCACCTGAAAGGAACTTGTCTTCTGGTGGTGGACATGCAGAATTACTTTTTGGATTCCGAAAGCCCCACCTTCACCCCGGGAGGTCTGGCCATTTTGCCCAACGTGAGCAAGCTGATAGGCGCCTTTCGTAAAAGACGACTGCCTGTGATCTACACCGCCCACGTTCACAAGAGCAATCAGATGGACGGGGGGATACTGGGTTGGTGGTGGGAGGGGATGGTCCTGGAGGGCACCAAGGATGCCCAGATTCATCCCCGGCTGGCTCCCTTGCCTGAAGAGAAGGTGATCTTCAAGCACCGGTACAGCGCCTTCTACAACACCGATCTGGAGATAGTGCTGAGGTGCCTGGGGGTGACGGATTTGATCGTCACCGGCGTGATGACCAACCTTTGCTGTGAGTCGACCGCCCGCGACGCTTATTTTCGGGACTACCGGGTCTTTTTCGTCATGGACGCCACCGGCACGGTGGACGAAGAATTGCATCTGGCCACGCTCAAAAACTTAGCTTTCGGATTTGCATACATAACGGATACAGAGCAAATACTGCGAGGATTCGCCAAGAGAGGATAACAGTTACCGGCTTTGACGTCGCACTGTTACATTCCCCGTCGCCCTGCCTCAGATGAAAAAGAGAGAGCTCATGCTGGGCCAGGCGGGCAAAGAGAGTTTGGATACGGAAAACCGCTTTCGAGATACACCGCTGCGGGCAAACACACGAAGAGGATCGAGAACATGAGAAATAAGCTGTGCCTGCCCTTAGCATTGTCCGTTCCTCTGTAGTTCTGCTGTCGGCATTGGTCTGTAAGGCCAGATACCAGGCCATTTGGGCAGGGAGGCCGGGTTTCCCCCGGAGGACTCCTGTTCCTTGAGTATGGCTCTTTGATCGGAAAGTGATTTTCTGTTCGAAGGCTTTTTCTGTCTGTTTTTCAACGAAGTGCCCTCTTGCTTTTTTGGGCAAGTAATCTGCCCCGCTTGCGGTTGTTTCCTCTCTCTACGGTGCGTTCAGGATTTATCAACCTGTGGTTACACGCTGCCTGGTGACAAGTGCGGCTTCTTAACTTCTGTTCCGCTGTAGTTTTTGCTTGCATTTTGACGGATAGCCATCTAGAATGATATTCATGACATTGCGGAGACATTCAAGATGATCGGGATTGGCTCTAAACTCCCGACCTCCTGTTCCGAAGAAATCCAGTGATGCATTGCAGCTTCTGCCCAACCCACGGTCCCTCAGGAGAGTTCGAAGTGTGAGGTTCCGCCGAGAATCGAAAGGAAGAGGCTTGTTTTTGAAAAAAAGAGTCTATCTTATCCTGGTGTTGGCAATTCCTCTTGTGGCTCTCTGTTTCTATCTGTTCCAGGAAATAAGGATAGCCAGATCTGTGGGGTTTCCTCTGGATGACTCCTGGATATTCTGGGTGTTTGCCAAGAATCTGGCCACCGGTCAGGGATTTTCGTATAATCCAGGCGAACCGGTTCTGGGAACCACCAGCATCCTGTGGGTTTTGGTGCTGGCCGGCTCGTATTTGCTGAGCCACAACGTCGTTCTCATCAGCAAACTCTGGGGAGTGGTCTTTTTCCTGTCGGCGATCCTTTTGACTTACAAGATCTGCCTTTTCTATACCCAAAAGAGGATGATAGCCTTCGTCGGCGTCTTGACCTTTGCCCTGACGCCAGCTTTGATCTTCGGAACCCTCTCCGGTATGGAGATTCCACTGGCCACCCTTCTTTTTTGTCTGACCCTCTTTTTTCATCTGAAGGAGAGGGGTAGGGAGAAAAAGATTTTTCTGGCTCCCATATTTGGGGCACTCTGCTTTACTGCACGACCGGAACTTATCACGGTCTACCCCCTGCTTCTGATAGGTGATTATCTGACCGTGAGCAAGAAGATGGGGGAGCGGACGGTTGAGACGCTCGTCAGAAAGCAGTTTCCCAGGAAGCTGGCTAACTTCGTGCTGCTGCTTTGTCCACCATTTGTTTTAAGCTATCTCGCCACCGGAACTCTTCTTCCTCATACTTTCGCTGCCAAGACCTTGGATTCCGGTCTGGTCTGGGCAATTCGAAACGGCAACCTCCACGAGGTTCTCATCTCCCTTAGCTTGAATCCTCTGATATGGGTCGGCTGCATGTTGGCCCTGCTGGTGCGTTTGAACGTCTTCTGGACCTTTTTCTGGAGTACGGGTGCATTATCGTCGCTTCTCAAAAGGGACACCTTTATATATCCGGTCATCTTCCTTGCGGTCCCCATGGTTCGGGGGATCGTTGCTCCCATGGCCAATCCATTTCTGGGAGCACACAGGTATGTCTCATTTCTTTTTCCTCTTTTGGCGCTTTTCTTCGTGATGGGGTGGAACGGAATCAGAGAGCGATTGAAGGTGATAATCTCAAATGTCTCCCTGAAAAGATGGCTTTGGCTTATGGTTGGCTCCTCTTTACTTTTAACTCTTTTCTTCTATGCCAATCCCTTGGTCAAGAGGGAACTGGTTTTAGGTTTCTTTACCCGATACTATTTTCCCACGCTTTTTGACAGGTCACCCTGGATGAGTTTCGCTGATTTCAAGTACGTCTTTTGGTTCTCGGTTTTCTTCATCACCCTGGTGAGCCTGTTGGGCACGACCAGGTTTTTCTCGCACCATCCTGCAGGGAGAAGACTCGTCTTTCCGATCCTGATGGCAGGTACCGTCCTGCAGATCGGTGCTTTGGTAAGCCAGTCACAGGATTATGCCGTGTCCATAAAGAACATAAATGAGATGGAAGTTCACCTGGGGAAGTGGGTGAGCCACAACGTTCCCAAGAAGGCTCTGGTGGCCATAAATGATGCAGGGGCCATAAAGTTTTTTGGTGACCGACGGTGTCTGGATCTCGAGGGGCTGGTTTCGCCCGAGATGATTCCGTACAAGATAATGGGTGCGGAGTCGTACATAATCTGTCTTAATAAATACCGCCCAGATTATTTCGTCATATTTCCCGCCTGGTATCCAAGGCTGGTGGAATTCCTGTCCCTTAAGGAAGAGACTCTGTACGAGATACAGCTTGAAGATAACGTGGCGGTTGGCGGTGGCGGATACATGATAGTGGCCAAGCCGGATTGGAAGTTCTTTGATGACGCTCTGCAGAACAGCGGGCTGTTGAAAATAAAACCCTATATTCCCAAAAAGTCTCTCAAACGGAGGTGGCGCGACATTCAGGAACGCCAGGGATTTTTCCCCAACTGGAAAGTATACAATTTGAAGGGAAGAGAAGCCGAGAGAGAGGGAGACTTAGATAAAGCGGAGAGATTATACCTGAGGGCGGAATCTTACGATCCACAGCATCATGAGTTCTATCTGCAGATGGCGGTGTTCTATGAGAGAAAGGGAGATCATACCCGGGCAATGACGGCTCTCCAGAGGTCTACGCAATACCAACTGTTCCCCCCTCCCTTAGACCCCGATAGGGACGTGACAGACTGGCGTTTTTGATGCGTGAACCTGCCCCGCTCGAACTTCAACTTCGCATGCCGAAAGGTGCGACCAGTCTCCGGGAGAATCTTAGGTTAAATCAGTAGGTCTGGAACAGTTTGCCCCACTTGGTGTTAGACCATTCCTTGAAAATCTTCGTCCCCTTAACCGGCCACCAGAATCTGTCGTGATAAAAGGCTGAGCCGAAGACGAAGACATATACCAAAGGAGTGCGGAAAAAGAGCCTTTGAAAGATTCTCAAAGGGGAGAACCAAAGAAGATCACCGGCCCGGCTGGCTAAATTGTCTCCCACGGAGAAGTTGAAATTAACCTGGGAGACGTCCTCGCCCAGAACGTCTATCTCCTCTATCCTTCCCACACCCAGCCCTCTTTCGTGAGCCAGCCTGATGTACTTGATGCTCATGGGATCAAATCCCATCATCTTGGCCGCCACCGCGTCGATGGCCACCTGGTCCCCGGAGGCTAAGATGTAGTCTTTTATCTCCGGTCTCATGGTTCTAGGACCGGGCCCGTTTCCTGCGGTGGTGCCGTCCATCACCGCAAAAACGCCGGAGTGTATCTCCTTTTGGATGCTGAGAAGATCAACCAGCGTCTCGTGAATCCAGGTGTGGGTGTAATGCCTTTTGGTGTTCAAAAGCCCGCCGAAGGCGTTCTTCATGGCCCCGGTGGTGGTGGTATATATGTGACATTTCACCGTGGGAAGGTGAACGATGTTCTTGTCGAGGAAGAATTCCGGGATGTGAATTCCCTTCTTGAATATCTTGGGCAGAGCCAAAAGCTCGGCTTTAGGTTCATATCTGAGCCATTTGAAATCCTCGGCGAAGTTGTATATCACCTGAATTCCGTGCTTCTTGAACACGACGTCGTATTTGTTCAGCTTGTCCCCCTTGGGCGCATTGGTCACCACGGTTTCGTTTTCGATGGCCACCTGATTTTCGTATCCCAACTTCTTGAGACCTGTTATGGTCCCCTCCAACTGCCAGGGGGTGGTGTTGGCTCCGGGGAAGGGGAAATGCCAGGAGATATTGTCCTTGAGGATGGTGACCTTGTCCTTGGGCAGAAAACTTTCCACCTCGGCCAGCCTCAAGAGATTCTGGTAATCCTCCAGTACAGTCTCGGGCGTTGTTTTCACCACTGCCACTTTAGAGTTCGCCACGAAACCTCCTTAGTTTTCAACTGTCGACAGATTACGTTTCTCAATCGGAGCCTGTGCCATTTAGCCCGATTCCGACTCACAACAGGTACACGATCAATATCACCGCGGCCAGCCAGAGGATGATGTCACCCAGAATAGGCTTGTCGGTTAATAGCATCCGGGTGGGGCTTCCGCCTCCTTCCTTCTGGTGGATCAGATAAAGATACCGAAACACGCCATATAATACGAAGGGAATGGTTAAATCCATGTGTTTGGTACCCAGCTTTGTCTCCACGTCGGGCGACAGGGTGTAGAAGGCATAAGCCACCACGGTGGAGGCGGTGACCACCGAGATCATTTGATCCAAAAAGTAAGGACTGTACTCGGAGAGAATTTTCCTGTGATCGGTGGCCTGATCTTCCAGAAGCATAAGCTCATGTCTTCTTTTGCCGAAGCTTAAGAAGAGAGCCAAAAGAGTTGTACAAACTATCAGCCAGGCGGAAATTTCCACGCCGATCAGAACCGCGCCAGCCACTGCGCGAATCACGAAACCTGCGGCAATACACATCACGTCTATTATCACCACGTTTTTCAGATAAACGGAGTAGAGCACGTTCAACACGAAGTAGGCCAGCGCGGTCAAAGCGAAGATGGGACTGAGCCAGAACGACAGCACCAGAGCCACCAACGCCAGCAGGACGAACATGATGACGGCTGTTGCTTTATTGATTTTTCCGCTGGCGATGGGACGGGACGACTTGGAGGGATGTTTCCTGTCGCTCTCTAAGTCCATTATGTCATTGAAAATGTAAACGCCGGAGGATAGGAGGCAGAACAGGGCGAACCCGGCTAAGGTTTCCAGTATCAGGTCCGGATTGCCCAGGTTTTGCGAGAAGATCAGCCCGGCGAAGACCACCAGGTTCTTGACCCAC
>CAYMNI010000026.1:11652-17056 GCA_964391755.1 uncultured Ignavibacteria bacterium
GCCCAGGTTTTGCGAGAAGATCAGCCCGGCGAAGACCACCAGGTTCTTGACCCACTGCTGCGGTCGTAGTGTGGCGAAAATGGTACGCATATACGTCTTCGAAACCTCCCCAGGCTTATCCGGGCGTCGGTCTTAAGAAGTATCCACCATGGAATTTAAGTCAAAATCGAGAAATTACAACCAAAATCTGACGATTCTCACTATCATCAAAACCGGGAGGGGAAACCGGAGTTCCTTACAAAATGGAGCGTTGGAGCCTGCCCAGATGAAACGTCTCCGGGTCTGCTTTCGGGGAGCGGCCGGAGAATCCCGGCAACCGACGGCTTGTGAACCTTTATTGCTGGCATACTTGACCTGATATTCGTATATTAAGGTCTGGTAAGCCGCAAACGTTTTTAGTCGGTTGATTCACTATTAAGGTAGGGACGCCATGAAGTCACCTGACAATGAACGACCCGATGGCAGAGGGAAGAAAGACGAAGGGGCAGTAGGCGAAAACAGAACCGATTCCGTTCGTCCTTCCGATTTCATCCGGGAGATCGTCGTAGAGGATTTGCGGACGGGCAAATACGGCGGCCGGGTGCACACCCGCTTTCCTCCGGAGCCCAACGGCTACCTGCACATCGGCCACGCCAAGGCCATCTGTTTGAACTTCGGAATCGCCGCCCAGTACAATGGCCTGTGCAACCTGCGGTTTGACGACACCAATCCCATCAAAGAAGAGGAGGAGTACGTCAAATCCATCATCCAGGACATCCGCTGGCTGGGATTCGACTGGGAAGACAGGCTGCTTTATGCCTCCGACTACTTCGGTCAACTGTACGAATACGCCCTAAAGCTCATCCGCAAGGGCAAGGCCTACGTGGATGACCAGACAGCGGATGAAATCAGGCAGACCCGCGGTACGCTGACCGAGCCGGGCAAGGAGAGCCCGTACCGTAACCGTTCGGTCGAGGAGAATCTCGATCTGTTCGAGCGCATGCGGGTCGGAGAGTTTGCCGACGGTTCCCGGGTGCTGCGCGCCAAGATAGACATGGCTTCAGGAAATCTGAACATGCGCGATCCGGTGATGTATCGCATCCTGCATGCGGCTCATCACCGCACAGGCGATGAGTGGTGCATCTACCCCATGTACGATTTCGCCCACGGCCAGTCGGATTCCATCGAAGGCATCACCCACTCCCTCTGCACTCTCGAATTCGAGGATCATCGTCCGCTGTACGATTGGTATGTGGAAAAGCTGGAGATACATCATCCCCAGCAGATCGAGTTCGCCCGTTTGAATCTCAGCCACACCATTCTGAGCAAACGCAGGCTTCTTCGGCTGGTGCAGGAGAAGTACGTGAACGGTTGGGACGATCCGCGCATGCCCACCATATCGGGTCTGCGCAGAAGGGGATACACGGCGGAATCTATCCGCGACTTATGCGAGCGCATCGGCGTGGCCAAGCGGGACAGCGTGGTGGACATCGCCCTTCTGGAGCACTGCCTGCGAGAGGATCTGAACAAAAGTGCTCAGCGGGTGATGGCCGTCCTCCGTCCGCTTAAAGTTGTCATAGAGAACTATCCCGAGGATAAAACGGAGGAGCTGGAGGCGGTCAACAATCCGGAAGATCCGGGCGCGGGCACAAGGAAGGTTCCGTTCTCCCGCGTGGTCTATATCGAGCAGGACGACTTTCGCGAGGATCCGCCCAAGAAGTTCTTCCGTTTAGCGCCCGGCCGCGAGGTCAGGCTCCGGTATGCTTATATAATCAAATGTGAAAGCGTAGTCAAAGACCGGAAAACCGGCCAGGTGACCGAACTGCGCTGCACCTACGATCCCGAGACCAAAAGCGGCTCTGCTCAAAGCGGACGTAAGGTCAAAGCCACCCTGCACTGGGTCTCGGCGGTGCACTCCATTGGAGCCGAGGTGCGGCTGTACGATCACCTATTCCGGAAAGCAGATCCGAACGAAACCGAGGAGGGTTTGGACTTCACGGCCAACTTGAATCCCAACTCGCTGGAGATTCTTACCGACTGCAAACTCGAACCGAGTTTGGCTAACGCAAAACCGGGAAACCGCTACCAGTTCGAGAGACTGGGATATTTTTGCGTCGATCCCGACTCTGATTCGGAGAGGCCGGTTTTCAACAGAACGGTGACCCTGCGGGATGAGTGGGCCAAGATTCAGAAGCAGAAGTAGCTCACAAGCTCTGCGCTTCTGAGCATATAATAGGTGTCAGGAAAGGGGGGGTCGTCGTATGAGCAGATAAGGAGAAATGAAAATGGCATACGAATTTTCAAAGGTATCCAATCGGATATTCGGCTCTGAAATCAGAGAGATACTCAAGTGGACCCGCAAACCCGGAGTGATATCATTCGGCGGCGGATTGCCGGATGCCGCGCTTTTCCCTATCCAGGACATCATCGACATCACGCGGGACGTTCTGGAGAAAAAAGGGTACCTGGCCTTGCAGTACGGCCCCACACCGGGCGAGGAGGAATTCCAGGAAGCTCTGATTGCCCACATGGCTGAGTTCGGTGACAACGCCAAGAAAGAACAACTCTGCGTCACCTCCTCTTCCCAGCAGGGGCTGGATCTGCTTTCGCTGATGTTTTTAGACGAGGACTCGCCGATCATCGTGGAACTCCCGTCCTATCTGGGTGGACTGCAGGCATTCAGACGCTGCGGCGCGGACATGCGCGGGATTCACATGGACCATGCCGGAATGGATATCGATCACATGGAGCGGGTACTGGATGACCTGCAGAAGGAGGGCAAGAAGCCGCGTTTCATCTATTCCATTCCCGATTTTCAGAATCCATCGGGCATCACCATGTCGCTGGAACGCAGGAAGAGGCTGATCGAGATAGCCCAAAAGCGGGAGATTCCGCTCTTGGAAGACTCTCCCTACCGGGAGCTCAGCTTCATCGGCGAGGTGCTGCCCAGCTTGTGGACGCTTTCCGGCGGAAAGGGCGTGATACAGCTCAGGACCTTTTCCAAGATTCTATTCCCCGGCATGAGGATGGGGTGGATCGTAGCGGACGAACTCTTCATAAAGAAGATCGTCTTGCTCAAGCAATCCGTCGACCTGTGCACACCTTCTTTCAGCCAGTTGATTCTGGCGGAGTACATCAGTCGGGGCAGAATGAAGCGGTCGATCGAGAAAGCAATCCAACGCTATCGGCCCAAGCTGGAAGCCATGTTGACCGCTCTGGACAAATACATGCCCAAGGAGGTCAAGTGGTCCAAGCCCACCGGCGGCATGTTTCTGTGGTTGACGCTGCCGGAGAGGATCGACACCAAAGAGATATTCATGACCGCCATTGAACATAACGTAGCCTACGTCATCGGGCGTCCCTTCCACTGCGACCGCTCGGGCGGCAACACCATGAGGCTGAACTACTCTTTCCCGTCTGTTGAGCAGATCGAGAAGGGGATCAGCTATCTGGCTGAAGCAATAAAGAGCATACTATAGAGTGGTCACAGGGATTCGACAATGAAACGATCTCAGTCGTGAGTGATCGACTCAGACCAAGGCGGTTTTGCTCCCCTCATCCCCGCCTACCGCGGGATCTTCGACCTGTATCCCTCCCGGACGCCCGCCCGTACGGGTGGGGGTCTTGGTCTCCCCAAGGGAAGAGGGAATTTCTATATCCACCGCGCTGCCCTATCGGTCAGAGACTAACCTGTCAGGCAAAGAGTCAGCAGCCTTTGGGGTCCTGACCTGCCACTCATCTACTTCCCACCGCAACTTCTGCATCCGGGTCGGAATTGATGAATCTCACGATGTCGGGCATGAAGGCCATAGGCAGGAAACATAGGAAGGTTACAAAGAAGCAGCTTGAAATCAGCATGCGCAGGCTTAGGAACTCGGCCAGAATCCCCCCAATAGCAAAGGCGGCCGGCATCAGCCCTGCCAAGAAGGTCTCCAGCAACCCAAAGACCTTGCCCCTCTTGTCCTGAGGCACGGTCAACTGGAGAATGGAACTGAACAGGGCGTTGAGAATAGCGTTGGTCACTCCCCCCACTATGGCCAGAGTCAGCATCAGCGGGAAAAACAGATACACCGGAACGAACATGGTGGCAATGGAGAAGGTAAGTCCGCACCAGTAGAAGACCAAGAAGCGGTTGGAGGGTTTTATGTTCACCACCGAGGTCAGCACAAATCCAAAGAAGGCGCCCCCGGAAAAGCCCCCTATCAAGAGTCCATACAGTCCCGCCCCCAGATGCTCGGTCCGCTGAAACAGCGGAAGCACCAGCATGATGCCCATACTGGCGAAGAAATTGAGCACCGCGGCGATGAACATGATGTACTTTATTCCTTTGTGATTCCACACAAACGAGAGGCCGGACTTCAAGTCAGCCAGGAAGTGGGGCCGTGCCTTGGGGCGCGAGATGCGCGGTATCTTCACGAAGATCTCGCTGACGGCAGAAAGAATGTAGGAGATGCCGTTGAACAAGAACATCAAAGGCGCCCCCAGGATCTGGTACAGAAAGCCGCCGGCAGAACTTCCGGCAACGTTGGCTCCGGTGGAGACTAAAGCAAAGGCCGAGTTGGCTTTCACTATCTTGCTTTTGGGCACCACGTCGGGGATGGAAGAGCTGACCGTAGGACCGAAAAAAGCCCCGCAGATACCGAGCACGACTCCGGCGAGGAAGACCATCCATATCCGGATAATTCCGGTGAGAGCTGCAACTCCCACCAGCACTATGAATATGCCCCGAATCAAATCCATCAGCACTATCAGCCATTTCCTGTCGCTGCGGTCCACCCACACTCCGGCAAAGGGAGCAATGATGACCCGGGGGAGAAGGGTAGCGGCCATCAGAGTGCCCATCAGTGCGGTGGAGCCGGTGACGGCCAGAATCCAGAAGCCCAGCGCGATGGAATAGACCGTGTCGCCCACCATGGAGACCAGCTTCCCCTGCCACAGCAGGAAGAAGTTGAGATTCCAAAGTCTGGTTCTGTTATTCTCAGCCACAGGTAAGCCTCGTTTGATTGAAAAGGAATCTAAGTCAAAACCGGCGCTTGTCAACGGTTATTCGATGAAGCATGATCGGCAGATAAAAATCAGAAGGCCATGGTTACAACACCCAGAGACTCGGGCGCAGGTCGGGAGTGGTGTGCCCCCGGACGGGAGTGTCCGTAAGTCCAAGAAAATGGACCCGCTTGGGCTACCTAACCACGAATTAGCAATGGAGGTTGTGAAGATGAGTTGTCTTCTTGAACTGCTTTGCTTGCTTGCATATCTATTGGTCGTCAGACAGAAAGAGGATAAGGTGGGGCCATTTGCTCATCAGCTCGGCAGTCCACTTCTCTATGAGTTTGCGTGAATCGATTTTATCGGTCTTGACATCGAGACCGGCGCGAAGTGCTCCCTCTCGCATCTTCTGCAGAGCCTCGGAGTGCATGCATGCCGT
>CAYMNI010000027.1:0-5467 GCA_964391755.1 uncultured Ignavibacteria bacterium
CTCCACGATATAGCCGAGCCCAGTAGTTCCGATATCGACACCCGAGAACACTGGGAAACCGTTCTTAAAGGCTTTGACGGAACAAACGCTCGCCTCGGACTGGACCGCCAGATCCCAAGTGTTGACCGCGGCTTTGGTCATGGAGATAGCCATACTGAACGAATCAGGCTGGTTGGGTGTGGCGAAGAAAAACTCCGTCTCCAGCGACGCTCCCACCGGAAAAGTGCCGGATGGGTCGGGATTCCCCACAGCAATCGACCAATCGCCGTCCTTACTATCCGCTTCCGCATCTATCCCGTCGTAGCAGCCGGCGCCGATGTTGCTTACCACCAGCGTGCTGTCGACCACCGTGAGAATGGCGTTGCCCAGAGGGATCACGCCGATTTCACCGTAGCCAAGCGTTTGAGATTCGGAGGTGACGGTAAACGAAGGAATGTCCATGGCGTACTGGATGACACAGGACAGGTCGCCCACCTCCGCCTTACAGTCGCCCTTGACTCTCAGCTGGTTTACTTCGAGATCGGAAACGCCCTGCGACTCCCAGGTCCAACTCAGCGTGTCTTCGGATTCCCGTTCGATGACGATGATGCCGGCGTCTTCGAGATTAGACATGGATGAACCGTATGGCCCGCCACCGCTCTCAGCCTTGGCGCTTTGGCCCAGCCGACCGACCTGGAACCACTCATCGGATGCAGCGATGCCGCTTGCGCTCCACACCAACTCACCGCGTAAATATGCCTCGACACTGTATGAGGTTACGGCGGCCTTGACACCCAGCGCCCAGGAGTCGTCGGCCTGCTTGGTCTGAACCGCAGAGGCGACGATCTGGTCGGAATCACCGTTCACAATGCCGTAGACTTCCGCTTCCAGGGTGGCGCCCACCTCAAGCGTAGTATCCTGATCATAATCAGCGCTCCAGGCAATCCCGGCATCTTCCAGATTGGACATGGATGAACCATACGGCCCGCCGCCGCTCTCAGCCTTGTCAGGATGAGCAACGACAATGATCGTGTCGCCATTGGTGTCAACCAGCGTGTCACATGGCTCAGGCCATATCCGTGACACCGTCAGCACGCCAACGGTTGTGTCGAAACAGGCGGTTCCGCATGAAATATGCTCCATGCCGAATATGTGCACCGTATCCGGCACCGGGACGGCAGTAGGATCGCAGGAGCAAAGCACCGGATAACCGCCGTAGGGGTCAAAAACACTCGTGCCCAGGATGAAGAAGAGGCGATAAAGATTATTGTCCACCCTATCAACATAGCCATCGCTATTTAAGTCACAGCTATACAGCGGGACAGGGGCTGGACCGCAGCCGAAGATGAACTCAGAGAGATAAGCCGTGTCTGCAATGGTAAGGCCGACAGCATCGTTGTTGGCGTCGCCGTCGGCACGGCAAGAGTCTTTGCACTTGCCGAGATTGTCTGCGTTCCAAATGGAATAGACCTCCAAAGAGTCGAGGACACGGTTGAAAAGCTCGACCTCGTCAAGCGTACCGGCAAACGTGAAACCGGGATCTATGAGATTTCTCGCCATTACCCATGGTGCGGCGTTGTTCAAGTCCCCCTGACGACCGGTGGGATCATGGGTGGATACGTGGCTACCGTCCACATAAAAAAGCAAACCCGAGGCGTTGTCTCTGTCTACGGTTGCTGCCACATGATGCCAATCCCCATCAGCGATGAACTCCGTCGAGGTAAAGTTAGTGTAACCAGCCCCGTCACCCACCCCCAGACCCGGTTTACCATTGTAGAGATAGAGCGCGATGCCAGTCAAATTAGGAAGAGAGCCCGTTCGCTTGTCCAGGACTGTCCGCGTCCCGGAAGCATCTGTACTTTTAATCCAGAAATCGATGGAGAAATCGCCTATGCCGAAGTTCAATTCGGTATGATCGGGCACATCAACGGAGTTTGACCCGTCGAAGCTTAAGGCACCCGCAACCTTTCCAGTAACAGGAGTTGGGTTGTTCATCCAGGTACCATCATTGGCGAAACCTTCAACGTCATTCGCAGTCGGACCCGACGTCTCATCCAGCGGCCACCAGGCGACCATACCGCTTGGCGGCGTTACACATTGAGCATGCAGGGACTGCGGCACCACAACGGCGCCTAAGAGAATTATCCACATCCCGATGCACAGAAGAGTCTTTCGCAACATGACGCAACTCCTTTGATCTGAGGGTTAACCTCGATTCCTGTCAACGGATGCATCCGTTCTATCCGTTTAATCCGTTGACCCGTCTAATCCGTCGGCATGAACCACACGGCTCAAACCAAGAAGACATCCTCCTTTTCTCAATCATGTGATCAATCATATTTTCATGTTTTCCTTCCTGTGAAAGGGTTCAAATGACCAAGCCGTTGTGTCATACACGGCCTTGACTGTGCGGCTAGGATAAAGGCGAAGATTCCTCTATTACATCCCGATGTTTTCAGAAACAGACCAACATCTTTGGTTTCCAGAATCCCTAACCGTTTTGCCGACTTCACCCTTCCAAAACGTCCGGTCAGCGACGAAGCTCCAGGAAAGCAATAAGATAGCCACAAGCAGACTTCGCACAAAGCGAGAACTTGGATGCTAACTCCATTTGAAAGTAAGGTTCTTATTTATAATATGGTATCATCCACAACAAGTCAAGGAGAAAATGCGTTTGCGTCCACTGATGCGGTATGAGAGAGATTGCTTCACGTTAACACCAGGCTCGCAAACCATGATTCGCCTAACAGACAAACCCTACCGGGTGGCGCTCCCCGCCAGAAACGGAGCTACGCCGTGAGTAGCGTCCTGTGATTAATTAAGTTGGCAGGCTTGGCTCGAGGCTCAATCCTCAAATCAGCCGGAAAACTTAAGCTTTCCATCCTCCGTCTCTTTCCCCAGCTCTCAACCACACACCTTCAACCATCTTACTTCATACCTATAACTTCGGACGCATCCAGAGAATGCAACTAATCCGACATGTTTTATGGAGATGGTGGCAGAACTCATGCCAAACACAGGCATGGTAAGCCGGTTAGTATGTAGGCACTAGGGATTGGATATGTGAGGACAAGTACTAGTTGGTTCTGGCGGGCTTTCTATATCGTGTCGGATCAAGAGACCTGACACCTCTTTCAGGAGCAGCTCCTGACAGAACATAATCATTCTCATCAGCTACCGTTCGTCATGTACGCCCGTTCACCTCCCGCTGTCCAGATACGCACCCGCACCTGGTCGCCGTACGTGTCCTCCGATCCGCGGGTTACGGCTATGGATGTGGAGCTCAGGTTCGAGTAGAAGGCCCCCAAGGTGAAGAACCTTAGGCCGTAGGAGTTATTGTTCCTCTCGTAGCCGTCATTGACGTCTTTGAACTGGAGATCGACGAAATAGTCGTCCGGGTTCCCGCCCAAACCGTGAGAGAGGATGATCGTGCCGCTGCGACTCCCAGACTGTCCCCATAGATGGTGAAAGTCATGGAGAGGGTGTGGTTAAGGCAACCGCCGATGGCGGTGGTTAGCTTTCCCTGATAGCTGGTCATGTGAGGAACATCGGCTGAGGAGACCGGGCAACTCAGGGCTAAAAGTAGCAGGGCGATCAAAATGAATCCAAGCCTACTGATAATCGGGCGACTCCTTGATTAAACATTGGCCGTGACAAGTTCTTTGTAAGACCTCCTTGGTTCCGAAAGGCACGTCCCATGTGGGCAAACTCCCCCGGTTTACATTCTTCGACACACCGGAGCAATTTGATTGGTCACAGAAACGAGTGCGTCCGGCAACTCCGGTGAAGTTTGCGCAGCGCCAGGAGTCCGGAGTGATGTACGATTCACGGTGAAATCGCGCATGCCAATCACTTCTGGGCAGAGCCTGCCCTGCTGGTTATGATCCGGCGAAGTTCATCCAGGCGCGAACGGAGGGGAAGACCGGCGGGCGGTGCACCTGAACCCCGGGTGGGCTGGAGTAGCCTTCAAGCTGCGATCTGGGGCCGGGATGATTCCCAGTAACGACTCATCTGTTTTCTACCCCGGCTCCCGGCACAAAAATCCCCTTGACAATCCCTTCCCTTCTGCATTAAATAGCTTCTAACGGAAGCCTGAAACTAATCTCTTAAAAACAGGAGGGGATATGAGAGGAATGAGACTTCTGTTGACCACGGCATTGGGATTCGTTTTCGGTGTCGTGTGCTGGCTATTGGCATCCAGCGGACAGCCGAGCATGCCGGCCGGCATGGCTTGGTCCATCATCTTCAGCCGCGTGCTGATCGGCTTCGTCATCGGAATCAGTGCCTGGAAGATCAACTATATGCTTCACGGGATAATCCTCGGCTTCATAGTCTCCATACCCATGGCGCTGGGGTCTTTGTCATTTCAAGGAATCAAGATTTTTCTGGGAACCCTGATCATGGGAATCATATATGGATTCTTGATCGAGCTGATCGTGCATCTGATCATCAAAGAAGGGAAGGCAGCGCCTGAAACGTCAATGGTGTAGACCGGCATTCTCTCGGCAAAAAGAGCGTTTCTGCAAACCCGATTTTTGTTTTCCTGAAAGTCCCTCTCATGGGGGGACTTTCTTATGCCCGGTCAGAAACCAAGGAATATCACTCGGGGCACAGCGGTATCACAGATGCGGAAGCAAGCATGAGCGCAATCGCAGAAGCGATTGTTTCGTTTTTTCTTGACTCGGTGGTCGCGGTTGCGTATTATCTATGCGTTTTATCGGATAGCTCTTATCGGCTGGATTCTATCGACTCAAAAACAAAAACTCAGGTGAACGAATTTGCTTAATCTCATCAGCGCATATCTGATACCGGAACCGGGCCCATTTGAGGGCACTCTGTACGGGATGATTCGGGACATGGATTTCTTCGCCCAGATCGTTCTGATCGTCCTGCTTTTTTTGTCTTTGGTATCGTGGGCCATCACCTTTCACAAAATCGCGCTTTATCGAAGGGTGAACTCCGAAACCGCAAGATTCCTCTCACTCTTCAGAAAGAGACCCTCCATTCCCGAAGTCTACGTGGCCTGCATCAAGTTCAGACGTACTCCCTTGGCCCCCATGTTGGAGGAGGGCTTCAAGGAGTTGGACGAGGTTCGTCGGATCGAGAATAATCCGGGAGAGGACGGGCAGCCGAGGCTGGCCATCAATCCCGCTGCGGTCAACGAAATCCGGCAAGACGAAGACAGATGGGACGTCATCCGGATGACCTTAGAGCGGGTGGGCCAGGAGGAGATCAACCGGCTGGAAAGGAGCTTGGTCTTTCTGGCCACCACCGGAAACGTCAGTCCGTTTTTCGGCCTTTTGGGAACGGTTTGGGGCATAATGCACTCTTTTGCCTCGATTGGAGTCAGAGGTTCCGCCAGCCTGGCCGTGGTGGCGCCGGGGATCGCCGAGGCCCTGGTGGCCACCATTATGGGATTGGCCGTGGCCATACCTGCCGTGATGGCCTATAACTTCTTCAACGCCAAGCTCAAGGTAATCGCCAGCCA
>CAYMNI010000027.1:5567-9849 GCA_964391755.1 uncultured Ignavibacteria bacterium
AGGTTTTTAGCGACGGACTACGGACTGCCGACCGCGGACTTTAAGCGGTGGACGTGATAATGCCCAGAAAGAGAAGAACATACGATGCCCTGCACGACATCAACGTCACCAACCTGGTGGACGTGGTGTTGGTGCTTCTGATCATATTCATGATTGCCGCCCCCATGATGCAGGCCGGAATCGACATCCAGCTCCCCCGCACCAAAGCCACACCGGAAGACATGGGGGAGGGGGTGGTGGTCACCATCACCAAGGAGCAGAGAATATATATAGACGAGCGGGTCACCAACCTGGACCGGTTCGAGGGCATCTTGACCGACGTGGCCCGCAAAAAGGGCTCACAGTCCGTCTATCTGAGGGCGGACAAGGACATACCCTACGGATTGGTCATCCAGATAGTCGGGAAGGTAAAAGCTCTGGGCATACAGAATTTGGGTTTGGTTACCGAACCGGAAAAGTAGAAACAGGGATTTGATGTTCCGATATGAAAAGGAGTATCATTCTATCCAGCATTCTGCACGTTTCTGTCATCGTCGGCCTGATGGTGTTTTCTCCAGCGACACCCCGGCTGGAGGGCTATCCCACCATCTATCGGGTGGGTCTGGTGAGCCTTCCCAGCGGAGGCAGACGTGGTGGAAAGAACGTTGAAGCCGAAGCCACCGAGGCTAAGGTTACCATGTCTTCAAAGCCGAAGGTCGAAGAGAAAGGAGTCTCGGTAAAGGAGTTCCAGAAGACGCGTCCCAAGAAAAAGACCAAGGTAACTCCGAAGAACCCCCCTACCCCAACGACGACCAAGAAGCCCAAGACGGAGGAAAAGAAGCCGGAGGGCAAAGTAGATCAGGGTGATGAGCTTGGCGAGCAATACGGACTGGGAAATGGGATAAGCGCAGCTACGGTGGATGGAGCGGGTTTCGGATCGTCCTACTATCTGTCTTTGGTCTTCGGAAGGATAAGGGACGTGTGGGATAATCCGGTGGAAGCCTCCGCCACCCTGAGAGTTACCATTTACTTCAAGATCATGCGGGACGGCCGGATTATAGACACGCGGGTGGAGAAAAGCTCCAGCATAGAGCTGTTTGATGATGCCGCTGCCAGGGCGATTTTGACCAGCACTCCTTTTCCCCCGCTGCCCACGGAATACACCGGAGAGTATTTGGGTATCCATCTTGAGTTTGAGTATGTCCAGTAGATGACGGTTTCTTCTTCGAATCGATCCACCCAAGCAAGTGCATGGGAGCACACTCGTCATGATGACCACACTGAGGGTTTCGAGGGTTAGCACAAAATCGAAAAAGCTGCTTTTACTTGTCACCTTCTTGGCGATGCCTCTGCTTATGTTCCAGACGGCTCCGGCCCAGACCGAGATCGAGGCCAAGATAACCAAGGGGGCGGTGCGCTACATCGAGGCTTTGGATATCGCAGTGGTTGAGTTTACCCCCAAGGACTCGGACTATGCCCCCCGCATAACCCGGGTGCTGCGAGACGATCTTAACTACTCGCTGTATTTCCGGGTGGCGGAGATCGACTCTTTCGTGCATGCCATCTTAGGAGATGATATGTACAATATGGACGGGTGGTACCAATTGGGGGTACAGTATCTTGTTGATGGATCGGTGCTGCTTGAAGAGGGGATGCTCAAGGCCGAGATCAACGTGGCGGACGTGATAAGAAAGAAGGTGATCAAGAGTTTCAGGTTCGAGACCAAGCCGGAGAGCTATCGGGCTTTGGCCCATGCCATCGCCGACGAGATGGTTCTGCAGTTCACGGGCCAGAAGGGAATTTTCTCCACCAAGATAGCTTACGTTCACTGGGAGGACGGCAACAAGGAGATATACATCTGCGATTACGACGGGCAGAATCCCTATCCGGTAACCAACGACCGCTCCATCAACGTTTCTCCCGTCTGGTCTCCGGACGGCAGCAAGTTGGTTTACACCTCTTACAAACAGCGCAATCCCGACCTTTGGGTGACGGATTTGTCGGCCGGTCAAACTCAAATTTTCGCCTCCTATCCCGGTTTGAACTCCTCTCCCGCCTGGTCTCCGGACGGAAAGTATGTGGGAGCCACCCTGACCCGGGATGGCAACCCGGAGATCTATCTGTTGACCGCCGAGGGGGAGATTGCCCGGAGGCTGACCTATGGCCGGGCCATAGATTCTTCGCCCACCTGGTCGCCCAGCGGCAAGGAGATCGCCTTCACCTCCGACAGGTCCGGTTACCCCCAGGTTTACGTGACGGATACGGAAGGAACCAGCGCCAGGAGGCTCACTTACACCGGGGACATAACCGACTCTCCCTGCTGGTCTCCCCGTGGGGATAGAATCGCCTTCGTCTACAGAGATGGTGGAAAGCTGGACATTTATACCATGGACGTGACCGGAGAGAACATGAACCGTCTGACCTACGTGGGCTCCAACGAGAATCCCCGCTGGTCTCCGGACGGTCTGCATATAGTATTCAGCTCCAATCGAACCGGCAAATACGAAGTTTACACCATGCACTGGGACGGCACCGCCCAGAGACAGATCACGGGTGAGGGAGAGAATTATAATCCGTCCTGGTCCCCCAGATTTTGAGGATAAATTTTTTTTTGGTACACGCGTAGTTTATGCTTGCTTTTTTCCGATAAAGAACATACAATAGGGACTAATAAATCGTAATTGGGGAGAATCGAGAGAATAGGAATCCATCTTTTCGATCGAAAAACAATAATGCGCATAGTTTAAGGAGGTGAAAAATGCGAAGGGCAAGCGTACTGCTTGTGGGGATTTTGCTTTTGTTGATGATTGGCTCATGTGGCAAGAAACCGCCTCCGGCGGAGGAAACAACTCCTCCGGTGGTGACCGGGCCGGAAACTCCGACCACCCCCCCAGTGATTCCGGAGGAGGAAGTCACCAAACAGGAGATTACCCAGGCGGATCTGCAGCCCATTTATTTCGATTTCGACAGATATGATCTGCGGCCGGGTGATCGGGAGACTCTGAGCAAAAACGCCCTGGTGCTGAAGGAGCATGCCACCGCCAAAATCAGAATCGAGGGCAACTGCGACGAGCGGGGAACCGTGGAATATAACCTGGCTCTGGGCGAGAAAAGAGCTCGCGCCGCTAAAGATTACCTGATTAACCTGGGCATCAGCCCGGACCGGATCAGCATCATAACCTACGGCAAGGAAAGAGCCAGTCACTGCCAGAGCGAGAGCTGCTGGTCCAAAGACCGAAGAGATGACTTCGTAATCACGTCGAAATAGGAAGACCGGCAAAGGTCGTGGTTTCCGGACCGAGGAGCTGCACCATGGTTCGGAAGAAACAGACTCTATGGAAGCGATGACAAATGATAATTATGAACGAACGCATTAAATTGCGAAAGGAGAGGGGAGATGCGTAAGGCCATCCTGTTGATCCTGGCACTTTCGGTTGCCATGTTAATTTCTGGCTGCTGCCAGATGGAGACGCTGCCGCCCGTGGTGGAGGAACCGGTGATCGAGCCCGAGCCGCCGCCGCCGCCACCACCACCACCGCCGCCACCCAAGGAAATCTACTTAGCGCCCATATTCTTCGACTTCAACAAATTCGACCTGCGACCCGGAGATCGGGAGATTCTGCAGAGGAACGCCGACCAGTTGCTGGAGAACCCGGACGCCGTCATTCGCATAGAAGGGCATTGCGACGAGCGTGGGACGGTGGAGTACAACCTGGCTTTGGGTGAAAACCGTGCCAAGACCGCTATGCAGTTCTTGGTCGACATGGGGGTGGACCCCAACCGGCTCTCCATCGTCTCCTACGGAGAGGAGAGGCCGCTGGATCCGGGACACACCGAGAAAGCTTGGGCCAAGAATCGAAGGGCCGAATTCGTGCTGGTGAAACAGTAGCAGGGCTGCCGCGGATATTGAAGAAATTAAGGGGGCAGATCATGAGGATCTGCCCCCGGCTCTTCTTTTCCGGAGCAAGCACCACAGGCATCAAGGGGTGAACGATTTGAGCAGGTCAAAGAGAGTTTTGGTTATTGCTTTGCCGTTGGCGGTCATGCTTCTGCCCGGCTGTGCCACCCGGCGGGAGATAGTCCGGCTGAAAAACCAGGCCGACTTTCTGGAGAACAGCAACCGGAGGCAGGAGGAACAATACGCCCGGCTGGACAGCCTCATCCACGAGCAAATGGAATTGACCAACCGGCTCAGGGCGGATTTGGCCACCACCCTATCGGAGATGGACGAGAGAATGGGAATCGTGGAGAGCAAGCTGGAAGATTTGGGCCATCGGTTCCCCGAGCTTTCCCAGAAGATGGA
>CAYMNI010000027.1:9859-16657 GCA_964391755.1 uncultured Ignavibacteria bacterium
AGCAGGTGAAAAGGGAAATCTCCACCAAAAGGGACACCTCCAGCGCGTCGGATACCGGTGCTGTCGTGGTCAACGTCGATCCCAAGCAACTTTACGATGCGGCGTATCTCGACTTAACCAAAGGCAGCTATGATCTGGCGGTCACCGGTTTCTCCAACTATCTGAAGTATTTCCCGGAAACCGAGCAGGCGGCCAATGCCCAATACTGGCTGGGAGAGTGTTACTACGCCAAGAAGAACTACACCAAGGCAGCCATAGAATTCCACAAGGTGCTGGAGAACTACTCCACCGGCGCCAAAGTGCCCAGCGCGTTGTACAAGCTGGGACTGTCGCTTTTAGAGCTTAAAAGCGTAGGACAGGCGCAGAAGTACCTTCAGGAGCTGGTCGACAAATACCCCAATACGCAGGAAGCCAAGCTGGCCGGCGAGAAGTTGAAGAAGATCAAGGGATAGAGACCGACCTTTTCGCTTTTATCCTTCCTTGAGTTTTGCCCTTCCGTTACAACTCAGAGGAACCGTTGATGCAGGCCCTCACCCGCAAGAAGGACAGGATTTGTAGACTGTATTCTCCGTTCTCAGAGAGCCATAACATACCGTCTGCACGGCTTTATCACGAATCTGGGAGAGCTGGCTCGGGTAAGAATGCCGTTGGTAAACAGGGGCAAATGCATACCCCTGGAATCACCGCTGATCTTTCCGAAACGACATAATCCGCACTCTTCCGGCCACAAACTCCAAAAAAGTGTTGTTCAGCCACTGACCAGAATCAGAGGAAACCTGCGTCATTTCATCCCAACATCATTTTTATCAACAAGTTAGTCCCCTGCATGAGGCTGACGGGAATAATCAAAAAAGTCGGTTTTTTCTCTTTTTTTGCTTGACAAAAATACTGGGGGGGTTATATTTCGCTTAGACGGGAAGAGATTCTCGTAACGAGCAAAAGCAAAAGTATTGGTTATACCTCAAATTCCTAATCCTGTATTGACCTCTTAAAAAGGCATCTTTGATGCCGATAAAGAGAACGAGGATATTCGTATCTTCGCTTCTGCTTGCGGTATCGAATTGCAGTACCTTCTTTCAAGCAGCCGAAGTTTCCTTCAAGGACGAGGGACGAAAGGAGGCGATGCGCTTTTAACAAAGCGATTATTTGGTTTGTAAATCAAACCAAAGACTCAATGATGAAACCTTGCTTTTCAAGGAGAGATAGAATGACCAAAAAACTCTTTGTAGTTCTGGTCGTTGCAACAGCAATGCTGGTCAGTTTCTCGCTGCTCTGGGCGGCAAATAAGCTTCCCACGACACATCAGAAGGATCAGTTCGAAAAGCCGGTCTACAGCGGAAAGCAGACTGCCCAGCCTGTCTCCAGGATAGGCACATCAGCTCCCCAGCGTCAGGCTGAGCTAGCGTCGGTGAGCGGCCGCACTTACGGGGCTATCGTTCCGGTCGATCAACCCGCCGTTCCATTGGTGGAAAACGACAAGCTGGACTTCTGCGACCTTTATGGAAGCGTGGCTTACGCTTGGGAAAACCTTTTTTGGGGACTGGAGTATTACGCCAATTTCCAGGAACCTTACGACTACGGTTGCACTGACGTCTTCCCCTTTGAGCTCCAGGGCATGCAGTTCAACATTCAGGTCCAGGAAGCCATAACGGTCAACCTTCGGTTCATCGTGTTTGCCAATGCCGGAACCGACTGTCCCATACCGGGCGATGAGCTTTACACCACGGAGACTTTGACTTTCGAGATATCCGAAGCCGGTCACTGGTACCTGTACGCGGATTTCGATGAGCCGTTTTGCGTCTATGAACCGTTCTTCGCCGGGGTCGAGCTGTTGGACGATTACTCCGGGATGGCGGACAGACCCGACGCCATCGTGAGCAACGACGGCCTGATGTGCCAGAGCTATAACAACTACAATGGCACGTGGTATGACATGGGACCGGATGGAATGGGCGGACCGGGAATGCTTCTGCTTTCCGCCTACGGATACACCCGGCCGCAGAACACCTGTACCGAGGAGCCGGTTTGCTGTCAGTTCGACGGTTACTGCGACTCCATGACGCCGACTGCCTGTATCGAAGCGGGAGGCACGCCTGCTCCCGACACGCGCTACGAGTGCATCGACGACTTTTGCATTCTTCCGTGGGAGGCAGCGGGATGTGAAGTGGCGTCAATCGAGCCTCTGCGCGACCGCGTGGCCCCGGGAGGCGAGGCTACCTTCACCGTGACCGTGGAATTCATCGGATCACAGACCGAATGTTTGCTGTCGGCTGATCCCGATCCCGCGTGCACCGACTGCGGAACCGCGGTGTTCGATCCCAACCCCGTGGTCAGTCCTGCCACCACTTCAACCATGACCATTCAGACGGCAGAGACCACTCCCGCCGGCCGTTACGAGGTTACAGTCAACGGCGCCAAGGCTACCGCTTACGTCGAAGTGGTGGAACCGGGGCCGGAGTGCGACCTTAGAAGGGATTGGGCAGAGGGTAGTTACTGGTACTACGACGGTTGGGTAGATGGCGAACAGAATGCTCTGCTGCTCGATCCGGGAACCTGGTGCGTCGGTTGCGACGGATCTTATCCCTTCTATCTGCAGACGATAAAGGGCGTTCTGAAAAACCACGCCGGTCTGAGCGAAACCGAGGTGGGCATACACCTGTACGAGGTTCAGAGCGATGACCCCTGCCTGGGTCCGGGAGCCGAGTTCTACTCGTTCCAAGGCACTGTGAATGTCTGGTCTTGGGATATCTTCGAGCTTCAGGTGCCTGACAGGGTCTGCATAAACGGACCTTTCTTCCTTTCCATTGAGTATCTCGGCACCACAGGCGAAATACCTTCTCTGCTCTGGGATAGAACCCAGGCCGGTGATCCGTGCGAGATGTGGGACCTCTACGAAGGCTCCTGGTACAACTGGGATGACGTCTTCGGAATGGAAGGTTACTTCACCATCTGGGCCGTAGGCACCTGCGACGACCCATACTGCGCCCCCGGTAACGAGTGCAACATGCAGCAGGATAATGGTACGATATCAAGCTTGGGCACTTTCTGGGGTACCGGCTGGAAGGAAGCCAAATACTACGATCCCGAGGAGTTCTGTACCGCCCCGGTATACCCCTACCTGATCCAGTCGGTGGACTTGGGGATGTATGACTACTATGCAGTTGGGTCGGGCGACTACCAAGTGGGCATATATCTTGAATGCTCGGATCCCTGCGATGGTCCGGGAACTCAGATATATCTGTCTCCTACGGTCACCTTCAACTCCGGCTTCCCGGCTTTTTACACTGTCGATCTGCCTGATCCGGTTTGCGTGTACGAGCCCTTCTTTGTTTCCCTCGAATGCGAGGCACCGGCATCCAGCGCGCCCCAGCTGCTATACGACGATCAGGTATTGATACCGGTCTGCCACAACTGGTTCTACGATGCCGTGGACAGTCCGCCCTGGATTGAGCACTATGACTTCTGGTTGTATCCGGACGATACCGGCATGCCCATGATCCGGGTGAGCGGGTCTACCGAGAACGGATTGTGCGATCCTCCGGCGTGCGACACCACCATCGAGCAACTGAAGGGCGCTATGTATGCTACCTCCTACTGGAAGACTCCGCCGAACGACCATTTCCTCAACATGAAGTTCGAGATGCCGTTAGATCACTCCGGACGCTTGGAGTATTTCGAATGGGCCGCCTATGCAGGTGGTACCACCGGTACTCCTGATGTGGACTTTTACGTGTGGCTCTCCGACGGTTTCTTCCCGCTGGACAACAACCCGCCGTATCAGGCTATCGCGGACTTCCACGTAGCGTTCGAGGATCTGATCTACTATTCGTCGTGGAACAGGATCTACACCTACGATCACTATCTGATCTTCGAACCGGGCGAGATGTTCCATATCGGATTCGATCATGCTTGGGAGGCAGGAGACACCTTGTCTCCTCTGTCCGATGACGGACTTTATAACCCGGCCAGCCAGCGCTGGAGCGGATGGTATAACTCGGCTTGGGAGGACTACTGGCCTTACGAGATGCTGATGGACGCCTACATTTGTCCGTTCCCCGTCGAGGGCCCTACCTTCACCATGAAGTGCACTCCGACTCTGGGCTATGCTACTCCGGGTGATCCGCCGACAGACGTGTTCGAGATCGATCTGATTTCGGTGATAGGCTATGCCGAAAACATCACCCTGAGCCTGATTGACATAACCCCGTTGGCCGACATTACCGTTGGATTCACCCCCAACGGCGTGCCTTGCCCCTACACCTCGACCGTGGACGTCACCGTTGATCCGGCCGTGTCTTATGGCAACTACACCCTGACCTTCCAGGCCGTGGGAGGCGATGCGCAGACCAAGACCTGCACCGTTACTCTGACGGTTCAGCCGCCGTATGACGAAGGCATCGTGAACTTCTATCACGGATTCCAGAGAAGCTCCAACTTCGGAGCCGTCGCAAACGGTGACCTGTCTACCCAGAACTTCTCGTGGTACGGCATCACCCCGCTGTATGACGGTTCCATCATCTCGCTGGCGGATATTCAGCCGTACGAGGATCATATCGCTCTGGATCTGTACGACTGCGTGCATGTGGGCTTCGTACCTACCGAGCATATGGTCATCACCCACGATCCCTGGTGCGCCGGAAGCTCTTATGAGGAGGACTACGGTGAAGTGGCCTACAGTCACTTCTACGTGGACGAGAGCGTCATTCCCGGCGAGTACGACTCCGTGTTCGTCATCGGTCTGTCGGATGTAGAATGCACCGACTTCTCGATCAAGATCAAGATCTACTACAACCCGACCGACAACCCCTCACCGGAGATCTACTCGGGTATCTTCGAGGACTGGGACATCGGCGATGACTGGGCCACGATCGACCCGGTGCACAACATGATATACATGTACGACGATGCAGATCCCAGCATAGTCTTCGGAATCATGAGCGTTCCCTTCTACGATCAGAACTGCCACAACATAGTTTCCGTCTACAACGTACAGGAAGTCTATCCCGACGGCGCTCACTCCGTCAGCTGCGGAGTCCTGGATGGCCCGCAGTACCTGGCCCAGTTGATGATGACGCCAGGTGTCAGGGAACCCGGCTTCTGGGGAGAGGGCGCTGATGACCACTCCGTGTTGCTCACCAGCCCGCCGTTCGTGCTGGGTCCTAATGAACAGCACATCGAGATCTGGATCGACTTCGGCAGGAACCTCATCGACGAATTGACCTGGGAGCAGTGGTACCACAATATCCTGAGGTACGCCGGCTTCTACAGGGGAGACGTGGACGCTTCGGATACTCTGGATCTACCCGCTCTGGACGTAAGCGATCTGGTTTACCTGATCAACTATCTGTATCAGGATGGACCGGCACCTATACCGTTTGCCGATCAAGGTGACGTGGACGGTAAGGGTCCGTATAGCAGCGATCCTTGCGACGGCCTGGATGTCAACTGCCCGAAGAACAATGTGGATGTGCAGGATTTAGTTTATCTGCTCAACTACATTTACAAGGATGGTCCTCCGCCGGTTGATCGCGTACGCTTTATCGAGCAGTGCTGGAGCAGACCGAGTTTGTTCCTCAATCCCGACTGGTAATAAGGTCGACCAGAACTGACCGAAAAAAATCACCCCTGCCGGAAGGCGGGGGTGATTTTTTATATCTGCCCTGAATGCCTGTAGCGTCGCAACTCCGTATACCCTGAGTTTGGTCGAAGGGTGTGCGACGCTTTCTGCACCGAGCGGATGGAACTGTTTTAAGTCCTGGACAGTAACTGTAGCGGAAAGCTTCAGCTTTCCACCTGAAATGGAGACCTGAAGGTCTCCGCTACATCAAAACAAAACCAGAACCTAGCTTAAGCTAGGTTCTGGCTAAACTCAACTCAACGGCCCGTCGCACCAAGTCCATCCTGAGGTCTCTGTCTCGGTGCGCCCCTGGAGGCATTCCAGATGACAGTATGTGTTTCGGGGCGGGATGAATTCCCACCCCAATTTCGGTGCAGTTAGGCTGGGCCAGCGATGTCCTCGGATGAGGCCAAGACCAGAATCTAACTTTAGCTAGGTTCTGGTTCCACTCAGTTCAACGGCCCATCGTGCCAAATCCACCCTAAGGCTTCCGCCTCGTCGCGAGCTTGAGGTATTCCGGATGACATGATATGTTTCGGGGCGGGATGAATTCCCGCCCCTATGAGGTTGGGTTTTTTCTATGTCGTGAGGACAAATCCCCGATTATGTTCCTAACTGCCATGCAGCCAGATACTCTTTCTGCTCCGGGGTCAGCCGGTCGATTTTGACTCCCAGGGCTCTCAGCTTCAAACGGGCGATCTCCGAGTCGATTTTCTCCGGCACGGGGTAGACTTTGTTCTCCAGCTTGTCACCGTGACGAATCAAATACTCCGCGGAAAGAGCTTGGTTGGCAAAGGACATATCCATCACGCAGGCGGGATGACCTTCCGCGGCCGACAGATTCACCAACCGCCCATCTGCCAACAGGTTGATTCTTCTGCCTCCCGGCAGGGTGTACTCCGTCACCAACTCCCTTGTCCGCCTTTTCATCCTGGCTATCTTTTCCAGGCCCGGAATGTCGATTTCCACGTTGAAATGACCGGAATTGCAGACTATTGCGTTGTCCTTCATCAGACGGAAATGTTCCCCTCGGATGACGTTTATGTCCCCGGTTACGGTACAGAATACGTCTCCTATTCTGGCCGCCTCCGCCATGGGCATCACCCGGAATCCGTCCATCACCGCCTCGATGGCCTTCAGGGGATCGACTTCGGTCACGATCACGTTCGCCCCCATCCCCT
>CAYMNI010000028.1:0-16421 GCA_964391755.1 uncultured Ignavibacteria bacterium
GGCTGTGGAGATACAAGTCGGAATCCGAGGCGATTGAGGATGCCATCAAGCTCTCGCGCATCATGACCTACCAATCCGCAGTGGCGGATTCCGATACCGGCGGCGGAAAAGCGGTTCTGTGCAAGGACTTCGATGAACCCACGGACGAGGCTTACTTTCGGGCATTCGGAAGATTCGTGCAGGGGCTGGGAGGGCGATTCATCACCTATCCCGACCTGGGAACCGACACCCAGCAGATGAAATACATCAAAAGAGAAACTTCTTACGTCCTTCCCTACGAGTCGGCCTCAGGCATCAAAGCCGAAAGCGCTGATTTGACCGCACACGGGGTTTATTGGGGGATGAAAGCCTGCGTCAAAGACATCTTTGGAGTCTCATCTCTGGATGGGTTGACCGTTGCCATCCAGGGGGTGGGAAGCGTGGGAAGAAAGCTGGCTGATTGTCTGAAGAAGGAAAAAGTGAATCTGATCGTCACCGATTTGAACTACGACTCCATAAAAAGCGTTCAGGACGAATATCCCGATACCAGGGTAGTGGCACCGGACGAGATTCTGGCCAGCCAGTGCGACGTGCTCTCCCCCTGTGCGCTGGGACCGGTGGTGACCAAAGATACCATTTCGCAGCTGAAATGCAAAATAATTGCCGGGGCGGCATACGACATCGTGGAGGATTTGCAGTTGTGCAAGCAGCTTCATGAAATGGAGATTGTCTATGCCCCCGATTTCGTGGTGAACGCCGGGGAGCTGTTCTTAACCGAGGATGCGTTGAAGGTTCTCTCCAAACAGGAAGCGCTGGACTCGGTTAAAACCATCTACAACATAATGGCCAAGGTGATCGCTGCTTCTAAAAAGGAGAACGTCTCGCCTTACGAGACGGCATGCAGGATGGCCGAAGAAAGGATTCGAAAGGTAGGTGCGGTGAAAAGCATACTTACCCACAGCGACTTTCCGGCCAAAAGAAAACTTATCGAGTAAATCCAATCCCCCTCCCCTTTCCTTTACCTGGTAAGGGAATCCAAAGGGGAAAAACGAGCCAGATAGGTTTTAAGTGGACAAAGACAGAAAATTCCGAATCCTGGCAATCAATCCCGGGTCCACCTCCACCAAGATTGCCATCTTTGAAGACGACCAACAGATTTTCTCCCGGAGCATCAGTCACAGCAAGCTGGAGCTGGAGCCGTTTGCCCGGGTATGGGACCAGTACGAGTTCAGGAAGAAATTGATCAAGGAGGCCTTGGAGGATGCCGGGGCCAGACCGGAGCAGCTGTCCGCGGTGGTGGGCAGAGGGGGACTTTTCCGTCCGGTGGTCAGCGGAACCTATCGGGTGAACGAGTTGATGATAGAGGACGGCAGGAACTCCTACGGCGGGGAACATCCTTCCAACCTGGGAGCGGTTCTGGCTTTCGGATTGGGCTGGGACTATCACATCCCGGCCTTCATCGTTGATCCCCCGTCGGTAGACGAATTCCAGCCCATAGCCCGATACTCGGGCCTGCCGGAATTCCCGCGCAAGAGCCTGTTTCATGCGTTAAACGTAAAAGCCACTGCCCGACTGGCTGCCAAGGCTTTGGGAGAGAAGTTGAGCAAGATCAATTTGATCGTTGCCCATCTGGGAGGAGGCATCAGCGTTGCGGCCATTTGCCGGGGAGAGGTGATAGACGCCAATAATGCCCTCGACAGCGGGCCCTTCACTCCCCAAAGAGCAGGCAGCCTCCCCATGTACGAGTTTGCCGGCTGGTGCTTCTCGGACAAGGTAACCTTGGATCAGGTGAAGAGACGTTTGGTGGGAGACGGCGGACTGGTGGCCTATCTCAACACCTACAGCGCCACCGAAGTGGAGAAGATGATCGAAGAGGGCAACAAGGAAGCTCAGAGAATCTACGAGGCCATGATCTATCAGATCGCCTGCGAGATCGGCAGCCGAGCTGTAGCCCTCAAGGGAATGGTGGATGCCATAGTTTTAACCGGTGGATTGGCTCACTCCGGATACGTGGTGGACAAGCTGAGAGAGTGGGTGGGGTTTTTGGGGGAAGTTTTGGTTTATGCCGGGGAGGATGAGATGAAAGCTTTGGCATTGGGAGGGCTGCGGGTGCTTAAAGGGGAGGAAGAGGCCAAGACCTATCCGGAGGTGAGGAAAGACGTGTGACGGCAGCCATATGCTTTTCTGCATAAGAGGTGAATGAATTGGAATCGGAAAATAACCACCAACACATAATAGAAGCTTTGCTCTTTGCCTCGGAGAAGCCGCTTCCGTCCGACCGAATTCAGGCGATCCTAAAGGAGATGACTGCCGAACAGATCGATCAGGCGGTCGACTCCCTCAATGAGAAATACCGGTCGGCCGGACACTGTTTCGCCATAAAAAAGGTAGCCAAGGGCTATCGCATGTATACCCTTCCCGACTACGCCCATTGGGTGAAGGCTCTGTTTTCCCACAACAGAAGGGAGAAGCTCTCTCCCCAGGCGCTGGAGGTTCTCTCCATCGTGGCCTACAAGCAGCCCATAGTGAAAGGCGAGGTCGACCGCCTGCGGGGGGTTAACAGCGAGGGACCGCTGTTTACTCTTTTGGACCGTAAGCTGATTACCATAGTGGGACGAAAGCCGGCTCCGGGAAGACCGCTTTTGTACGGCACCACCCAGGAGTTTCTCACTCACTTCGGCTTAAACGATGTGGACGATCTTCCCCGGATGGAAGAACTGGAGATGATCCTCAAGAGTAAGGAGCCCCCTTCCTTTGCTGAAGAGATCTACGACAGATTGTCCGGAGAGAACGCTCAGGACACCGAAGAGAGTTCTCCTGAAGAGGTGGTGACCGAAACGGAAATCCCCTTAAGCCCCTCGGAAGAAAGCACCTCCCCAATTCCGCCCGAAGATGAGAATCAATAAATTCCTGGCCCATGCGGGCGTCTGCTCCCGCCGGAACGCCGATCTTTTGATCGAATCCGGCCGGGTGGCGGTAAACGGCGTGATCGTGCGCAAACTGGGCATTCCGGTCGACGAGAAGACCGATCAAATCACAGTCGACGGCAAGGTCGTTTCCCTTAGAGACAAGCTGGTATATATCCTTTTGAACAAACCCCGAGGTTACCTCTCCACTGTCAAGGACGGCTTTCGACGCTCTACGGTTATGGACCTGGTGGGAAAGGATAAGAAAGTTTATCCGGTGGGAAGACTGGATAAGGATACCGAGGGGGTTCTGCTTCTGACCAACGACGGAGAGTTGGCCTACAGGTTGACTCATCCCAAGTTCGAGATCGAGAAGATCTATCGCGTCACCGTCAAGGGAAAGCTGAACCCGGATATCTCCAAAAGCTTCAAGCAGGGGATAAAACTGGATGACGGAGCGGTTGCCCGGGGAGAGGCAAGAATCATCCAGAGTGGAGAGCGAGGCTCTATTCTCGAGCTGAAGATGAGAGAGGGAAGAAAAAGGGAGATAAAGAGGATGTGCCACACGCTGGCTCTAAGGGTGACGGGTTTGGTGCGTGTTCGGTTTGCCCATCTCACCACTCGGGGTTTGGGAGCGGGGGAGTGGAGGTATTTGGAGAAAAGCGAGATCAGTCGTCTGAAGAAGTTAGCCGGGCTGCCGTAGCCCCACCGACCAGGTCGAGGCTGGTAGCCCCGACTACGAGCTTTTTTCTCCCCCTCAACCTAACCTTCTCTCCAAAGGGGAGAAGAAATATCTTCCTGGGTGCATTGTTATGGCTTCAAACGCTGCGAATCTCGGTAGACGGTAGCTAAACGTGTGTCGTGAGGTGATGCTTGATTTTCGAAGCTCGATAATTCCATCAAAAAAACCTGCAAGCATCAATGGTCCAAAGACAGGTTTCGACATCGATCCAGCAGGCTCCAGCTCCTCTCGGGAATGGCACCGTCCTAAGGCTCCCCGATGGTCTCCTCCAGCCGCTGTATTTCTTTTAAGAGCGCTTCCGCATAGCTGCCATAGGTCTGCCCGTTGACGATCCAAGTAGGGGGATTGGCCGGATCCAGGTGGTTGGTCGGATTAAGATAGTCTACTTGAACCTGGGATGAGTCCAGATAGTCGCCCCCCATACCATAGTAAGCCTGTGCCAGAATCAAATGGAGATCTAAGTAGTCTATGGAGACCCGGTGCGAGAAAACGTAATTTGAGTCCATAGACAGGGCGGCCCAGGCATGAGTTATGGCGCTCTCGAATTCCTCTTGGCCTAAGTATATCCCGGCCAATCCGACATGGGCATCCGGCTTGTTCAAGCCTTTGGCGTTGGCCGAAAGGAAGTGGGAGAGCGCTTCAGCCTCCTGATCCAGCAAAGCGGCACACCATCCCTTGCCGTTGTAAGCGTCGGCATAGTCGGCGTCCTTGGTCAAAGCCTCGTCAAATTTAAGCTGGGCGTCGTCGAGATCGCCCAATTCAAAGAGACTCCAAGCATCGGCCGTCAATTCCTGAGCCGACTTCTCCGGTTGGGTGCTCTTCTTGCCGCCGCCACAACCAACCAGCAACATACCTATCAGGAACAGCGGGCAGATCAAGCCCACCTTCACGATGTTGGCGGTTCTATTCATCTGGAATCCCGATTATCCTATTTCAAAAAGATCATTTTCTTGGTTTGGCTGAATCCTTCGGCACTCAACCGGTAGAAGTAGATTCCCGAGGAGACATTCTCCTGTCGTTGGTTCAGGCCGTCCCACTCGATGGTATGCCTGCCGGGGGACCGGTACTCGTCGACTAAAATCCTGACCCTCTGACCGAGGACATTGTAGATCTCCACTCTCACCGGTCCCGGCGAAGGCGTCTCATATCCGATCAGGGTTGAATTATTGAACGGGTTGGGATAGTTGTCGAAAAGAGAGTAAGCTGCTGGGATGTTGTTGGAGATATGGTCATCTCCATACTTGAGTCGATATGCGCCCAGTTGATCTACGAAAGTCAGAATCCTTTGCCCGTTTCGGTCCACGTAGCTTGGAACTGAAATCCAAGCCTCTCCCTCAAGGCGTTCAATCGTCAGAAAAGCAGGATCATCCTCTCCCCCCGACTCAAACCCGCCGTAATCGAAGCTCAATTCGGCCTCGGATTTCAGTTTGAAATCCAGCGGAGTGAGGCGATACGCAGCCCATACGTCGCCGCCTGTCGGCTTTCTCCATGTCCAATCGAAGGATACCGGATACTGAGTTTGCACGCGACTGTTCGACTGCTGGGCTTCCCCGCTCTGGCCGTCTGATGCGAACACCAGGAAAAACTCTTCTTTGTCTACCGCTCCCCGACCTACTCCCAGGTGCAGGACTCCGTCATGACTGGCCGCGCTCCCTCCTGCAGGAAGGATTTTACCTGCGGCAAAAACCTCCGTGTGATATCCCACGTTACCCGCGCAGTCCATGCCGCTCACCTGAATCTGAATGTTCCCCGCACCGGTCAGGGTGTGGTGAGACGAATAAATCACAGTTCCGTTGTAGGAAACCTGGTTGACCTCGAGTGCGGTGGTTCCCAGGGTGATGTTGGGCGCCGCCTGCAAACTCTCCGAGGGGATGGCATAGATCTCCAACTCGGCCGAGAAAACGGGATTCTGCATGACTCCCACCGTGAAAGCGGGCGGATCTAAATCCGGCTGTTGTGCCCACCACATTGCTTTGGCCGTACGGTCACCGGGCGGACTTAAGTCGGCATAGGTGGCCAGAACGGTATCACCGTCTGAGACCGAGAGGGAGTCGTTCACGTCGTCCGTGGTGCCATTGATAAACCCGCAACTTCCCGAAAACACTCCCGAGCTTACATCCGTCTCGGTGCAGAGTATGGATAACCCGACCTGATCGGTGTTGCTGGCAACTCTTATCGAAACGGTATCCACCTCCTCCGGGTTCAAGTTCAAATCGGGGTCGCTCACCGTGGCCACCAGGGAATCTTCCGTCCCGAAATACTCCGGGGCATCCAGGGCGATCGAACCTATGCGCGACGGTGCCTGCAGCCAGTCTAAAACCTTATCCATTACCGGGATGGGTTGGGACAGCTCGTGCCCGTACAAGGTGCGACCGGTGCTGTCTATTGCCTCGAATCCGAACCCGAACAAGACCACCTTGAAATCCGCCTCGTATTTGATTCCGGCGACCGAGTCCTTGGCCACAAACCAGATGTCCGCATAATTCAAGATGGGGGAAGCGCAGGAATCCGGGATCAAGATGTCTTTGGATTCCTGGTTGTCCGGCGCATAGTATCCTCCCAGATAGAGATACACATCGCCGCCTACCGGATCGTCCGACACGCCCATGGCCAACGGTTCGATCCGGACTCCTCCGTAGCTGACGTGCAAATAGTCGGCCAAAAAGGTCGAATCGTCCTGGCTGCCGGAGGTGGATAACTTTTGTACTGCATCCTGGCTGGTCAAGAAAAGCCTGCCGCCGGCATCTAAGTAGTCCTTCAGGTTCTGTACGTCCGGACCGGGCAGAATGTCTTCCCTCTGGTTTCCGGTGAACCAAATCACCACTTGGTACGGGGAAAAGTAGACGGTGGATTCAGGATCAGCCGTCTTGTCCCAGGTATCGTAAATCAGTCCCAACGCATCCAGCGATTTTTGGTAAAGGGGAGCGTAGTTCGAATCTCCGCTGACGTGGTTGTCATCGTCCACCAAGAGAATCTCGGGGGGACCGATGGAAGCGGACTGCGTTCTATCGGTGCAATAACTCCCCCCGTCGCCGCATATGTGAAAGTTCAAATCGACCATCTTGGAAGGGAATCCCGCTGCCACGCTGAATTGTAGAGGATTGCCCGAATTGTCGACCGTGTGGCCGGAGAGGATGTCTCCCAAATAGACCGAATCGACGGAGAAGTCGATTCCCTCCGTATCGGCCGAGGCGGTGACCCATGAACCAGACAGGCTCTTCCAGGTGTTGGATAGTGAAAAGTAGAGTTTTACCGTCTCTCCCGGTTCCGCTCTTCCGTCACCGTCCCCCCCGGAGTTGTCGTCAAGTGAGAAGCTCTCCAGAGCCAGATTGGGACGAGACCAGGTTACATCGAAGTTGGCGTACATGGCCGAATCGGAATCGGAGATGTTCCACACCGCCACCTGGGTGACGTCATCGTCGTAATCTCGTGAGCCGGGCGTGGTGGTGTCGTCGAAGGCCCTCTTATTCCAGGAGCCGGGGAAAGGATCGTTTCCATCACCTCCGTTGGGACTGTCGTTGCATCCCTCCAACGTGAATCTGCCGTCCGCCTGCTCCAACGCCACCTTGAAGTGATTGGAGGCTGCGTCTCCGGGACACCACTCCAGATCGTTGGTGCCCTTCGTCTGGTCAACATGGTAAATCAGCAAACCCTCACCCGGAAGATGAGAGTCAAAACTCGTCTTCTGCCTGTTTTCCACCAAGAAATAACGATCCCCCATGGATCCGGAAGACCAAAGCCGGTAGGTCACCGGCGAAGTCTCAGCCTGAAGAATCTCAACATCCGTCATGTTCGAAGTGACGTTGACCACGTCGGTCCATCCCAAGACGTATTTGCAGTACGCGCTGTGGTGCGCGGGACTCTTGCCGTCATCGTTGAAACAACCGATGGCCATAACGCTCCAGTCCCCCAAGCCGTCGGAGCTATAATCCGTATCGTATTCCTCCCACAGGATGCCCAAATCGTGTCCCCACTCATGACAGAAGACGCCGATGTCGATCAAGCCTCCGCCACCGTGCTTCTCTGGCTGCATGGTGTAGCTGTTGATCTTGACGTTGTCTCTGATCTGCTGGGTGATTGACCAGCGATGCGACCAGATGTGCCCAACGTTGCCCGTCTCCTCCGCACCCGGACCGGCGTGTACGATCATCAGACCATCCAGATAGCCATCTCCGTCATAGTCGTAATCCTGGAAGTTTAAATAAGGATCCACTGCCGCCAGCACGTTCTCGACCAAACCTTGAGCGTTTCGGGGGTAGCTGCCCAAACCATACTGATAATTGGTGTAATAAGTATAGGGCTGGGGCGCCGAAACCCAGCCGTAGACCCCTCCCTGCGGGTCGTGCTGTCCGTAGGAGTTTTCCTGGTAGTAGTCCCTGAAGCTGCCGGTGGGCACGGAAAAACCCCGACTGAAAAGGAGCCATTCCAACGTGTCGGTGTTGTAAGAATGAGAATTATCGGTGAACTCCACGCAGATGACCAGAGGTCTTAAGGTATCCACGTCGCCCGTGCTTCTCTTTGCCAGCCTGAGGGCAAAAGCCGGATTGGGATCGTACATCCCCCGCTGGGCAGCCGACTCCCACAACTCTGTCCATTCCTGCAGCTTGCCCTCTTGCCGAAGCTTCTCTGCCACCTCCCGGGTGGGAGGTGCCGCAGATAAGCCCACAATCCAAGCTAAGATCAAAACGAAGATCAAAAGAAGCGTTCGGGAAACGCCGTTTAGCATACTCCACCCCATTTTACGGATCTGCACGTCAAAGCAAAACCCAACAGGCCGCCTCACTGCTTATTATTATACGCACGATACGCTGTTGGAATAACCCCTTTCCATCTCTCTCCTTATTGTTCCATGAGGCCGCCGGGATTGAATCCGATCCCGATGCGTTCGGAATACAATCCCGAACGTTACCAAATATCCTCTGTCCTGGGGATTGAACGGATGGTGGGAGAGGGTCGGATTGAATATATCTACCTACACTCGCCCCTCAAGTCCGAACGACATTCCTTCGACACTCCGCCCGGAACGGGAGAAAATCAAAGAACCGAAGATTCTTCGCTCCCAAGATAGACTCCTCGACCAAACAAGGTTCAGTCAGATGGGAGTAATTCCTGAATTTCCCCGCCGATGGTAGGATTCACCAGTCGAAGGAAAACATGAATATCATTGCATACGAATGCGAATCGCCTTGCATATCCCGGAAAGAATCATAAGTATCCATCCCCGCTGTCTGAAAATAACTCAATCTCACCTTAGCTTTAACTTCCTATCAAGTCGCGGGTTAACCCTTCCCTTTCCGCGTCGCCGCCTGGTTACGACTTTGGAACGTCAGGCAGGTTAAACAGAGTTTTCTGCGGCACCGGCTTTGCTTTTAAGCAGTTGTGAAATAATGTCAAGGAGCAAACCATGCCCCCCCGATTCAGAAAAATAGCGTTCTTCTTTCTTTTGATCTTTTTCTTCTTCAAGAGCTTTGTGGCCTTCGGCGGTGAAATCGGTGAGGATCTCAGACTAAAGCTGATGGGATTGAAGCCGGATGAACTCACCTCCTGTCTGGTGGTGATGAAGGATCAGGTGGACGCCTCTGAATTGAGTTTCAAGCTGAAACTGAACAAAGCCACCAGGAAAGTCAGGCACCAGACTGTGGTGAGGTCGCTTAGGATCAAGGCGAACCGCACTCAGTACGAGCTGATCGACTACTTGGACAAAAGATGCGCAGACGGGGGAGTGGGAAACTATAAGTCTTTCTGGATAACCAATGCGATTCTGGTTACCGCCACCCCAGAGGAGATCGAGCGGATTGCCTCCAGACCGGAGGTGGAGGCGGTGTACGAAAACTATCCCGTCACCCTGGTGGACCCCGTATCCATAGAGAAATCCTCGGGAAACATAGCGGAACGTGAGCGCTGCCTTTCGGCTGTCGGCGCCAGAGAGGCCTGGGAGATGGGCTACACTGGCGCGGGGCGGCTGATCTGCAGCCTCGACACGGGAGTGGACGGATATCACCCGGCGCTTTTCTCAGGCTGGAGGGGAAATAACGGAGGCTCGGCTTCGGCCTGCTGGTTTGACCCCTACGGCTCCGAATTCCCCAAGGACGACAAGGGTCACGGAACCCATGTCATGGGGATCATGACCGGTCGGACCGAGTCGGATACCTTCGGCGTGGCCTACGCTGCCCAATGGATCTCCGCAGCGGTCATCGACAGGGGCGCTTCCATTTCTCAGACCATTGCCGACATACTCTCTGCTTTCCAGTGGGCCGCCGATCCGGACGGCAACCCGGAGACTTCGGACGACGTGCCGGACGTGATAAACAACTCCTGGGGAGTTCCCACCGGATACAAGCCCCCCTGCGACCAAACCTTCTGGAATGCCATGGACAACGTGGAGAATGCGGGAATAGTGATCATCTTTGCCGCCGGGAACGAAGGGCCCGGGGACGCCACCTTGCGTACTCCGGCCGACCGGATCTCCTCGCCCACCAACTGCTTTTCCGTGGGAGCCGTGGATCCTTCAAGTTACGGTTTCCCGGTTGCCTCCTTCAGCTCGCGAGGTCCCTCCGGCTGCGATGGCCAAAGCATAAAGCCGGAGCTTTGCGCTCCGGGAGTGGGCATCTACTCCTGTTATAAAAACGGCGAATATCGTCTGATGAGCGGCACCTCCATGGCGGCTCCATTCGCATCGGCCGCGGTGGCCATTCTCCGGCAGTACAATCCGGATGCAACCACAGAAGAGATCAAACAAGCTCTTTTGGAATCGTGCTCTGATCTCGGTCCGGAGGGCGAGGACAACAGTTACGGCCACGGTTTGATAAACATAAAAAGAGCACTGGAGATACTGGCCCAGCCGAACATGCCCAATCTCTATCTTACGGGATTCTATCACACCGGGGAAGATCTGCTTCAACCGGGCGACCGGATCGACCTGGTGATCCGGGTGAAAAACAGCGGGGTGGACTTAGAAGGGGTGGTGGCAACCGTCAGCAGCTCCGATTCGCTGGTGGAAATCATCTCCGGCAGCAGCTACCTGGGCAGCGTGGACAAAGGAGAGGAAGTCTCCAATTCGGGCTCTCCCTTCAGACTCGGATTCGATCCCAACGTCCCCTCAGGCAGACAAGTCGAGTTTGAAGTTCTCTTAACCGGCCAGGAGCCGGAGTACCTGGGCCAGTTGGAGATTCTCATCTCCGTCGGTTCCCTTCCCCCATCCTCCCTGGCCGATCACGACGCGGGCAACTTCCAGTTCACCCTATCCAATTTCGGCCAGTATGGTCTGGCCAACGGCTCCTTCAATCCTCTGGGCGGAAAAGGCTGGGTGTATCCCAAGGACGGCAGAAACAGACTGTACGAGGCTGCGCTCATGATTACAGCCGGGCCGAATCAGGTCTCGGATGGTGCCCGGGGAGAAGACGGAAAAGTGCCCGAGCAGGATTTCGAAGCGCTGTCCGGCGGCGAGCTCTCCATTCAGACGCCGGGTGCCATCGCCGATCAGGACGGTTGCTGCAGATTCGCCGACACCAAGTCTCAAAATCCGCTGGGAGTCGAGATCACCCAGAGAAGCTACGCCTATGCCGATCCGGTTTACGACGATTTCTTGATTCTGCAGTATGCCATACGGAACGTGAGCTCTGACCCCATCCCGGAGGCTTTCGTGGGGCTGTTTTTCGACTGGGACATCTCCGGCAACTCCGCCGAAAACGATCTGGTCGGTTTTCATCAGGAACTGTCGCTTTACTACCAACATGACGCGGATAACGAAACCTACCTGAGTCTGCTTCCGCTTTCAGACCAGCCTTATTTCTCGACCCAGATAGACAATGCCCAGACGCTGTATGACGGCTTCTCCGATTACGAGAAGTATCAGTTCTTGAGAGGGCAGGTTCCGGAAAAGTCCGGCCGGGAACTTTCCAGCAGCGTTTCCGCAACAGGGTCGGAGACCAAGGACTGGTCTCAACTGATTTCGTGCGGACCGATGCAGTTGGCTCCGGGACAGGAGGTGTCGGTAAGCTTCGCCGTGGTGGCCGGAGCCAGCCTGGAGGAGCTCGAAGACAACATGGCCCGGGCCAAGGCCAAATATGAATGCCTGTGTACCGGCATAGAGGAAGAGGAGGAAGAGGAAAGCCTGCCGGAGAGCTTCTCGCTTCATCAGAACTATCCCAATCCTTTCAACCCTGTGACCAGCATACAGTACACGGTAGGCAGTAGGCAGACTCCCGTCCGCACCACCCAGGGAAACGCGGTGGATGGTTCACAGTTGACGGTTAATGGTCCCGTCCACGCCACCCTGAAAATCTACAACATCCGGGGACAGTTGGTCAAAACGCTGGTCGACGATCTGCTGTATCCGGGAAGATATGAGGTCATCTGGGACGGCACCGATGATGCGGGCGATAGGGTGGCCTCCGGGGTTTACCTGTATCGACTGAATGTCGGCACAAGCCAGATCACCAGAAGGATGATTCTCCTCAAATAAGTGCAACCGCAATTCTTGGGCTACTTCCACAACCAACCGTTATCAGACCAGAACCTGACTGAAGCCAGGTTCTGGTTTTTCATTCAAAGACGCAGTGGCCGGATTCTCTGGGTCTCATCCTGCATTCACGATGTGGATTTCGCCGACTTCCGAGTGATGAGCAACAGAAACGCAATCAGTCCGAGGAACAAGACTGCGCTTCCCAATCCGAATGTGATTCGCAATCCGTACTTCTGCGCCACGACTCCGATACACAAGGCAGCCAGCACCTCTCCGCCGGAGCCGACCAGATTCTTAAAGGAGAGCAACGTGGCTCTCTGCTCCGACGGGATGTGTCTGTTGTACACGTCCAGGAAGATAGGCTCTGCAAAGCTGACGAAGCTCTGAAGGAGAATGAAGAGCATGACGGCCAGAAGGGGAGAAGTGGTCAGCGCAATGAATAGAAGACTCAGCAGGAAGAGAGACTCCAGGATCACCAGAGCAGTGACCTCTCCTTTGAACCTCTCGGAAAGCTTCGTGACCTTGTTCACGAAGAGAATCGTCAACACCGATGCCGTCGCTAAAATCCAGCCGAAGTATCGTGTCGGAATCAGCAAGCCCTCATCGAAATGCACCTGCCAAAACTGGGAGACGGCCTCGAAGGAGAACTCCGAGAAAAGGGCCAGCATAACCAGGGCGAGAATCAGCGTCTGCGATCTCAGCACTCGCATGCTCTGTTTCACGGTCTCCGATAATCTCGCAACAGTATTCCCCCGAATCGATACCGCGGCTCTGTAATCTTCTTTCATCGACAAGATTAGAAACAGGCAAAGCGCAAGAAATACCACGGTGAAGGGCACCCAGACCAGCCTCATCTCCAGAGAGGCTAAGTATCCCCCCAGGATCAACCCGCACAGGTTGCCCGTGGTTTTAAACCTGGTCCCCTGGGCAAATGCATGTTTTTGTTCATCCTCTCTCCCCTCGTGTTTCAGCGAGTCGACCAGCCACGCCTCCAAAGCGCCCGATCTCAGCGTCTCCCCCAGTCCGCCCACGATCTCTGCGACAATAAATCCGCTCAGAAAGGGTAAGAATATAAAGATAACTCCTGAGAGGACGGAAACGATGGCGGAGAGGACAACCGAGATTCTTCTTCCGAACACGTCCGCCACCAGTCCGGTGGGTATCTCGAAAAGCAGGATGGAGGCCTCGAAAACCGCCGCCAAAAGAGCTATCTGAAATAGATTGATCTGATAGTGCCGGAAGTAGAGGACGTAAACCGGCAGGATGGTTCCGAAAGCGAAACTGGTCAGGAACCGGGTTGTTGAGAAGATGTTGATCTTGTCGGTCAATTCGGATCCGGTGTTATGGATTAGTCTTTTAAGAGAATCGCATGCCCAAGAACTTCAACAAAAGCACAAGTTACAAACGCCCCTCGGTAGTGTCAAGCCTCGCCTTGATAAACCCTCCATAATGTACCCGGCGGGCACGGAAAGCTGGATGCTTGTTTCAAGCCGTCAACGGATTAAACGGATGTAACGCCCAGACGCCCAGACGGGCCCGTCCGGGGGCGTCCGTATGGACGGATTGTGGACTTAGCGGTGGACGGTGGGCGGTAGACAGCAGACGTAAGAGGCCGTCAACGGACTAAACGGCTACCATCCATTGACTGGTCTATGCCAACTGCCACCTTTTCGGAACGGTGCCGGGATGCAAATCTACTTGCAAAACAAGCTATTTTACGTTATCTTCCCGGTCAGATTATTCATTCGGAGGAGTTGTGCCCATGTCCGATCTCGACGTCGACGGCAAAAAACTGGCGCTTAACGAAGAGGGGTTTCTGATAGACTCCGGTCAGTGGGATAAACAAGCAGCCGAAGCTTTGGCCAAGGCTGCGGAAGGCATCGACAGCCTGACTCCGGAGCACTGGGCGGTGATCGAATTCATTCGGAATCACTATCTGGAAACCAAGTTGGCGCCCATGGTGCGCTCCATTTGTAAGACCACGGGTTTGCCTCTGCGCCGCATTTACGAATTGTTCCCCTCAGGTCCCGCCAAGGGGGCTTGCAAGATTGCCGGCCTGCCAAAGCCTGACGGCTGCGTATAGGTTCCTTAAAATGTCTCTGTTTACGGTGTTGAAACTGGGGGTTGCGGCTTCGGCGCTGTTTTGTGCCGTGGTGCTCACGATAATAGTTGTGAGAACTTTGGGATTTGGCCGGAGACCGACATTTGCCCATCCGCGGGGCAGCAACTTGCAGGGTGTGGTGTATGCTTTCGGACGAGGCATGTTGCCCTGGGAAAAAGAGAGCGCTGCCAAGCACATCTGGACTTATCTTGGCGGCATCTTGTATCACCTGGGCATCCTTATCACTATGCTGTTTATAGTAACGGCCCTGTTGAGCATGTCGCTTCCCTGGGCGTTTTTATGGCCGGCACGAATACTATTGGCTGTTAGCGTCGCCAGCGGAATGGCATTGCTCCTCAAGAGAATAATCAAACCACAAATGAGATCCTTAAGCAGCGGCGATGACTACCTGGCCAACGTTCTGGTCGATCTTCTTCTGCTGTCGGCTCTGGCAGCAACTTTCGCGGAGACAATGTCCGTTCCGTTTCTTCTTCTGGCTATCACTACCTTCATTTACATTCCGTTCGGGAAGCTTCGTCACTGCGCTTTCTTCTTCTACTCCCGGATTCTGTTCGGCACGTTCTTTGGCAGAAGGGGCGTGCTCCCTCATCCGGCAAAGAAAGCTTGATATATGGCATCCGAAAAAGAGATCAAAGATCCCTACCTGGAGCGCATCCGGCAGCTGAAGCCGGAACAGTTGGAATCGGCCTTAGCAGAGTTCAAGCGGCTGCTTGACCACAGCGCGGCTGCCAACCTGCAATCGTGCGTCAGTTGCGGCCTCTGCGCCGACTCCTGCCACTATTTTCTAATCACGGGAGAGACCGAGGCCATCCCGGCTTACAAACTGAGATTGGTCAGATCGGTATTCAGAGAGCTGGTGACCGTACTCGGTGAATTAAAAAAGAAATCCCAGGCTGATGGTGTTTTGGACAGCCGGACGGTCGAGCAGTGGGTGGATTCGCTTTTCGGACGTTGTACCCTGTGCGGACGCTGTGCGCTTAACTGCACTATGGGGATTAATATCACGCGTCTGATTCGCATGGCCAGAACCACCTTGGCTTCCATTGACCTGGTTCCTCCTGACTTGCAGTCCACCGTGACCACCGCCGTGGAGAAGGGGAACAACATGGGCATTCCCCGGGAGGAGTGGCTCGACACTCTGGACTGGTTGAGTGAGGAGCTGCAAGGGGAGGTAGGTGATCCTGAAGCGCATATCCCGGTGGATAAGCCTAACACGGAAATGCTTTACACCGTCAATCCCCGCGAGCCGAAATTCTTCCCCCTTTCTCTTTTGGCCACCGCCAAGATATTCTATGCTGCAAAAGAGAACTGGACCGTATCCAGCGATTATTACGACGTCACCAACTATGGGCTTTACAGTGGGAATGACAAAGAGGCAGCTCTGATTTCGTCGCGTTTGCGCGAGTCGATGGTGAAACTGGGAGCAAAGACGCTCGTCCTGGGTGAATGTGGTCACGGCTACAATTCCAATCGCTGGGAGGCGCCGGAATGGATGGCTGCTGAGGATAGATTTGCGGTCAAAAGCATTATCCAGATTATCGCCGATTACATCCGCCAGGGACGCATCAAGCTTGACCCTTCACACAACCAGAAACGGGTGACGCTGCATGATCCCTGCAACCTGGTGCGCCTGGGAGGCATAATCGAAGAGCAACGCTTTATTCTAAAGAATGCGGTCACCGACTTCGTGGAGATGCACCCCAATCGCGAGAAGAACTACTGCTGTGGCGGCGGAGGCGGACAGTTGGCAATGACACGATACGCCAAGAGGCGATTGGAGACAGGTAAGATCAAGGCAGATCAGATCCGCAAAACCGGGGCTAAGATCGTGGTTACCCCTTGTCACAATTGTATCGACCAGCTAACCGAGCTAAACCGCGAATATGATTTGAAAGTAGAAATCAAGACTGTATCCGAGATGGTCGCGGATGCCTTGGTGATTGAAAAGAAAAAGAATTGATGTTGGGAAGGTCGGGCCGGAGAGTTAACAGGCTTTCTGCTTCTGGCGAATGCGGGCGATATCCCCCACGGCATTGATAGCGGCTTGGATATGCTCGGCGGTGTTGAAAGGTCCTAATCCGAATCTCACCGATCCGTGAATCTTGTCGGTACCCAATTGCTTATGCACCAGGGGGGCACAGTGCAAGCCGGTTCGGCAGGTTATGCTGTAGTCGACGTCCAGCATGGTGCCGGTATCCATGGCCTCAA
>CAYMNI010000029.1:0-16336 GCA_964391755.1 uncultured Ignavibacteria bacterium
TGACCTGATTATCTTCGTCACTCCCAGCATCGTGACCGATCAGATGCACAGCCTGGGATCAGTACCTCAGCCGGATAAAGAACTGAGCCGGGAATAACAGAACCCGATTTCAAAAGACCACAAGTCAAAGGCGGCCATACACCGGTCGCCTTTTTTCATATGTTAATAGACTCATGCCCCCTGGGGCTGGTTTTTCCCTCCGCCGGTGAACCCGGAAGCCCAAGGTTCGGGGGTGGTAATCCAATGTGCGGAAGCCGATAGATCCTTCCGCTTAACTTATTATGTAAATCCTCTTCGCTTTTTCTCCTTGACATTCCCGATGCGGTCAGATTTATTGTCTGGTACAAATCCAAGTATTCTTTAGGGAGTCGCGAAAGCCGGGCTTTTGCCCAGGATGCTTTTGCTCAAGGTCGCGTGGAGTAAGAGGACAACGTGCGATCTGTGTTTCGAAACATCGAGTAATGGAACTGAGGGGAAAGAATGGAACTGAGCCGGAGAAAGAAAGCCATAATTCTGGCCACCTTTACCGGACTGCTGGACGCGGCCGTAGCAAACGATGCCATTCGAGGGGTGATACTCAAGAAGGCTGACAAGAAGATTCATGAGCTCTTCGTGGAGATGAATCCACAGAGGCGTCCCCGTCGTGTGCAACTGGACAAGTGGGCCATCACCAGAAACCTGCTTCACGGAGTGGACAAGGCTCTCAAGAGAAAGAATATATCGGCGCGGGTGAGAAAGGGCCTTCTCAAGGTGCTTTTGGGCAACATCTTCCTTGGCGGCAGGGAGGAGATGCAGAAGTTCAAGGAGGAGCGCGGACTGGAGCCGCCGGGCTTTCTGACCATCAGTCCCGGCGCTGCCTGCAACTTGCACTGTGATCGGTGCTATGCCGGAGATCTGACCGAATCCCAAAAAAAGCTGGATTTCGATCTGGTGGACCGGATAGTCACCGATAAAACCAAATACTGGGGCTCGTTCTTCACCGTGATATCCGGCGGGGAGCCGTTCATGTGGAAAAGCCAAGGCAAGGGCATTCTGGAGCTGGCTGAAAAACACGACGACAACTATTTCTTGATCTTCACCAACGGCACCCTGATCGACCGGAACAGAGCGGAGAGCATGGCGGAATTGGGCAACGTTTCGCCGGCCATTTCGGTGGAGGGTTTCGAGGAGCAGACGGACAGAAGAAGGGGAGAGGGAGTTTACCGGAAGATCCTCAGGGCCATGGAAAATCTGAGAGAGGCAGGGGTTCCCTTCGGAATTTCCCTGACCGCCACCAAGGACAATGCCGAGCTTCTCCTCTCGGAGGAATTCCTTGACTTCTACTTCAATCGGCAGGGAGCCATCTATGCCTGGATATTCCAGTACATGCCCATCGGCTGCCGGTTTACGCTGGATCTTTTGATCACTCCGGAGCAGAGACTGAAGATGTATTTGAGGGAGAGGGAACTTGTCCACAAAGACAAGATGTTCATCGCGGATTTCTGGAACTCCGGATCGATCAGCGACGGATGCCTGTGTGCCGGCAGGGAAGGAGGTTATTTCTACATAGACTGGAACGGCAGCGTCATGCCCTGTGTCTTCACCCCATACTCCACCCACAATATAAAAGACGTGTATGCCGGCGGCGGAAACGTCAACGACGTTCTCGATACGCCATTCATGCGTGCCGTTCGGGAATGGCAGAGCGAATACGGCTACATGCAGCCCCCACATCTGGTGCAGAACGAAATCACCCCCTGTCCCATTCGGGATCACCACCGACGTTTCCACCAGATCGTGATCGAGCACAATGCCAGACCCATCAATCCCGAAGCAGCAGAGGCTTTGAAATCTGAGGCTTTTGTGGAAGGTCTTTGTCAGTACGGAGGGAGGGTGACCGAGCTGACCGACGATATCTGGGACAGAGAGTACCTTGAGCCGGAGAGAAGAAGCCTCAAATCATCCGAATCCTCGTTAGGGAGCAAGATGAGGCGAAAAGCCGGCGATTAGCCACACAACCTTAGCGCATCATCAAAAGATAGAAGGAATGTGGCGTCGGAGTTTATCTCCGATGCTTTTTTTTCGTTACATCTTGCTTCCACCATTCTCCTGTGCTTGTCCATGTTCCGAGATGGTCTACCACTCGCAAGGCTCAGCGGTGGACAAGGATTCCGCCGCAGTGGAATTTCGCAAGCCTCACGCGCCCTATCCTTAAGGCCTTCTGAGAGAGCGAGTACACCATCTTGCTCGCCGCTGTGTACAGAATGATACTTGCCTTCGTCAAGTTAGCCCTTGCCTGGACGCCCGGACGCGCCTCCAGATAGACCCGTACAGGCGTGTGAGGGCGCGCGGTCCGCGTGGCTGTCCCCCCCCACACGCTTGATATTCTCCTCTGAATCAAGTTGCACGATACTGTCTCAAAGACCTTTTGTTAACTAGCAAATCATAGCCGAATCAAACGGTCGGACAGTTCCACCATCCCAATTAGTGGAACTTCTTTCCTACACTTTTTGGAAGTTCTTTCCGCAATCTCTTCATCGTCTCTGGTAACGTTTCTCTCCGTGATCCTTGTAACGCATTGTATGTCAGGAGACTACACGGTAGGCGGTGGGAGCACAATGTCTCGGCACAGGGTTTGCAAAGTATTTCAGTTCTGAATGGAGGAACTGATTCGATAGAGTGAACGGAACTGAAAGAATCGGAGACACACTTGTCTTTGTATCCTGCTTCACGATCAAACAAGGCTCTCTTGACACAAGCCAGGTTCAGATGCATCATCCGCTCCCGGAAGGAATTTCGCAAAAGGGATGCGTCTCTGACGCTCGGCGTGATCTTCCTCAGAGCCTTCCGAAGCTTCCCCGCCCGAACTAAAGAATGGGCAAATCGGCGACGATATAAAGAACGATACCCCATTTTAGGCGCATTCGTCACCGCTGTCAGCCAAATCGGGATTCACGGAGACAAGGCGTGTCCGCTTGGTACAAACCTTCTCGAAGTGAGGTAAACCCAATGGCAGTTCAGAAAGAATGGGCCAGGTTCAAAGAGGACAATGACCCGGAGGTGAGGCAGCGGCTTCTGCAGGAGTATCTGCCTCTGGTGAAGAACGTTGCAGGTCGAATGGCCATGGGATTTCCGAAGTCGGTGGAGCTGAACGATCTGGTCAACACCGGAGTCATAGGGCTGATCGAGGCTATGAGCAACTTCGATCCGTCTCGGGGAGTTAAATTCGAAACCTATGCGGTTCCCCGGATCCGGGGCGCCATCCTGGATGAACTTCGTTCTCTGGACTGGGTGCCGCGATCGACCAGAGCCAAGTCCAGGGCAATCGACAGAACCACCAGCAAGCTGGAGAACCAGTTGGGCAGAACACCCTCGGATGTGGAACTGGCCAGGTCTCTTAAAATCTCCACCCAGGAGCTATTTTCTGCCAAAGATGACGTTGCCTCAACCACCGTGCTGTCTTTGGACGAGATGATCTACAAGGAGGAGGATAACCGACAGGTGCCCAGGGTCGAGACATTGGAGGGCCTCAGCACGGAGAGTGCCTTAGGGGACATGGAGAAGGAGGAACTGAAGGCTTACTTAATCCAGGCTATAAGTCATTTGTCCGAGCAAGAGAGATTGGTGGTGGCCCTTTACTATTACGAGGAATTGACCTTGAAGGAGATCGGCGAGGTGATGCAGATCTCCGAATCCAGGGTTTCCCAGATACATACCAAGGCGGTTCTCAAACTGCGAGGCATGATCAGAGATAAGTTCTCTCTGTAGGCTACAAGAACCTCTTTACCACATACGGACAAGCCCGGAGGCATCAGATGGATCTGAAACAGACATATGGAGGTCTGAACCTGCCACAGGACCAGAAGGATAATCGCGGCGCGGAAAGCGGTCCGCATCATTCGCATGAAAGAGAGACCCTACTACGCTCACAGTTTCGATCTCTGAACCTGAAGTTGGACCAGATGACCTCCATGGTCGGTGAGTTGTCTCAGGCAATGGTCGAAATGGAGCAGAAGGACTCACCGGAACCCGACTCCAAACAGACTTGGGCTTCGGCCCCATGGGAAGACGAAGACAAGGAGTCGGTGTTGATCTATCGACTGTGTTCGCTCATGGACCTGTTGCGGGAAACTTATGGTTTTGGCGATGCCGGCGTGTTCCTCTGTGATCGGCGAACCGGTGGCATAAAGAACCTGGCCTTTTCGTCGCAATCTTCTTCGGACGAGAACCTGCAGGAGTTTCAGGAGCAAACCAGAAGGATGTGGGAAAGCGGGGACATCCATTTGGCGATCAGAGAAGAGAAAAGGCACACGGTTTCGGTGCCGGAGAAGGGGAGCTTTTTGATCATTCCGTTCAAGATTATGGGCACGACAGACGGCTTCTGGGTGATGAATTTCCGACAGAATGTCTTTCCCGAGAACCGATCCACCGCAGACATGGTGGTGTGGACCGAAATCATTCGTTCCTGCATCGAAAGTCTCTATGTGGAGAATATCACCGCTTCTCCACAAGGGTACAAGTTCGGGTTACTGGAAAAGGAGAAAGTCTACGCCACCACTCAATTGGGCCGGGCACTGACTCACGAGATAAACAACCCCCTTCAGGTGATCCTGGGACGAACTCAACTTCTCAGGATGAACCACAAAAAGTCCCCCAGCTCCTCCAACCAGAAGATCCTGGAAGCGTTAGAGAATAGTGCAACCAAGATAAGCTCATTGGTCAAGGATTTCTCGGATCACCTTCACAGACAGTCGACAGAGATCGGCGATAGGGAAGAGGTGAACGTTCTGCACATATTAAACAGCGATCTGGCGCTGTTGGCATATCTGTTGAACTCACGCAAGGTCAAGCTGGAGACGGACTTTGAGGACAAACTTCCGCCGGTTCTCGGAAATCCGGGCGACCTGGAGATGGCCGTTTTGATTCTAATCTGGGAGCTTGAGGGCTGGCTTGCTTCCGGCGGAACCGTTCGCCTTCGAGTGCGCGCGGAGGGCGAACACGTATGGTTAGACCTGCAGGGTCGGGCAACGGAAAAGCAGGTTGAGCCACCCGATCCGGACCGTTTGATCTCAGGAGAGCGGGTCAAGACGGCATCCGGAATTCTGGAGAGACTCGGAGGCCGCCTGGAGCCGAACAGCGGCCGGGGCGACGAATTCGGATTCCGTGTGAAATTGGTTGCCGCTTCCGCCATCCCAAGAAAGCCGCAGCCGTCACCGGAGTTGATAGTTTAGAGACAAGGTTGATCTTCGGTGTCTCGCAGTAGTCTGGGGGACGCGAGGGCTTCGATCTCTTGCTTATGATGAGGAGAATCGCTTTTCTGGCGTCATTGCAGCTCGAAGGACCAAAGCGGATTGCAGGCGACGCTACTTATTCGAACTAACCCAAACCCTTTAGCACCATTGCCGCCACTTAAGGGGTGGAAAGGAGGATTCGCTTTGCTTGATTCCAAGGGAACTGATCCCAAAACCAATTCTTTGTCTTCCGTCTTGGAGCGAACCCCTTTTCCGGTTGGGACCTCCGATGGTCGGAAGTACATCCGACTGGAGCTGTCTTCCCCCGTTGGATTCCACGTGCTGACGTGCAGCGGCGGAAAACTGAAGCTTTCCAAGAAGAAGAACACTGCCGAAATTCTCAACTTAAGCGAGGGAGGGATGCTGCTGGCGACCGATTGCCTGTTGCCGACCGAGGGCTTCTTGGTCGCCACCTTAAACCTGAACGGTTTGGTGGTCTTGGATGGGGTTTTAGGAAAGATCAAAAGAGTTGAACCCTCCGGGGACGGAGATTTTCTGGTGGGATTGCAATTCGCCGCAGAAGAGGAGTTGGAAAAACTCGCTTCCTCGGAGGAGATCCGACGTCTGCCGGTGAGGGTGACTAATTTCAAACACAAGATACGCCAGATCATCTCCAGTTATCTGCGCACAGCGGAACTTACCGCAGAGTAGGGGCGAATAGGAGCCTGCTTGAATATCGTCCAACCGCCGAGGTCCGTAAGAGCATCCGGCCGGGGCCCTTCCTTGCGGGGCCGAACGGACGGTTCCAGGAGGCCACTTAGGGGGACTGTCCGCCTATGCATGTGTTAGCTGTCCAAAGTCGAGGGGACGATTATGGAGCGGAGGCCACTTTGATCGGCTGGAGGCAGCAGTCTCTAAACCGCAAAAAAGACGGGGGCAGAGAGAAATGCCGAAAAAAACCAAAAGCACATCCAGAAGGAATGTTATACGTAAGAATCCCGGCCGGAGACAGAAATTCCTGCAGTCAGACAGAAAGCTGGAGAAGGTGCAAAACGATTTCGCGGTGCTGGCCGGCGTCTGCGAGATGATAGGCCAATCCCTCGGCGGCAGAAGAGTGTTCGAAAAAGTGCTGAATCTGATCGGCAGATCCGTGGAATTCAGCCAGGCCAGCCTCTTTTTTCTGGACAAGACAAGCAATCGTATGCAAGAGATAGCTTCGGTGGGCAAGACGGTCGATCTCATCGATTTCGTCCGATTTGATGCCGGATCTGGACTTTCCGCCTGGGTGGCCAAGGAGAAGAGGCCGGTTCTTCTCTCCAACCTGCACCGAAGAAGAGGTGGGGAGACGATAAAATCCTTTCTGGCAGTGCCTTTGACCTTAGAGGGCGAGATTTTCGGGGTGATGAACTTAAGCCACATAAGAGCGCATGCTTTTGAACCGCAGGACGTGAAGTTTTTAGAACTGGTGTCCGCTCCCATCAGCTTGAACCTGGAGAGACTGCACTACCATTCGGAACTGGAGAAACTGCGCGCCGAGATGGATAACGCCAGAGAACGCACTGCACAACTGGAGGAGGAAATCGGTCAGTTGCGAAGTATGATTCCCACCTCCCAACTGTTGGAAAGTTTAAACCAGAAGATCAAATCTCCACTGGCAGGGATCGCCGATAACGCTCAATTCCTCCTGGAAACCTTTTCGGGACGACAGGAGGATAAAAAGGGACGATCTAAGGGGAAAACCACACTCGATTTCAAAAAGGGATTAAGGCAGATCAGAAATGAGGCTCATCAGGTGACCAGAGCCACGGAGAAGCTGTTGAGAAGAAGTCTGATCTGAATATTCGGAAGCAGCGGTCATCTGAGGGTGGAGATCGATTCCAGCATTCTCCGCCACCCGGACAACCGCACTCGGTCTTAAAACCAAATCCAGATTATGCCAAAACCACCGGCATCGGATAACCTGCGAGGTACAGAACGCCTGCCACTTACCACCCTGGCCAGAATACTGGACCAGGTCCCGGTAGGGGTATTCCTGGGCGCTCCCCATGGAGAGCTGGAGTATCTGAACCGCTCTTTGTCAGAGCTGATTCAGGCAGACGAGAGACGTGCAGCCCCGACGACAGACACGCTGAGACATCGAATCTCCGAGGCGATCAGATGCTGTGTGTTGACCGGCAGGCTGGAGTCGAGGAGAATGGCAGGTCCGCAGGAGATGGACCTTCTCGTCCGTATTTTCCCGGTGAGGGACCAGGCCGGAAAAACCTTTGAAACCGTGGGCTTGGTCGAAGATTTGTCCAGCGTGCTGCGGTCGAACTCGAAGCTGGAAAAGAAAGTCGGGGAACTCTCTATAATATGCGAGCTGGGCAAAGTCCTCAGAAGCACCCTGAAACTGGAGGAGGTATTGGGGATCGTTCTAACTGCAGTCACGGCCGGGCAGGGACTGGGATTCAATCGCGCCTTCCTGCTGTTGGCGAACGATGCCGGTACGGTATTGGAAGGGACGATGGCCCTGGGTCCGTCCAGCCCGGAGGAAGCCCAACGCATATGGGAATCGCTGTCAGCTAAAGATCAATCCCTGGAGGAGGTCCTGCGCTCCTATCGATCAGCCCTGAAGGAAGAGGACGCGGCAGTCAATACCATCGTCAAGGAACTGAGAATCCCGCTCTCCCGGGAGAAAGACCCGCTGATCCGATCCATGCGCGAAAAGAAGGCCTTTGTGGTAAATCCAGGACAGGCGGAGGCAGACGACGGACTTTTCCAGGTGCTGGGGACGGACCAATTCGCGGTGGCTCCCCTGATATCCGAAAGCAGGATGTTGGGAGCAGTGGTGGCCGACAATCTCATCACCCGCAAGCCGGTGGGGGAGGACGATGTGAAGCTCCTTTCCATCTGTGCCCATCATGCGTCCATCGCCATCGAGAAATCCAGGTTGTATCAAGAGCTGGAGGAGAAGGTAAGCCGGCTGGCCGAAGCCAACAAGAGGATCGCCGAGGGAAGCCGGAGACTGCTCAAGGTGGAGAAGCTGTCCATCCTGGGACAGATTACCTCACAGTTGGCCCATGAGTTGCGAAATCCCATGACCATAATCGGCGGATTCGCCCGCTCCATTCTGAGAAAGATGGACCAGGGGAATCCGGACTCGGAATACTTAAGGATCATGGTCAAGGAGACCGAAAGGATGGAGAACGTAATAAACAACGTGCTCGACTTCTCCAACCCGGATTCGGTCAAGCGGGAGATGGTCAGCTTAAACGAACTGGTAGAGCAGACATTCGAGATGATGGAGACGGAGATCGATTCGGACAGAATATCCGTCTCAGTCTTTCCATGCGAAAGGTTGCCTTTGATAAGTGCAAATCCGGAGCTGATACGTCACGCGCTGTTGAACATCTTCCGAAACGCGCTGTGGGCCATGCCCAACGGAGGCATGCTGTCGGTAGCCACCGGGATTGGCGAGAAATCCGCAAGGCTGGAGATCAAGGATACCGGATTCGGAATATGCGCCGAACACATGAGCAAAGTCTTCGACGCCTTCTTCACCACCAATTCCGAAGCCTGCGGCTTGGGTTTGACCATAGCCTCGCAGATAATCAAAAATCACGGTGGCGACATCGGCGTGGAAAGCAAACGGGGATTGGGGAGCACATTTTACATAGAATTGCCTCTGACTCAGAATGGGGAGGAGAAGAAAACGTGGGAGCCTCAATAGGAATCTCAAAACCCGGAGGGAAAGGTGTCTGTTAATCAAACCCAGGTCAAGACCAAAGAGGAACAGAGACGGTCTGGTCCCGCCGCCACCGGCAGAATCCTGGTGGTGGACGACGAGCAACACATTCTGAAACTTTACCAGAAGGAGCTTTCGGAGGAGGGATATGCTGTCAGAACCACCGCCAACGGGGAGGAGGCGTTGAGAATGGCTCAGGAAGAATCGCCGGACGTGGTGATCCTGGATATCAAGCTCAAAGATCAAAATGGACTGGAGGTGCTGGGCGGACTGAGGAAGATCAGCCGGGAGGTTCCCATCATATTGAACTCGGCGTATTCCACCTACAAAAGCGATTTCCAGTCCTGGCTGGCGGATGCATATCTGGTCAAGTCGCCGAATTTAGACAAACTCAAGGAGAAGATAAGGGCGCTTCTGGATCTGAAAAGATGAGGCCGAGATCGTCAGGCAGTTTGTCGGCCGGACTTAGTTTTACCGATACGACGGCCTAAAGTCGAGGAAGAACAATGATTAAATCACAAGAGATTGAGAAAGCCACGGACGTGTTGAAGTCGCTGGAGGAGTTGACCGATCGTGCCAAGGGCATGGCCTCCAATCTGGCCTACGCCGCCTCCAAGGCCAGGGAAGCAGGGAACATCTCCACCCGAGTGTACGACGACATTCTGGACCTGGTGGATCAGACCGGTCGCACCACATCGGACATGTGCAGGATGGTCCGGGTGGTGAGAATGGAGGTGGGGCGGCTCTATAAGCTTTCGCGACACGGGGAAATAGAACTGGAGAAGAACAAGGAATTGATGGAGAAGATCGAAAAATCGCTGGACGCGCTTTTGGGAGAAAGCCAGCGGGTGCTGTACATTATGAAGAAGTTGAAATCGGTATCCGCCGACAACAAACTCATCTCCTGACGGAAAAACTCGGCGGCCAGACTAAAAAACCCGGATTTGCTACCGATTCTTATCAGGGTGGGGCCCCGAAAACCAATCTTTCCCCATCCCAAGTGCGAGCCTGAGGGGGAATGTTGGAGTAAAAAGCTTAGTCGGGAAAAAGCGGAGAATCCCTCAGTCAGAGGCGCCGATTGAGATAAGATCATGTTCACCGGCCAGGACTTCTTGGAGCAGAGGAAGCTATGTTGATTCTGACACGGAAGTTGGGTGAGAGCGTCACCATCGGAGACGACATCAAGATCACCATACTAGGGGTGCGGGGGCGTCAGGTGCGACTGGGCGTAATAGCTCCCCAGAAGGTTACCATTCACAGAGAAGAGATATACTTCAAGATCCAGGAAGAAAATAAAAGGGCCGTAGGCAGCGCGGTAGACGAGGTCTCCAGGATCGCCACCCTGATAAGGGAGAAAGACCAGGAGAATACCGCTCCCGATGCGCTGGAGAGGGACGGACCTGAGACATCCGAAGGCGGCCCAAAAGAAAACGACACCACCCAAAAGAAGGGATGAGACGTGTTTTTCAGAAACAGACGAAAAGACACGGGAGACGATTTGAATCGCAAGGTGGAAAAGTTCCGGAAGAGATGGCAGGAGAGAAGGTCACACCTCAGCAGCAACAGATCCGACGGACCCACGGAGGACGGGGTTGATAGAAAAGCTTTCGATTCAAGCTTTGTATACTACGAGGAAGGTTGATCCATAAGGTGGGCGGCCGTCTCCGCCGGGGACATCTGGTTTCTGCCCGCTTTATGCTTGGGATGCAGAGTCTCCGACCATGATTCGAAATCCGACAAAATTAGCCTGCGGAAGGAGATCAGTCGAAGCCCGGATGATTCCTTCGACATGAACATAGGACGCCTGGCGTCAGGGGGGAGAATGAAGTTTCTCACCAGCAGATTCGGAGAAATCGATTTCAAGGAAAACGAGGTGATACTTTTACCCAAGGGTATTCTCGGTTTCTCACAGTTGACCCGATACGTCATTCTGGAGGATGGCCGGTTCGCTCCGTTGAAGTGGCTGCAGTCCACGGAAGATCCGAACGTGGCTTTCGTGATCATGGATCCGCGGGATCTCTTTTCAGGATACAAGCTGGAGATCGACGAAAAGGAGCTGGAGGAGCTGAACTACACCAGCTCTAAAGATCTTTTCACCTATGTCATAGTGACGGTGCCTCAAGACCCCTCCCATGCCTCCGCCGACCTTTTGGGACCGTTGGTGGTGAACGTCAAAAAAAGGTTGGCCAAGCAGGCGGTCATGCCCAATACTCCTTACACCACCAAGCATTACCTGCTGGATGAATTCAAGAAGCGTTTCAGGCGGAAGTACGTCGGCAAAAGGGCCTCCATGTGACGCTGAGACTCCACGACCGAACACAGGACAATCCATACTTCAGGCTCAGGCTACGCTCGGACTGAAAACTCCAATTCCAGACAAACACGAATCTACTGCTGTTAACTTGGGTTCAGGAGGGCTGTCTTGAAAGTAAGAGATTACCTGAACATGAATGCCGAGAGGATAGAACAGATCAAGGACACCACCACCTTTGCCCGGGAGACGGAGACTCCCAAAAGAAATCGGATGACGAGACTCTCCGTTTTCGAACAGGCTGTGGTCCAAGAGATCAAGCGCAAGTTGGGCCACGCTGCCAGACTTAACCGAGCGTACCCAAGCATAACGCAGCTTCTTCTTTCCCCTATGCCTGATGATGAGTGTCCCGGTTGTGCTTCCGGTGCCCGGCGCAGTTCTGGAGGACTATTCCTTGACTCCGGCAGTCTTTCAAAACTCATCCAGGGTCTGCTTTCGCTGGAGGCTGACTTCGTCGATTTCTCAGGAGGAGGGGAGCCCACCCGACACCCCGGATTTTGCGGCTTGGTGCGAGCTTTCATCAGAAGCGGATTCCGCTTAAGCCTCCTGACTGAGGCCAACTGGTCCGATGGGCAAACGGCAGCTATCCTGGCCGAGGATTTTGCCTTCCTCCGAGTCAATCTTGATGCCAGCAACGATCAAGTTTACCATCGCATCCACCGTCCTTCTGATTCGGGTGAGTTTCAGACGGTGCTGAGAAACGTGGAGAAGTTGATCCGGGAGAGGGATAAAAGGAGATCGCCGCTGGTGGTGGGAGTTGAAGCCACATTGACTCAAGCCAACATGAACTTTATGGAGGAAATAGCCGGGCTGGCTAAAGACCTGGGATTAGATTACGTCCAGTTCCGGGCGGGAGGAGTTGGCTCCGATTCGCTGCTTACAGAGCAGAAGGAGAGGGCGGAGAGGTTGGTGGAGGAGTTGAGGATTGCCATCCAGCCATTTCCCGTATACCACCGGATCACATCTCTCAAAAGTACTCCCGGATGTCGGGCTGCCCGCTTTCAGCTGACCATAGATGTCTCCGGAGATCTTTACCCTTGCTCCTGCTTTCAACAACGTCCGGACCTACGGCCATTGGGCAACATCTTTAGCCAACCGGCGAATAGCCTCTGGAGGGGGCAGAAGCATTTGGAGGCCATCCGGGTGCTTAATGCAAGCGAGTGTCCGGTGAGCGACTGCCGATGGCATTTCTTAAACCATCTTTTGCCTGATATCAAGACATAGAAAAGCTCTGAATCCAGTCGGAATTCCACCATCCCACAGATTTAATCATCATAACTTAACACTTGTCTACGGCAGTCGGGTTTGTTATCTTCCGCATTGGATCTGTTTCGAGGAGGAATGTGAATCGGAGAACGTACCAGGCCTTCCTGATGGCGGTTCTTCTGACCGTCCTGACTGTGACCGCACCGGCGGACGAAGGCATGTGGCTTTTGGAGTCGATCCCCGAGCTGTCTTTGGATAATCTGAGATCCCGGGGGCTGAGGCTTGATCCGGAACAGCTCTATACTCCGACCGGCAACGGCATAGCCTATGCCGTGGTCAAGGTGGGGGGCGGAACCGGCTCCTTCGTTTCGCCGGAGGGCCTGATCATAACCAATCACCACGTCGCCTTCACCGCCATACAGCGACAGAGCACTCCGGAGAAGGATTATCTGAGTGAGGGCTTCTATGCCCGCATCAAGGAAGAGGAGCTTCCGGCCATAGGCTACCAGGTATACGTCCTCAGATCGTCTGAGGACGTGACATCGAGAGTCATGCACACAATACATGGAGAGATGAGCGATCTGGAAAGGTATCAGGCTATCGAAAACGTATCCAAACAGATGGTACAAGAAGGAGAGGCGGGCGGGAAGGTCAAGTGTGAAGTGGCCAGCATGGATGAAGGAAAGCAGTATTACCTTTTCACATATTTCCAGATCAAAGACGTGAGACTGGTCTATGCCCCACCGCGCAGCATCGGGGATTACGGCGGGGAGATAGACAATTGGATGTGGCCCCGCCACGCTGGTGATTTCGCATTCTTGCGGGTTTATGTGGCTCCGGATGGCAGCTCTGCGGATTACTCGGAGCAGAATGTGCCGTATCACGCGAAAGTGTATCTGAAGCTGTCTTCGGCCGGAGTGAAAGATGGTGATTTCGTCATGCTCCTGGGCTATCCGGGAAAAACCGAACGACACGAAAGTTCGTATGCGACAAGCAAGATGATCGAACACGATTACCCCTGGGACATCAGCACCCGCCGGGATCTGATTGGTATTCTGGACAGCGCTTCCGCAGAGGACTCCTCAATCGGCATCAGATTGTCATCCAGGATCAAGGGGCTGAACAACTACTTGAAGAAAAACCAGGGAATGCTTGAGGGTTTCGAGAGGGCCGACATTCTGCTTCAGAAGAGGGGCGAGGAGGAATCGCTTCAGACGGCACTGAGCAGAGCGCCGGAACTTCAAAGCAAGTTTGGCGACGTCCTGCCCGGGTTGGACAGCCTGTTTAAGCGATACCGGAATCTCGAGGACAAGGATTTGGTCGTTAAATGGATGACCGGCCAGTGCGAATTCTTGAACTTCGCATGCACCATCTACAAGTGGAGCCTGGAGCGGGAAAAAAGTGATCTAAACAGAGAGCCGGGCTACCAGGATCGGGACAGCTCGGATGCCAGACAGAAGCTGGAGGATGCCCAGGTGAATCTGGTCCCCGCGGTGGACAAGAGGATTCTGGTGTACTTTTTTGAGAAAGCTTTACGACTTCCGGAGGGACAGAAAATTCGCGCGATCGAGAGGGTCGTAGAAGACATCGCCGATTACGACAAAAGCGACATACTGAAAGAGTACGCCGAGGATCTATACCGAAGCTCTAAGTTGGGTTTGAAAGGGGAGAGGCTGAAAATGTTCGGCTTAAGCCGGCAGGAGTTGGAGAAGCTCAACGATCCTTTCATCGATTTCGCCATGCAACTGGAACCTGAAAAGGATGAGCTGCAGAACAGGGAGAAGGAATTCTCCGGCGGACTGACCAGGTTACAGCCGAGATTGATCACGGCTCAGGCAGAGCACGAGGGAAAGAAACTCTACCCGGATGCGAACAGGACCATGCGTTTCAACTACGGCCAGGTTAAGGGCTATTCTCCCCGTGATGCAGTGTTCTTTGAATCCATGACCACTCTGAGCGGGGTTATTCAGAAAGATACGGGAGAAGAGCCTTTCGACGTCCCGCCGGAGCTCAGATCGGCTTTTGCCGATAAAGATTTCGGTTCGTATCGGGATTATAGTCTCGGAGACGTACCTGTAGATTTCCTCTCCACCTGCGACGTAACCAACGGCAACTCCGGCAGTCCGGTGATGAACGGCAGGGGGGAGTTGGTGGGTTTGGTGTTCGACGGCAACTATGAAAGCATAGTCTCCGATTTCGTCTTCGAGCCCGACCTGACCCGAACCATCAACGTGGACATGCGTTACGTGCTGTTTCTTTTGGACAGAGTCTATCATGCGGAAGGTCTGCTTAGGGAACTTACCATCGAATAATTCTTCAAATCGACAGAATGACGAAAGTAGGATTCATCATCTACGACCACATGACCGCGCTTGACTTCGTGGGCCTTTACGATCCTTTGACCCGGTTGAAGAGCATGGGTTTTATGCCCCATCTCAAATGGCAGGTATGTGCCCGATCCTCACAGGTGAAAGACAGCTTTGGCTTAGTTTTTTCAGCGACCAATGTTGCGCAGCCGCTGGATAGTTATGACCTGATCGTGGTGCCCGGCGGGCTCGGTTCCAGAGAGTTGGTGAAGGATGTCGAGTTCATAGCTTGGCTGAGAACTGCCCAGCCTTGTCGACTGAAGGTCTCGGTGTGCACGGGGGCTCTTCTTCTGGGCGCAGCAGGTTTTCTCAAGGGCAAAAAGCCACAACCCATCCGAGTGCTTTCAGCGAATTGCGGAAGTACTGCAAGCAGGTGGTGGAGGATCGGATCGCAGACGAGGGGGAGGTAATAACTGCCCGGGGGGTGACCTCGTCAATCGACTTGGGGCTGTATCTGTGCGGCCGACTGGCCGGTGACCAGGCTCAAAAGCTGATCAGGCAACAGATGGATTATCCGTATTCCTGTGAACTGCCCTGAGCTAATAAGTGATATACCCTATTTCTCCTCTCAGAAACCCCATCTTGCCTGTTTACCTTGTCAAGTTTGAGGTCTATTCGTCGATACATTTAATAGGAGCAGCCCGGCTGGATGTTTAAGTCGGTTAGGATGTTCCACAGAAGCAGTGCGGAAAAAGCCCTAACCGGGAATGTCTTTGTAGAGCAATGAGTTAGAAGAAAAAGATTAGACCTCGGGCAGCAGGTCGGTTCTCAGGAGAAAAGAGCCATGACTTCTTATGGTAAGCCACGGGAAAAAGAAGGGGGAGGGGACGATCACGGCTTCCATGCGTTCCAGCAGAACAAGGGGGAAAACAGAACGGACCCCATCTTAAGGCAGCTGAAATGCCGGGAGCGCGGGAAAGGGAGTGGCTCATGCAATCCGAGAGCCAAGCCTTCGGATACATCACCTCCTGTCCGAAAGAAAAAGGTGGAGGAGGCAAAAAAGAAAAAACAGAACGGAGATTACGACAGCCGGGAAGTCTACCGGAAGATAGCAGAGAGGCTGATAGACTCTTTCGGCATCTGACCCGGACAGCCTTGAGTTCTCGGATGCAGGGTTGTACGGATATGTAACTCAGCTCATCGGGACAAAGAGCTGTACATTTGTGAATGTGATCCTCAAAGGTCATAGGAAGACAGACCTCGTAAGTTAATTCTCAAGCTTCGTCGCTTTACCCCAGGAGGAGGGTGTAGGCAAAGCGAAAAAGCAGAATCGCCAGCATATTCCTTTTAACCTTGCACCCAATGAGGATTCTTCGCAATCACGGCTCTCGAACGGATCGTATAATAAAGCCTTGACAAAGAAAGCAGCGGGGAATATATTGTGAACGACGCCGGGTAGCCCAAAGATTCCATCCCGGGAACGGCGATTTGGCTCCGACTGGGCACCGGGTAATTTCTTTTTGCGGGCGATTAGCTCAGTTGGTTAGAGTGCTTGCTTGACATGCAAGAGGTCACTGGT
>CAYMNI010000030.1:0-16213 GCA_964391755.1 uncultured Ignavibacteria bacterium
TGGCGTAGATGAAAGTTACACCCAAAATGACTCTGAAAAGCAGAACCAGTCGCTTATCCGTGATTATACGTCCCAGCAGTTTCAGCACGTTCATCTTCTATTCTCCACCTTCTATGGACAATCCAGCATCCCGCCACTCCTGCCACCCACCAAAGAAAACCTTGATGTCCTCATATCCCAAATCAATCAACTCCCGAGCCAGAAGCAAACTCGTCTCGCACTCGGTCCCGTCACAATAGGCGATGATCTCGTGATCCTTGGGCAGCTTTGGCAGAACCCGGGGAGCATGCTCCTCATATTCCTCGTAAGGAAGGTTGATGGCGCCTTTGATGTGTCCCGCTTTGAAATCCTCCGGATATCGGGCATCCAAAAAGATGACATTCTTGGATTGAAACTTCATCACGGCATAATCTAAGCTGATGGCCGGCGGATCTTCCTTTTCCATGTAACCATAGGGAACCACCAAACTATCGGTTGTGATCCTGGGGCTCCAGTTACCTTTCAAAGTTATCCCGCTTGGAGAGAAGGCATTGTAGATTAAGCCCACGCCTGAGCCCAAGAGAATTATGATCAGTGATTTGAGGAGAATGTTAGGAAGCGTACGTTGGTAGAGCATAGATGTCTGACGTTTACCTCTCGGCTATGAATGCCCAAATGGGAATGCTGATCCTGGCTATCTTCGAACACTCAAAATCCAGAGTCAACGAAGCTTGAAGGTTTCCTTCAGGTGCGCTATTCTTCAATTTTAAGGTTACCTGAATGACCTCGCCGGGTTCCAGAACTTTGTTTTCCAAGTCCAGATCGAACTCGTCTCCCGGCCCCTCCGTCCTGGTCATGGAGAGCTTTTCACCCGACGTATTCTCTATGGTTAGGATTCGCACCTCTTCGATCTGCCGGGAGGTGGTGTCGAAGCTTATGGAAGCCGGGGTGATCTTGACTAAAGAACTGCTTTTGCCTATCCTGGCAGTGAATCGGATTTCAGCGAAAGGATTGTCGGGATCGTTTGATATCACGTGAACTCTTTTCGTCGTCTCCCCCACCTTAATCTTCCCCGGATCGAAGATCACGTCCAACTCGGCCGTCTCGTCGGGTGCCAGATTTTGTTTGGACAAAGGGGCTGAAGTACAACCGCAGGTAGCTCTTACCTTGGCGATTTTAAGGGTGTCCTCTCCGACATTTTTGATCTGGTAGGTGTGGACCACCTTTCCGGTCTTGGGAACGTATCCGAAATCCCACATGGTTTCGGAGAAAGCTATTTTCGCCCGGGAAGGAAGTTCTGCTTCGTCGACGCCCGAAGACGATACCAAGGTTTGGATAGGCGCAATCTGCTGAGCAACCACGAAAGTACCCGTCAATAGGATCACAAAGAATGTCACAGCGCCCGTTAGCATTGAAGTCTTCATGGACAACTCCTTGAAGCCATGAAAAGAGCCTTACCTGACTTCATTGTTTCTACGAAGGCCCAAAAGGCGCAGTTGGCGGCAAAAGAGCAAGCAAGCTCCCGCTGGAAAAACACTCCAACTTTTTCGACAATGACGGCGTAATGCCGACAATCTGGATGGCTCCGGGATGTTGCCATATCGATCGAAGAGCATCTCTTTCGATCGCTAACGAAGCATCTCCCGAAGTCTCTTCCTGCGCAGGAGGAAAAGCAGCAGCGGGTAGCCCAAGATGAAGCACGCGCCGATCTGGCCCACAGCGATGTAAACCACGGTGACCCAGTAAGGCAGTTGAAACAGAAGGTGAAGATACAAGCTGACCCCCAGCGAGTTTACAACCACCGGCGGAATGGGCGCCAAGATCGGCTTTCGCGTTTTCGACAAAAGATAGGTCAAGAACGCCGACAACAGGGTACACAGGCTCCCTCCAATTATATCGGGCAAACCCAGTCCCCCATAGATATTAGCCAGCAGGCAACCGATGAACAATCCCGGCACGGCGGCAGGAGTCAAATAGGGGAGAACGGTGAGTGCCTCCGACACCCGCACCTGGATGGGGCCGTAACTTATCGGCGCCAAGGCTACAGTGATGACAGCATAAAGGCTGGCGATGATACCCATCTGGGCGATATGTTTGGAGGAAAGGTTCAAGGATTCAAAGGTTAAGAGTTCAAGGGTTTAAAAGTTCAAAAGTCTAATAGTTCAAAGGTTCAATAGTCAAATAGTCCAATAGTGTTTTGGGAACTCGTGTTGTTCTGTTCCGATATGTTCAATGTAAATGCCATGGATGCAACGAAGAAATTTGGCCTTGGCGGAATGAACAAAACCAGACCGTTCCAATGTGTTCAGTCGGAGGGGACTTGTCAACAAAAAAAGCTTGCTTTGGCTGACGAAGGTGGGTTATATTCATCCAGTCGGAACCTGGACCTTCGAACATCATTTCCTGGAGAATTGGATATGAGGATTTTAGTCGTAGGCGGTGGAGGCAGAGAACACACGTTGATCTGGAAGCTTTCTTCCAGCCCTCTGGTGAAAAAGCTCTATGCCGCACCAGGCAATGCGGGAATGGCCGAGTTGGCAGATTGCGTAAACATCAAAGTGGATGATCTGACAGGCTTGGAAAATTTTGCTCAGAAAAACTTAATTGACCTTACCGTAGTCGGTCCCGAACTCCCCTTGACCTTGGGAATTGTGGATGAATTCGAAAAGAGAAATCTAAAAATCTTGGGACCCAAAAAGGAGGCGGCCGCGATTGAGGGGAGCAAGGTGTTCGCCAAGCAGTTCATGAAAAAACACCATATTCCCACAGCCAGCTTCAAGGTTTTCGATAATCCGGAAGAGGCTTCCGGTTTCGTCAAATCCTCGGATATGCCTCTGGTTATCAAAACCGACGGCTTGGCGGCAGGCAAGGGTGCGGTCATAGTCGACGATACATCTTTCGCCCTGTCCACCATTCAAAAGATGATGGTGGAGAAAGTGTTCGGAGAATCGGGGTCACGAGTGGTGGTGGAGGATTTCCTGCGGGGGGAGGAGATGACCGTTCTGGCGTTTACCGACGGAGTGACCACCTGTTCCATGCTTTCATCGCAGGACCACAAGAAGATATTCGATGGCGACCAGGGTCCCAATACCGGAGGCATGGGAGCTTATGCCCCTACCACAATAGCGGACGACAAACTGATGAAGCGGATTTATGACGAAGTACTTGAGCCGACAGTGAATGGTTTGCAGAGCGAGGGGAAGAGGTTTAAGGGAATACTCTATGCCGGGCTGATGCTCACAGAGAGCGGACCCAAGGTGATGGAGTTTAACTGCCGGCTGGGCGATCCTGAAACTCAGGTGGTTTTGCCCCTGTTGAAAACCGATCTGGCAGAGGTGTTCTTAGCCATCGTAGATGGTGAGCTGTCTTTACAGGATCTGGAATGGGAGGAGAACTTCGCGGTGTGCGTGGTGCTGGCATCGGCCGGTTATCCCGGGAAATACGAAAAGGGCAAAGAGATCTTCGGTCTGAACAAAGTGAAGGGTATGCCGGACGTGCTGGTTTTCCATGCAGGAACCAAAAGGGAGGGCGGAAGAGTCCTCACCGACGGCGGGAGAGTGCTGGGCGTTACCGCCACCGACAGAAGCATGGAGAAGGCAATCGGAAAGGCTTACGGGGCCGTGGACAAAATCCGCTTCGAGGGGATGCAATACCGAAGAGACATCGGACAGAAAGCTACGGGAGCCAAGAAGAGACTCTGGTGACGAATGCGGTTTATCCCAGATTACTCCGCAATCACACGATTGGATCCTGTGGAAGAAAGGAATCGGCAATGCCCGAGATCAAAGTGCTGATAGTAATGGGAAGCAAGCGGGATGAGCAGGTCATGCTCAAAGCGACGGAGATCCTCGACGATTTCGGCATAACCTATCGCGTTGAAATCAGCTCTGCTCACCGCAATCCCGAAAGAACAAGAACTCTGGCCCGGAGGGCAGAAAAAGAGGGAGCAAAGGTGATAATCGCCGGAGCGGGGATGGCAGCTCATCTTGCAGGCGTCATCGCTTCCCATACCAGCCTGCCGGTTATCGGCGTGCCGCTTTCCGGCTCCGCCCTGTCCGGTTTAGACGCTCTTCTCTCTATGGTTCAGATGCCGTCGGGGGTGCCCGTGGCCACGGTGGCCATCGGAGAAGCCGGAGCGAAAAACGCCGCAATCCTTGCCGCAGAAATATTGGCCCTGTCAGACGGTCGGTTAAGAAAGCGTCTGGACAAATTCAGGAAGGACTTGGGGAAGAAGTGAAATCGACCGATGGGTACTTCTTTCCCGGATCACCAAAGGAGGAAAAATGACGGGAGTTTTGGTCGTTCTTCTGTTCATCTTTGTCGTTTTGGGCATTCCCATTCTCATCCTGATCTTGCTGTACAACAAACTGGTGAAACTGAGAAATCGTTCCGAGAACGCCTGGCATCAAATAGACGTGCAGTTGCAGAAAAGAGCGGATCTGGTTCCCAACCTGGTGGAGACGGTGAAAGGCTATGCCGCTCACGAGAAGGGGGTGTTCGAGGCGGTCACCAAGGCCAGATCGATATACTCCCAGGCGGGGACGGTGCAGGAGAAAGCCCAAGCCACCAATATGCTAACCGGCGCCCTGAAAACCCTCTTCGCCGTGGTGGAGAACTATCCGGAGCTGAAAGCCAATCAGAATTTCCTTCTTTTGCAGGAAGAGCTTTCCGGAATCGAAAGCAAGATCGCATACGCCCGGCAGTTCTATAACGACGTGGTGCTATCGTTCAACAACGCCCAGCAGGTTTTCCCCTCGAGCATCATAGCCAATTGGTTCGGCTTCAAGCCCAGAGAGTACTTCGAGATCGAGGAAACCAAAAGGGACGCGCCCAAGGTGGATTTCAAATAGGATTACGCACTTCCTTTTCTACTGGCGCAGGCAAATTATCGCAAACGGAGAGCCCTAATCGGACAAGCCGGACTCAAATGCACCTGGAATGATCTGAGTCTCGAACTGCTAACCGAAAAAGGGGCGTGAACCACCGAGGGCAGACTCCGCCACCGTCGGCTCTGGTTCAGGCGAACGAGATAACGGATGAGGAAAATTGAGGTTTCTACCGATTTAGGTTATATCATACGATGATCGGACCAAAACCCGCTTTGGGCTTTTGACTTCCCTGATAGAGACGACCAAGGCGAAGAAGGCGACTCTCGGATTCATGATATACGAAGACATCGCTGCCAACAAAAGAAGAAGCTTCTTCTTGATTTTCCTTTTCGTGATTTTCCTTCTCTTTCTGGGATGGATATTCGGACAAGCATACGGAGCAGGGCAGATCGGTCTGGTTGTCGCCCTGGTTATCTCCCTCATCATCGCCCTAGTGACTTTTTTTAAAGGCGACAAGATGGTACTCGGCATCAGCCGCGCCAAACCGGTTGACAGAAAAGAGAATCCTTATCTGGCCAACGTGGTCGAAGGTTTGGCTATTGCAGCCGGAATTCCCGCACCCAAAACATACATCATAGAAGATTCGGCGCCCAATGCCTTCGCCACCGGTCGGGACCCCGAGAATTCGGCCATAGCCGTCACCTCCGGGCTTATCAAGAAGCTAAACCGCCTGGAGCTGGAGGGGGTGATCGCACATGAGATGTCGCACATCAAAAACTACGACATAAGATATGCCATGCTGGTGGCGGTAATGGTGGGGACGGTGGCGCTCATCTCGGATTGGATGATGAGGAGTTTCTTCTACCGGGGTAGAAGAAGAGACAAATCCGGTGGGGGAGTAATTGTGCTGATAGCACTGGTGCTGGCCATACTGGCTCCGATAGTCGCCCAACTGATGCGACTGGCCCTCTCCAGGCAGCGAGAATACTTGGCAGACGCCAGCGGCGCACTCCTTACCAGATATCCCGAAGGATTGGCCTCCGCCCTGGAGAAGATATCCGCAGACACCGAGCCGTTGGAGGCTGCAAACAAGGCTACAGCCCATCTCTATATAGTCAATCCTTTGCTGGAGCACAGAGGAAAGCTCAACAGTCTTTTCTCTACCCATCCTCCGGCCGAAGAGAGGATAAAAAGACTTAGGGCCATGTGAAGCAAAAGGAGAAATCCACCGACTTGAATCTTAGGATGACAGATATGCACAAACCACAGGTGTTTGATGAAGATAAATGACGGTGGGAGACAAGAAGATGGTAGTAAGGCTATTCATTTTTGAAGATGAGAAATACGATCAGTTCTTTCCGCTGACGTGGACGCGTCCGACCTACGAGTTGAAATGTGGTCTGTGGGAGATTCGACATCTCATCGGCTCGCATTTCGCCTCCGTCGACACAGTGCTTCTTTGCAGAGAATACCTTGAGCCTGTCCTGAATGAGAAAGGGGGTGGGGCTTACAGGGTGAACAACCTCCAGGTGGAGGAGGACGAAGAAGTCTATCTGGTCAACGGAAGACTCTTGCCACCCTCCAATCTTCGTGAGATTCTCGATTCCTCAGGAGAGAACCAATTGCTGGTGTGCGGTGATGATATGGTGGGCTGGCACGGAAGCGGCCGGGCTTTCAGAAGTCATGGGACCAGATTCGGAAAGCTGTACCAAAAAGGGCAGGTGGCGGAGCTCAAGCGCAGGTTGGAGTGTGTGGAAACCCAGGTGGAAATGCCGGGCTACCTATGGGATCTGATCGAGCGGAATGGTGCACAAATAGAGAGGGCTTTCGAGTGGATCAGGAAACACAAGGACTTCAAGCACATGTTCGAACACAGCCAGGTGGACGACCAAGCCTTGATCTATGATGTCGATAGAGTCTACATTGATCAGGGAGCCCAAATCGATGGACAGGTGGTGTTGGACGCTCGCGGCGGTCCGATCATCATCGGTAAAAAAGTTCACATTCAACCTCATACCAGGATCGAGGGACCGTGCTGTGTGGGAGAAAATTCCATCCTGGTGGGAGGAAAGATAAGGGGCGGAACCGGTATCGGACCTTGCTGCAGGATCGGCGGCGAAGTGGAGCAATCGATCTTCCTGGGATACTGCAACAAGTACCACGAGGGTTTCCTGGGGCATTCTTACGTGGGAGAGTGGGTTAATTTGGGCGCGCTGACCACCAACAGCGATCTCAAGAACAACTATGGTCCGGTCAAAGTTATGATCAACGGCAAGCTGGTCGAATCCGGTCAGACAAAGGTGGGTGCGTTCATCGGCGATCACGCAAAAACCGGAATTGGCACCCTGCTCAACACGGGAGTCTCCATCGGCTTTTCCTCCAACCTGTTCGGAGGCGGAATGGTCAAGCAGAAAACCATTCCTTCATTCTTCTGGGGAGGTGCCGAAGGGGGAGAAACCTATCGGCTGGAAGAGGCCATAGAGACGGCCAAAACGGCCATGAAGAGAAGGGGCCGGGAGCTGTCACAAACCGAAGTCGATTTATTCAAGAAGCTGTTTGAACTTACCGAAAAGGAAAGAAGGAAGTAACATCTAAGCTTTCAGAACGCGGAGCGCATAACAAACCTTTCTGCGCTCTTCGTCCCCGGTGTTTATGAATGGACGCAACCGCCAGGCAGAAGTCACAGACGCATAGAAGACACAATTCGAGAATCCAAACCCAGGGTGTAACCAGAGGTTGACCTCAGGTTGGCGGAAAAGACTTCATGATTTCTGATTGGGGCTGAGCCCGAATCGGCAGCTGTGGCGCGCAGTAGGAGGGGTGAGTTACCTTCACAGACGGGGGGCAGGGGAGCAGGCGGAGTTTTCCAAAACACATTTCTGTTGACAGAAACGACAGGTCTACGTATCATCTTAGCTTGACGAACAGGCAGCTTGCTTGGAGCGTCCTTATTCCAGGAGGAGACAGTGCCAGAGCTTAGAAAGGACCCCATAATCGGAAGATGGGTCATCATCTCCACGGAAAGGGGAAAAAGACCGTCAGATTTCTCCGGAACCGCAAAAAGGACCACGGAAAGCAAGCTTTGTCCGTTCTGTCCGGGTAATGAATCGGCAACTCCCCCGGAGATTCTGGCAGTCCGCCCGGATTCCTCCGAGCCCAACAAGCCGGGATGGACCCTGAGGGTTATCTCCAACAAGTTCCCGGCGCTGCGGATAGAGGGAGATTTAAACCGGGAAGGGATAGGGATGTTCGACAAGATGAATGGGGTGGGAGCTCACGAGGTCATCGTAGAGACTCCGGAACACGATAAAGACCTGGTGGATCTGAGCCAGAGCCATGTGGAGAACATCATCTGGGCTTATCGGGAAAGGACGGCGGATCTCAAAAAGGACCCCCGTTTTCAGTACATTCTGATTTTCAAGAATCAGGGAGAAACGGCGGGAGCATCGCTGGAGCACAGCCATAGTCAGCTTATCGCCACGCCCATAGTCCCCAAGCGAGTAGTGGAGGAGATCGAAGGCGCCGGCAGGTACTTTGGGTATAAGGAAAGATGTGTTTTCTGTGATATCATAAAACAGGAGATATCGGATGACGAGCGGGTGGTGATCCAAAACGACAGCTTCATCTCCCTGGAACCCTTCGCTCCCAGATTTCCTTTTGAAACCTGGATATTGCCCAAAAAGCATGAGCCGGCTTTTGAGACTATCAGGAAGGAAGACGTATCGGCATTGGCGTCCATACTCCAGGAGACCCTTCTGAGACTGTCCAAAGCATTGAGCAATCCGCCCTACAACTACGTTTTGCATACCAGTCCGGTAGACAACGACACCGCGGAGGAATATCATTGGCACATCGAGATCATGCCCAAGTTGACTCGAGTGGCAGGGTTCGAGTGGGGTACGGGCTTTTACATCAATCCCACCACTCCGGAGGACGCAGCCGGATACTTAAAAGAGATAGAGATTTAGAAAACTCAGCAGGAGGGGAAAATTGGAGAACAAAGGCCTCAAGATTCTGATGGTATCGCCGGAAGTAGTTCCTTTTGCCAAGACCGGTGGTCTGGCTGACGTAGCCGGCGCTCTGCCCAAAGCTTTAGCTGAGTTGGGTTATCAAATCAAAGTCATCCTTCCTGAGTACAGGATGGTGGACAAGGCCAAGTTCAAATTGAATTCTGTGAAGGCAGAAATACCACCCATCCCAGTAGGAAAAAAAGAGTTCCAGATCGGGCTCAAGAAGCTAAGCGTGACTTCGGATGGAGTGGAGTATCTTTTCTTGAGCAGCGATCAACACTATGATCGGGACGAATTGTACAAAGACCCTTCCACCGGCTTCGACTACGCGGACAACGACGAACGGTTCATACTCTTCTGCAGAGGAGCCTTGGAGATATTGAAAACCATCGGCTGGCAGCCCGACATCATCCATTCCAACGATTGGCAGTCGGCTTTGATACCGGCCTACCTGAAGACCTTGTATGCAGGCGATAGTTTTTTCAGGAGCACGGGCACGGTTTTCTCCGTTCACAACCTGGCTTATCAGGGCAGCTTCCCCAAGAGCACGTTCGACAAGCTGGGTTTGTCCAGGGATCTATTTTATCCTACCAGCCCGTTTGAGTTTTGGGGGAACGTCAACTTCATGAAGGCGGGCATTTCTTATGCGGACATGGTGAATACCGTATCCGAAACCTATGCGGTAGAGATACAGTCAAGCTCGGAGTACGGTCATGGCCTGGAGGGAGTATTAAGAAGCAGAAACGAGGATCTCTACGGGATAGTCAACGGCATCGACTATGCGATCTGGTCTCCCCAGAAGGACAAGCTCATCCCCCACAACTTCAGTCAGGATGATCTGGTCGGAAAGAAGAAAAATAAGCAGCAGCTGCGTAAGCAATGCGGTCTGCCCCGACTAAGACGAGACGTTCCGCTGATCGGAATCATCTCCCGTCTGGCCGACCAGAAAGGGTTCGATCTGTTGGCAGAGATATCGGATGAGCTTCTGTCCGGTGACTTGCAGATGGTGATTCTGGGAACCGGGGACGAGAAGTATCACCGTTTGTTCACCCGGATGCAGTCCAAATACCCGGAAAAGATATCGGTCAACTTGCGTTTCGACAACTCTCTGGCTCATCTGATCGAAGCTGGAAGCGACATGTTCGTCATGCCCTCCAGGTACGAGCCCTGCGGTCTGAATCAGCTCTACAGCCTGAGATACGGAACGGTTCCCATCGTCCGGAAGACCGGAGGATTGGCAGATACCATAGAGAATTATGATCCCAAGACAGGCAACGGCACCGGTTTCGTTTTCAAAGACTACGATGCATCCGAGCTTCTGGGTACCATCAAGCTAGCGCTGGGAGTTTACAAAGACAAGAAAGTCTGGACCAAGTTGATGAAGAACGGAATGGACAAAGATTTCTCCTGGGTCGTATCAGCCAAAAAATACGTGGAGCTGTACCAGAAGGCCATCCAAAAGACGAAAGTAGTGAACGCCTGGAAGCCAAGTTCATAGCCCGATAACCAGACGGTCCCATCCGGGAATCGTGCAACTACAAGAACGGGTTGTGGTGCGGGGTACCCTTACTCCGCACTTTTTGTATTCCAAGAAGAGGTCACTCCAGAACAACACAAGTTTATAGCCCGATAAATCGGGCAACTACAGCAATGTCCGCCGAATCAGCTTCAGGTAGTCTCTCTCCTTTGAGTACCAGTTCTAATCCGCTTGACTGTTCCACCTATTCTTCATAGATTCCATTGTCAGGTTTCAGAGAACACGGAGGCTTGCAGGTTAACCATAGCTGCCTGGGAGGAAGTCTATGCTTAGCAGACTTATTCTCTTGGCTATCGTAATTCTGTTTGTTGTTCACTGCCTCAGCCTAAACTTCATCCAGGACGATGCTCTTATCTCTTGCCGTTACGCACAAAATCTGATGCAGGGCAATGGGCTGGTTTTCAATGCTGGTGAGAGGGTAGAGGGATACACCAACTTTCTCTGGATAATCCTCTTGTCCCTTTTTGCCAGGCTTGGTCTGGATATGATCACAGTGTCCAAGATACTGGGCATTGTCTCGGGATGCGTAACCCTGATTCTTCTTTACCAGATCTCCAGGCTATTCTTTCCAAAGAGAGACTGGCTGTTTTCTCTTTTCCCCTCACTCCTTTTGACCGCAACAGGCGCCTTCGCTTATTGGAGCACCAGTGGATTGGAGACTTCTTTCTTTGTGATGATGGTTTTAGTGTCTACGTACCTGTATTTGACTGATAGCCGATTGTGGGTAGTGTTGTGTAGCGTGAATACACTCGTGCGGCCAGAAGGTGCGTTGATATTTGGAATTCTCCTGCTACACAAGTTGCTATTTGGAAAAGGGCAAATTAAGGAAGTTTTGATATGTCTGGGAGGATTCGGTCTGCTTCTTATCCCCTTCGCGGCTTTTAAGGTCTGGTATTACGGGGACATTTTACCCAATCCGTTTTATGCTAAGACCGGTTTGTCATTTGAGTATCTGGGGAGCGGACTGAAGTACTTCTGGCAGTTCCTGAAGCATTACGGCCTGTGGGGAGTTGTGTACATTGTGCCCGTGTTGTTTTTCAGAAGCTTAGACTCAAAAGGCCGAATGTTGTTCATGCTCGTCTACCTCTACACTCTGTATGTTATCACGGTGGGAGGAGATGTACTCAAGGTCCACCGCTTTTTCTTACCTATTTTACCGGTGTTGTATCTACTTGTGACTGTCTTTCTTCGGAAATTGTACGTCAGAATGAAGGGCGATTCGAAGGTGAGAATCGCCTTGGTGATTATCTCGTTTTCAATTCCTGTGGTTTTTTTCCTTGTACCTCATAAATGGATCCGTGATGTCAGAGATGTGGAGAAGAGTTTAGTGGAAGGGATGCAATATCGAGCAGAATACCTGAAAGCATATTTTCAAACCGGTTTTTCCATCTCAGTTACCACCATTGGTTCAATATCTTACTATCTGGGGACGGATTCGAAGGTCATCGACATGCTGGGATTGACCGACAAATATATCTCCAGGCATCCAGAGGAATTCGAAGGGATAACAGCCACCTGGAAGGAGAGGAGATACAACACCCGGTATCTGCTCTCTCTTGATCCCGATTTCATTCTCTTCTCCACCGGCCTGAAGCCCAGTGCTCCTGCGGAACGAGCCCTGTTCTTGAATTCGAAGTTCAGAGAAAATTATTCTCCAATCTACGTTCCATTTGGGAGGAAACGATTTGCGGCCATCTTCAGGGGGAAGGGGAGGTATTCAAAAACAAATGAGGTGTTCGGGGATGTACGATTCGTTGACCTGTTTGTCGAAGCCTTACATCTGCGTCAGGCTGGAAAAGGCCAAGAGGCAATTGAGAAACTGAAGCAGGTGATTTCCATCGGTCCTGAGGATTTCGCTCTGCCGCACATGCTTCTGGGTCAGTACTACTATGGGGCACAGGATTTTTCCGAAGCGGAAACATATCTGAAGAAGGCAATAGAGTTAGACAAATACTCGGTTATGGCACACTTCTGTCTGGCGCGTATCTATCTGAGTGATGGTCGTCTTGAGGAGGCTAAGGAAGAAAAAAGGAAGGTCCTTTTGTATAATCCTGCTTTCCCGTGGTGAACGCCTTCAACCGGTCGGTCTTTTGTGTTTTTAAGGAATATGATCCCTCTGAGTTACTGGACAGCATCAAGCGAGCCTTGGCATTTACAAAGACAAGAAAGCCTGGACCAAGTTGATGAAGAACGGAATGGTCAAAGATTTCTCCTTGGCCGCATCAGCCAAAAAATACGTAGAGCTGTACCAGAAGGCCATCCAAAAGACGAAAGTAGTGAACGCCTGGAAGCCAAGTTCATAGCCCGATAACCAGACGGTCCCATCCGGGAATCGTGCAACTACAAGAACGGGTTGTGGTGCGGGGTACCCTTACTCCGCACTTTTTGTATTCCAAGAAGAGGTCACTCCAGAACAACACAAGTTTATAGCCCGATAAATCGGGCAACTACAGCAATGTCCGCCGAATCAGCTTCAGGTAGTCTCTCTCCTTTGAGTACCAGTTCTAATCCGCTTGACTGTTCCACCTATTCTTCATAGATTCCATTGTCAGGTTTCAGAGAACACGAAGGCTTGTAGGTTAACCATAGCTGCCTGGGAGAAAGTTTATGCTTAGCAGGCTTATTCTCTTGGCTATCGTAATTCTGTTTGTTGTTCACTGCCTCAGCCTGAATTTCACTCAGGATGACGCTTTCATTTCCTACCGTTATGTGGAGAACTTCATTCAGGGTAACGGATTAGTTTTCAACATAGGCGAGAGGGTGGAAGGGTATACCAATTTTCTTTGGGTGATACTGTTGTCGATTTTTGCAGGCGTGGGTATAGATATGGTGGTTATCTCCAAACTGGTCGGAGTTGCGTCCGGCTGTGTCATGTTGTTGATTCTCCACCAACTCAGCTGCCGGTTGATTTACAAAAAACGCTGGTTCCTGCGGCTTTTTCCTTCGCTCCTTTTAGCAGGTACCAGCGCCTTCGCGTATTGGAGCATAAGCGGATTGGAGACCTCCTTCTTTGCCATGATGGCCTTGGTCTCCCTTTACGGTTACCTAGGTCCTCGACGGTGGTGGCCGTTTGCTTGTGTGCTGGCTGCGCTTATCCGTCCGGAGGGCGGATTGATCTTCGGTATTTTGTTTTTACACGATCTGCTGGTCGGAAGAGAGCAGCCCAGCAGATCTAGGTTGCATCTGGCAGAATTCATCTTGCCGCTCCTGCCGTTTATAGTCTTCAGGATCCTGTATTATGGAGACATATTTCCCAATCCCTTTTATGCCAAGACCGGTTTGTCGCTTGAATATGTGGCAAGCGGACTGGAGTACTTCTGGACTTTTTTGAAACACTATGGCTTACTGGGAATTCTCTATGTGACGCCGCTGTTATTTTTCAGGCGGATGGGAAGCGCAGAGAAACTACTGATCTTGCTCGTGTATCTCTACAGCCTATACGTGATCCTGGTAGGTGGCGACGTGCTCAGCGCGGATCGCTTTTTTGTACCCATTCTGGCCCCAATGTATTTGCTTCTTGCTGCGTCGGCGCAACGGGCTTATGCCAGTTTCGGCCGCAGCTCAGTGCTGAACGCGGTTCTGACATCGGGTTTATTCGTGATCTTGGCGGTCATCTTTCTCGTTCCTCAAAAGCCCGTGCGCGCTGCCAGAGACTCAGAGAATTATCTGGTTCAGGGAATGCAACCAGTAGTGCGATGCCTGAAGGACGACTACGGGTCGGAGTTCTCCATAGCACTTACCACCATCGGCTCCGCGTCTTATCATCTGGGGACGAAGGTGAGGGTCATAGATATGCTGGGGCTGACCGACAGATACATTGCCCGGCATCCGGAGAGGCTGGAAGGCATTGCCGCCACCTGGAAGGAAAAAAGGTACAACACGCGTTATCTGCTCTCGTTGGATCCCGACTTCATTCTCTTTTCCACCGCCTACAAGCCCAGCGCCCCGGCAGAGAGAGCTCTGCTTCTGAATTCGAAGTTCCGGGAGAACTATTATGTGCTGCCTCTTCATGTTGAGCAGGGACAGTTTATCCCCGTCTTCAAGAGAAGAGGAGTCTATGCCAAGGACAACCAGATCTTTCCGGACGGGGGATTTGTTGAACTATACTGCGAAGCAGTCCACTTGCTGCACACAGGACAAATTTGGAAGGCGATCGAGAAGCTCAAGCAGGTCGACGCGGACGGCCCCCAGGATTTTGGCCTGGTGCCGGAGATGCTGGGGCGAACTTACTTCATTCTCAAAGATTACGCCACAGCCGAGGCGTACTTGAAGAAGGCCATCCGCATAGATGATCGTACGGTGCTGGCGCACGCATACCTGGAGGCCATCTGTCGAGAAACCGGTCGAACGGAGGAGGCGGAGGCGGAAAAAAGGAAAGTGCTTCTATATGACCCCAGTTTTCAGTGGTGAGCGGCGTCAAGAGACGGCTGCCTTTGATGTCGCGCCGAGGCTATTGGCGACCATGCGGGGGACAGAATAATGCGAGGCAAGCTGACCCTGCTTTCGATCATGATCCTATTCGTGGTAAAATGCCTCAAGCCGGACTTTACTCAGGATGATGCTTTCGCCGTTGGTACAAGGTACCCTTACTCTGCACAATCATCCGTTTCCCCAAATCCTTTGGCTCAAGATGTTGACCAGATCATCGATCTTATGTCTAGTCTGCTCCATGGAGTCTCTTTCGCGAACCGTAACCGTCTCGTCCTGCAAAGTCTGTGAGTCCACAGTAATACCGAAAGGAGTCCCGGCTTCATCCTGTCTGCGGTAGCGTCTTCCCACCGCCCCCTTGTCATCATAGAATATGGGGAAATGGGGCCTAAGCATCTCGGCGATTTTCTGAGCGATCTCCGGCATGTTGTCTCTGTTTACCAGCGGGAGGATGGAGGCCTTGAACGGAGCGATTTTGGGATCGAGTTTTAAAACCACCCTTTTCTCACCTTTGACTTCCTCCTCGTGATAGGCATCCACCAGACACACCAGCATGGACCGATCGACGCCTGCGGAAGTCTCTATTATATAGGGTATGTACTTCTCCCTGGTCTGATCGTCGAAGTAGGAAAGATCCCTGCCCGTGGTCTGGCTGTGCCGGGAGAGGTCGAAATCGGTGCGGTTATGTATGCCCTCGATCTCCTTCCAGCCGAAGGGAAAGTTGTACTCGATATCCCAGGCCGTCTTGGCGTAGTGAGCCAACTCTTTTTGGTCATGCTGGTGGAATCTTAAGTTCTCCTCTTTTATTCCGACGTCAAGATACCATTTCATCCTCTGGTCTTTCCAATAGTCGATCCACTTCTCGTCCTCTTGGGGATTCACGAAATACTGCATCTCCATCTGTTCGAACTCGCGGGACCTGAAGATGAAATTGCCGGGGGATATCTCGTTTCTGAAAGCCTTGCCGATCTGGGCAATCCCAAATGGAATCTTCTGGCGGGCAGGTCCCATCACGTTCAAGAAGTTGACGTAGATGCCCTGTGCGGTTTCCGGTCTTAGATAGACTACGGAAGCTGCATCCTCCACCGGACCCATGTGCGTCTTGAACATGAGGTTGAACATGCGCGCCTCGGTGAGCTCGCCGCCACAGGCGGGACAGACCGAGCCTTCGATATCGTCGGCCCGGAAGCGTTGTTTGCATTTCTTGCAATCCACCATGGGATCGGTGAAGCCCTCCACGTGTCCCGATGTTTCCCACACTCGGGGATGCATTAGAATGGCAGCATCGATTCCCTCCACGTCGTTCCGAAACTGGGTCATGGATTTCCACCAGAAATCCTTTATGTTCTTTTTCATCTCGACGCCCATGGGGCCGTAGTCCCAGCAGCTGTTGATGCCACCGTAGATCTCCGAGGACTGGAAGATGAAAC
>CAYMNI010000031.1:0-15802 GCA_964391755.1 uncultured Ignavibacteria bacterium
CTGGTGGACGAGTTGTGCGATAAGATCAGAACCGGCGAGCTCACCCTGGGCGAAGCCAAAAAGGAGGCGGCTTTGGTGAGGCTGAAAGCCCAGAAGCTGATACCATTTGAAATGGAAAAATTCGATCTGATTTATAAAACAAGATTCGAGCGGCTGATACAACAATTCCTATCGCCCAGGCCGAAAGAAGATTCCTCGAAATGAAGTCCGATCCTGCCGACGAATACCTGACCATAAAAGGGCAGGTCCGTTCCCGAACAAAAGTACAGGGTTCCATATTCATCGCCACCGCCGTACCGGTGGACTCAGACCGATGTGTCGAGGAATGGATCGAAAAGATATGCTCTGAGTTCTTCGATGCCACACATAACTGCTTTGCCAGCAGAACCAGACATGCAGAAGGAGAAAAATCGAAATCCGGCGATGCGGGGGAGCCCAAGGGGACGGCGGGGAAGCCCATACTGTCCGCAATCGAATCCGAGAATCTTCACAACGTTTTAGTAGTGGTGACGCGCTATTTCGGAGGCGTGAAACTGGGAACCGGAGGGCTTGCCCGCGCCTATCGTCAGGCTGCCCGAAGTGCGCTACAGATCGCGGAGAAGGTCAAAAAGCAGGTCTGTATCGAGCTGGGGATAGCTTACCCCTTAAGCATGACCGGAAAGGTCAGTCGGGTCTTAGGCAGATTCGGTGTCGGCGTTCACCATCGAGGATTCGAAAAAGAGGCAACCGCGCGGATTTCGGTGAGAACCAGCCTGCTGGATGAAGTCAGAAAGGCTCTGGTGCATGCCACCAATGGTCAGGTCAGGTTCACATAAGCGCATCTATTATGACTGCGTCGGTCTGGGTGTGAATGCCGTCGACTATCTTTGCGTTCTGGATCCCTACCCCGGATTGGATGATAAAGTAGACGTAGTCGGTTCATCGGTTCAGGGAGGGGGGCCGGTGCCCACTGCCTTGGTGACGTTGGCCAAGCTGGGCGCCAGATCGTGCTACGTAGGAAAGGTGGGGAAAGATTCAGAAGGAGAATTCGTCAAAGCTCAGCTGGAAAATGAGGGAGTGGATACCCGGTACGTGGTCATGGACGGGAAGTCGCAAACGGCCAGAGCATTCGTGTGGATAGATAAGCAGTCAGGAAAGCGGACAGTGGCTCTCAGCCGACACAAGAACGACCGCCTGGAGGAAGACGACCTATCCTTCATGGATTCTGTTTCGGCTAAGTTTCTGCACCTGGATGCCCGGGAGCCGGATATCAACATCCTGGCGGCACAATGGGCAAAAAAGCAAGAGGCTGAAGTGTGTCTGGATGTGGGGAGTATCCGCGAGGGAGTGGAGAGGGTTCTGCCCTATACGGATCATCTGATAGTATCAAGACGGTTTGCCTGTGGTTTTATGGGGACGTCCGATCCCGCCGCAGCCTGTCGGAAGCTGATGCAACTAAAATTCAAGACCGTGGCGGTTACCGTGGGTGAAGAGGGATGCATCTGCGGACGAGACGATAGGGTATTTCGCTCTCCCGGCTTCAAGGTCAAGGTGGTGGACACCACCGGCGCAGGGGACGTTTTTCACGGTGCCTTCATCTATGGGCTTTTGAAGAAGTGGTCTCTGAAAAGGATGGCAAGATTCGCCAATGCCTGTGCCGCCTTGAAGTGCAGAAAACTCGGGGGGAGAGCGGGTATCCCCGATTTGGCCCAAGCTCTGGACTTCACAAGGAACTTCAAGTGAGCGATTGAAGTTACAAACAGTCAAAGAGATACGCGCCGGTATCTTTGGAGGTCAATCATGTTTCACGCACTGTTGGAATGGATCATCCGGCTTGACGTGCTATTGTTTTATCTTCTTAACGACAAGGTGCAGAACCCGGTGCTCGACTTTCTGATGCCGATTCTGACCAACCTGGATTACTGGCGCATTCCCATCCTTATTCTGGCGATTTTACTTCTGATATTTGGCAGGAAGAGAGGGCGGATTGCGGTTCTGCTTTTGGTGTTGGGAATCACTCTCAGCGATCAACTATGCAACAGCGTATTCAAACCGCTGGTGGGGAGGATGAGACCCTGCAACGTCCTGGAGAACGTACACCTTCTGATAGGCTGCAGCAAAGCGTTCTCCTTTCCCTCCTCACACGCCACCAACATCTTCACCGGGATGAGCATATTCTCCTTCGTCTATCCGCGACTCAAAGTCGGCCTGTTTGCCATTGCGGCGCTGGTGGCGTACTCCCGGGTGTATGTAGGAGTTCACTATCCTTTCGACGTGCTTGCAGGCACCATGCTGGGCATCACCTGCGCAGTGATCATAATAGTCTTCTATAAGTTGGCCTCCCAACGATTTCCGGTACTCAGATATGGAAAAGATGATAAAGAAGATAAAGGTCAAGCTGGTTCAAGGTGACATAACGGATCAGGACGTCGATGCCGTCGTGAATGCCGCCAACGATCACCTTTGGATGGGCGCAGGTGTGGCAGGCGCCATCAAGAGGAAAGGCGGCGCGGAGATCGAGCAAGAGGCGATGAGTAAGGGGCCCATTCCTGTGGGCCAGGCGGTGGCGACGAAGGCGGGAGAGCTGAAGGCAAGATATGTGATCCATGCTGCGGTCATGGGGCAGGATTTGACTACCAGTGAAGAGCACATCAGGGATGCTGTGCTCAATAGCCTGAAACTGGCGGAAGAGCTAAAGATCACGTCCATCGCGTTTCCCGCCTTGGGCACAGGAGTCGGCGGATTCCCGACAGATGAGTGCGCCCGGATAATGCTTGAACTTTTGAGAGAATTCTCGCAGAAAGCGGAGTTTATAAAAGAGGTCCGGTTCGTTCTGTTCGATCGAGAAAGCTATGATGTTTGGAGTGTCCAGCTTTAACCGAACAGAGGATTTCTTGCCCGTAGGAACAGGGCTTGTCCCTGTCCGCCACTATGTTTCGGACAGCCACACTTCGAACCAAGCCTCAGTGCCATGGCAAGGGCTGTCCCTACGACCGTGACACAACTGGGATTGAATCCTGGTTGCCAGTTCGCCGTGCGATCCCGAATGGCTCTCTGAGTCGGATCGGCCTTCCACGACAGCCAAAGCTGCGACGAATGGACTCTCCGGCTTCAGGAGCGTCTCAGCTCTCTTTCCAGCTTGGAGACCTTTCTGTCCAGCCTGAGAAGATAGATGAACACGCCGATCCAAATGATCAGCGTTACGATCATGGCTACGAAGTTAGAAGACAACTTCAATCCTCCGGTCGCCCGGTCTTTAGTTTATGTATCCTCATCTCCAGTTTAAATATCCACAGGAAAAGAAAGGTGAATCCGAGAAGCGATGCCAAAAAGGTGATCAGAATGGGCGGAGGCATTTGCATCTGAAATTCCACATTTACCACCGAATCGACGGGGTGGAGAGATTGGTAAACCCGGGGAACCACGAAAACCAAAAAGGGTACGGCGATGAAGGCCATTACAGCGTATGCGCCCGAGAGCACCGCTTTTCTCTCCGGAGGTTCTATGGCCGATCTTAAGGCCAAATAGGCTCCGTAGATAAGAAGCAGAATGAAAATGGAGGTCTCCCGCGGATCCCAGTTCCAGAATGACCCCCAGGTCGACTTGGCAAACACCGAGCCGGAGACGGTGGCCAGGATCACGAACAGAAGTCCCAACCGCGAAGCGGTCGATGCCTTGGCGTCATATCCCAAATCTCTGGTACGAAGATACATGATGCTGAAGACGAAGGACATCAGAAAGGCTAAAACCGCCACCCATGCCACGGGCACATGAAAGAAGAATATCCGGGACACCTGACCCAACTGGGACTGCGGGGGAGGGAGGAGAAAAGCCGCCACGATCACCGCAGACATCCAGATCAACAAGACTATCTTCCAAAACATGAACAGGCCACCTTGCTATTTGCTCACTCACTCCACACGGAATCGAAAAGCAGAAACGACGCCACGAACATCACCACTACGTAAGAGGCTAGTATTCTCAAATCTCCCCATCCGGCGGAGAAGGTTCGCCCCTCCAGGGATATCCTGGTGCCGTCTATGGAGGCAATCAAAAGGGGGAGGAGGATGGGAAACGACAACACGGCAAAAAGCGAGCCCTTGGCCTGAGCTTTCGATACTATGGCAGCGATGATGGTGGTGGCGCAGACTAAGCCCAGGCTTCCCAGCAGCAACACCGAGAGGAAAAGCCAGAGGTTGAGAACGGACAGATTCATCCACACCACAAACAGGGGAACCACTATCAATTCCAGCATGAAGAGAAGCGTCAGATTAAACAGGAGTTTTCCCAAGAAAACCGTATCCGGGGCGGCCGCCAGCCTCAGCACGTGAACCGTCTTGCTCTCCTCCTCCTTCACGAAGACCTGAGCCAGCCCCGACATGGAGGAGAAGAATATCACCAGCCAAAAAAGCCAAGAGACGACGCGGGCACCCAGGGCGAAGGCTCCGATGGAAAAGCTGGTTACCGTCAAGGTGGTGAGGGCGAACATCAGAATCGCGTTCAGCGCGTAACGGGTGCGAAACTCCGATTTCAAGTCCTTGGCCAAAAGCCAGGCTGACTTAGCCGCCCAGGTGGATTCTTTGGTCTGCATATTTCAGATCCGACTGATCGTTGGTCGCTATGACCACAATGGCCTTTTTCTTTTGAGAGTCGATCACCTGATCCACGAGGGAGACTCCCTCCTGGTCCAGGTTGGCCTTAGGTTCGTCCAAAAACAGAATCCGGGGATCGTTCAGCAGGGCGAAGGCGTATTTCAACCTCTGCTTCATCCCGGAGGAGAAAGAGGAGACTAAATCGTCTTGTCTCTCTCCCAGCCCCACCTGGTCGATCTTCTCTTGGATGGTTCTCCTCTCCCTACTGCGGCCTCCTATACGCGAGAGGAAAAGCAGATTTTCCGAAGCGGTCAACTCACCGTACAGCTCCAGGTCGGGCATCACCAATCCCAAAAGATTTCGCTGCTCTTCCCGGGAGAGTCTCTTCCCGTTGAAGCTTACTATCACCTCGCCTTTGGTCGGCGAGAGCAGTCCGCAGAGAACCTTGAGCAAAGTGGTTTTTCCCGACCCGTTCTTCCCGCTGACCACCAGCGCGTCTCCCTCTTCCAGACGGAGCCGGATATCCTCAAACACCTTTCTTCCGCCGAACCACTTGCCCAGGTTTTTGGCTTCCAACGAGATCATCGGCCTCATCGATTATGCGAACGTCTCCAATCGGACATTCTAAATGAAAATATCACTCCGTAGATGCAGAGTCAAGAGAAATGAAGTCTACTGTTTGACTGCGGATTTGTGATTTTCCCCGCCGGTCATACAAAAAAGGGATTCTAAGAGCGGATTGCCTGCCACTCCAGAATCCCTAGTATTTGGGATGATGATCGTCTTCCGGGCTATCTTAAGACGCTGAGAAGACGATTCCACCTCACCCGGCCGGGGAAATGTACGATATTGTAGCCGATATTCTTGGGGATGGACAGGGGATCACGTGCGCTGACCACCGGCGCGTTGGGATCTTGGGACCAGGACCAGTGAATGATCATGGCCTTGCCCAACACCAGTTCCCTGGGCAGAGGCCCCCAGTAGCGCGAATCAGCGCTGTTGTCACGATTATCGCCCATCATGAAAAGGTGCCCCGGCGGCACCGTGTACGGTCCGAAATTATCCCGAATATCCCTTCCCGGGGAATTGAGATCCTTGTCGGTGTACTTCACCAGAGGAGGATCGGGGAACCTCTTTCCGTCGACGTAAAGGACCTTATCCCGGACTTCCACGGTCTGACCCTCCGTGGCCACACATCTTTTTATGTAGTTTACATCGGGATCACGAGGATACTTGAAGATGACGATATCGCCGGCCTTAGGCTCTCTGATGGCGGGGAGATGTACCGGCAGAAGGGGAATCTTGGACCCATAAATGAACTTGTTGGCCAGAAGAAAATCTCCCACCAACAGCGTGTCCTCCATCGAACCGGAGGGAATCTTGTATGCTTCCACCACCGAACACTTGACTATCAGGGCAAAAATCAAAGCTATCACCAGAGATTCGAGATACTCTCTTATCACCGAGACAGCCGATTTCTTCCCCTTTTTTAAAGTCTCCTTTTGCTTGCTCGTGGTAGGCACGCCAAACATTTTTCCTCCTTAGCTTTAGCTCAGGATCGCTCTACCTTTGTATACGGAGGGGCAGAAGACTTGTTTTGGAATTATCGTCGACCGCAGGGAGCCGGATGACAACCGGATCGGAGGCGAGTTTTCCCTTGACAAAAAGGGGGGGCAATTTATCTTCCTTGAATGTGGTTAAGCCGCTTCGGAATGGCCGGGGAACAGCCGAATTCGCCGGAAGGGAGAGAGATTTGCGATCAAAGTCCCCAAGATTCAGATGCCGTTTCGAGTAAATGTAGAGGATAACGTAAATCAGGTTATGGAAGTGGTTCGCGGGATTGAAAAGACAACCCGGAGTGCCATCAAAACCCAGCCCCCATGCGGGCGAGAATGTTTCGGAGGATTTCTCTTTCAATCACAGAGGTTAGCTCGATCTATTAGACGGATTCGCGCAGGGGGTGCTCACAGGGCGAACGTGGAGATGGGCGTTTTATCATGGCACAAATAGGATTTCCCCGATCGAACCGCACACGTTGATAAAGGAGAAAGAGATGTTGTGTACTATCCTCTTAGGTCTTGTAGCGTTGATTTTCGTACTGAGCATGGTGAAGATCATGGCAGATGTGAAACATAAAAAATCCGGTCGCTTCATCGTGAAGGAGAGCATACTGCTTTCAGTCTTGGTGGCCTTTCTGTTGATCGCCGATATCCAGTGCACCAAGAAGAGGACCGAAAAAGAGAGCGGGGGAGAAACGGCAGGCGAGACGGAGAAAGCGGAAGAAACCAGAGAGAACAAGCTTTTGGCTCAACTTCTGGATTATCTGGGAGTTTTGGTGGATACGGACGTGCCCCAATTACAGTACTACCTGGAACAGGGACAGAAATTGAGGGCGGAAAAAGAGTACGACGAGGCTTTGGATATTTACCAGCAAGCTTTGGATCTCAACCTCTCGGATCAGGAAAGGCTTCCTTTTTTCGTGCTCATGGGCAACTGCGAGGCGCATCTGAAGGAGCACACTTCGGCCATCAACTATTATTATCAGGCCGAGAGAATCTGCAAGGACACCGAAGACGACAGCGCCTTGGTGGTGGTATACTCCAATCTGGCTTTGGTTCACCAACTGGCCGACGATCCGAAAGCCGCCAAAGAGACCTATTTCAGCCTGCTTGATCTTTTCCGCAAACTGGGCGAAGGCGCCGGAGAGAAGAATGCTTTGGCCAACATCGGATTCATATATCAAACCCAGGGGGCGGCGGACAGCGCCTCCTTTTATCACGAGAAATCCCTTGAAATCCCCGCGACCCGGACAAGCTTCTTAGCCCAGGCGGCAGAACTGACCAACCTGGCTATGGCATACGGCTCCAGGGGTATGCTGGACAGTGCTCTTACACTGCACGAGCAGGCTCTTCTGCTCTTCCGACAAGCCGGAGACAGAAAAGACGAAGCGAGCGTTTTGGCCAACTTAGGCTTGATCTACCAGGAGAAAGGGGACCTGGAGAAGGCTACCGATTCCTATCAAAGAGCTTTTGACCTGGATAGCGCCATAGGCAACATCATGGGTCAGGCGGGCGATCTCAACAACTTGGGTTCGGTATCCGAACAACGGGGTGACTTAGCCGGAGCCAAACGGTTCTACCAGCGGGCGCTTTTGCTTTTTGAGAAGCAGGAGGCGACAAATGAAATGGAATTCGTTCGGGGGAACCTCCAGAGGGTGGAGAGCAAACTTAAAGAATAAATGCATCCAACCATTTCGATAAAAAAACCAAAGGTCGGCCAATCGGGGTGGGAGCGACTCCCACCCCGGTGTGCCAATCTATGGAGACGCGATCAAAGCGGAACAGAACGTCGGATTCCGTTGAGTTGATTCTTTCGCTCAAAACAAGCATCCGGCAGAATCCAACCGGCACATAAATGCAGGCGGCAATCCGACTAAAAGGATTGAATCCCGGCTACACTTAACCGACGCAGAAGAAAGAACGGTCGCCATCGGCTTTCCTCAAACCATCCAAATCCAGAGCGGTTGTGACTGATCCCCAAAGGATATTAATCATACAGCTCCGGAGAATCGGAGACGTGCTCATGTGCACGCCCGCGGTGAGGGCCTTGAGGGAAAAATACCCCAAAAGTTACATGGCATTCTTAGTGGAGAATGAAAGCTCCGATATCCTGAAGCGGAATCCTTACCTCAATGAACTTCTGATTCTGGACAGAGGCAAATATCTAAATCCGGTCTACTGGATCAAGATCATCCGCCGGATCAGGAAGAAAAGATTTGAGTTGGCGGTCGACTTTTTGGGCAATCCACGGACCGGCTATCTGTCATTCCTATCCGGCGCCAGACAAAGACTGGGCTACGATACGGCCCGACGAAGATTGTTCTACAATTTGGCCGTCAAGACCGGCGCCACCGGCAAATACTCGGCTGCCTATAAGCTGGAGATGCTCGAATGCTTGGGCATAAGCGGCCGGGATTTGCGTTTGGATTTTTTGGTCTCCGATCAAGCCAGGTCGTTTGCGGGGGAATTCTTCGACGAGAATCATTTGAGTCAGGATGATCTCATCGTCTCCGTTTCACCCACCAGTCGGCGGCACTTCCGGCTCTGGCCCCTAAAAAGATACGCCCGGTTAGCGGATTGGCTTATGTCCGAATTCAACGCAAAAGTGATTTTAGTTTGGGGCCCCGGCGAAGAGGAGACCGTGGAGAGGGTGAAAAGTCTGATGAAGCGGGCTCCGCTGATCTGCTGGGAGACTCATGATCTGCTACAATTGGGCGCCATCCTGGAAAGGTGCGATCTTCACATCGGCAACGACAACGGTACCAAACACATCGCGGTGGCGGTGGGAAAGCCCACCATAACCATCTACAGCGTGGAGGACCCCCGAAGCTGGACCTATCCTGAGCCCTCCCGACACAAATTCCTCAAGGCTAAGGTGGATTGTCCGGACTGCCGTAAGATCAGATACAAATGCTCCCAGTTGGAGTGTTTGAACCGGATACAGGTGCAAGACGTACAGAAGGTCTTCCGCAACCTTTTGGCCGACCTCAAGAAAAGCGGAGAGAAAGGGCTCGTACGAAAAATTGAACGTCTTACAGTTGATTAACGTAAGGTGGTACAACGCTTGTGCCTATTATGCTGTCGCCTTGTCTTACGCCCTAAAATTAAGGGGACACAAGGTGATCGTAGCCGGCGATCCTCACAGCCCGCCTTTGTTAAGGGCCGAGGAATTGGGTTTGGTCACTTGCCGGGACGTCTTTTTAAGTCATACCAGCCCGTGGATGATCGCATACAACGTGAAGAGGATAGCGGATCTGGTCCGGGCCCAGGGAATTGATATCATCAATGCCCACCGGGGCGAAAGCCATGTGGTAGCAGCCTTGGTCGGGCGCCTCCTCAAGGGGAATATCCCGCTGGTGCGCACCAGGGGAGACGTAAGAATTCCCAAAGGCAATGCGCTCAATCGATGGTTGAACGACAAGCTCACGGACAAGATCATCACCACCTGCGACGTTCTTAAGCAAAGCTACATCGACAATCTGCAGATAGCGGGAGAAAGAGTCACCAGTGTGCCGGTGGGCATAGATCACCGGTTCTTCTCACCGCGAGAATGCGGCAGAGGATTCATAGAAAAGCTTGAGCTACCGGAAGACGCTTTGACGGTGGGGATAGTGGGAAGGCTGTCGCCGGTGAAGGGGCACAGGTACCTTTTGCAGGCGGCACAATTGGTATTGAAGGAATGTCCCCGGACGGTCTTTATAATCTGCGGCGAGGATGCACAGATAAAGTCAACCGAACTGAAGCGCATGACCCAAGAGATGGGACTGGAGGGAAACTTCCGTTTTATGGGGAGAGTTCCAGACGTCAGAGAGATCATAGCCTCCTTTGACTTGGGCGTGGTCTCTTCGGTGGGATCTGAAACCATCTGCCGGGTGGCCCTGGAGTACATGTCCATGGGGAAGCCGGTAGTGGGGACCAAAGTCAACGCCGTGCCCGAGGTGGTGCAGCACGGTGTCAACGGACTGGTGGTGGAGCCGAAGGATACCCGGCAAATGGCTGCTGCACTGATCGATTTGCTGGAAGATAAATCAAAGAGGCTGCAATTTGGGCAGAACAGCCGGAATCTGGTCCTGGAGAGGTTCACCCTGGATCACTTCGCCCGGAGGACGGAGGAGGTCTACCTCAGCCTTTTGAATTAACCTTGGTCTCTGTAAATGCCGTGATGTCAAAACAGAATGCCGGAGAGAAGGCGGAGAAAATCGCCTGGTTCGCCATATGCGGATTTGCTTTTTTCTCACCCTGGTCCATCGCCGGAGCTCAGACCGCGATCGTGGTGGGATTGGTAGCTTGGCTGGCCAGAATGGTATTAACAGGCAGAGTGAGATTGGTCCACACAAATCTGAATCTGCCCATTTTGGCCTATGTGACCATACAGGTGATAGCTGCAGCCTTTTCCCCATATAAAGCCCACAGTTTTCGGGCTGTAGGTGAAGAATGGCTTCTTCTGATTTTCTTTCTGATAGTCAACAACGTCCGGGAAGAGGCGCAGGTCAAAAAGCTGTTTGCCATTCTGATCTCCGTTTCCGCCCTGGTGGGGCTTTATGCGGTTTGGCAACATTATATGGGGATGGATATCTACCGGGGCAGGATTTTGGAGACGAGAGGAGACGTGTTTTTAAGTCTGGGTTTTTTCGATCACCATCTGACCTTCGGCGGATATTACATGCTGATGTTTCTTCTGGCTGTGGGTTTGTCTTTCTACACCATAAGATCGAATCTATTCAGAGTTCTCCGGTTTGCATCACCGGTTTTGCCGGGGCTGGCGCTGATCTTCAGTTATGCCCGCAGCGCATGGGTGGGAGCTTTGGCCGGGATTTTCGCATTCGGCCTCTCCAGAGGAGTCAAGTTGACCCTGTTTCTGATCCTGGGAATGGTACTTTTGTGTCTTGTGATCTACGTGCTCGAACCCACGATCTGGGATAGAATCAAAGAGATCGATCTCTCCCGGGATAAACCGGAATCCACCAGAATCAGGCTTTGGCTGACCTCCATCAACATGATAAAGGACAGGCCCATCTTGGGGATAGGTCCGGGCAACTTCAGCCGGCTATTCGATCGATACAAAGTGGAGGGGGTGTACGACACCACCTGCCATCCTCACAATGATTATCTGAACGTGGCGGTCAACTCTGGGATTCTGGGTCTGTTGGCCTATCTCAGCATATGGGTGACATTCCTATTATCCGTGCTCAAGTCCGTGTGGAACAAAAGCCGGCAGGATTTCCGGAGTGCCGGACAGGCAGCGGGGATGGCAGCCGTCAGCGGCTTTTTGGTCGCCGGCCTGTTTCAATGCTACTACACCGACGCGGAAGTCAACATGCTGATCATGTTCATACTGGGATCGACCATGGTGCTGAACGTTCAAGTTTTGGAGGAGAGAAATTGAGCCGGATTTCATGCATCATCATCACTCGCAACGAGGCGAAGAACATAAGAAGATGCTTAGAAAGCGTAAGGTGGGTGGATGAGATCGTGGTGGTGGACTCGGGAAGCACCGACGACACCAGAAAAATAGCATCCGAGTTCACCGATAGGATTTACCAGCGGAAGTGGGAGGGCTTCGGCCCGGCCAAGGAGTTCGCCAGGACTTGTGCAACGGGAGACTGGGTGCTTTCGCTAGATGCAGACGAGGTGATCCCGGAAAAGCTGAGAGAGGAGATCAGACAAACGGTCGACTCCCCGAATCCGGCGGACGGATACCTCATACCGCGCAGATCGAATTTCCTGGGCAAGTGGATGGGACACGGCGGATGGTATCCGGATCCGGTCCTTCGGCTCTTCAAGAAGAACAAAGGAGAGTTCACGTTACGGTTGGTGCACGAGGGGGTGAAAATCAAAGGAAGTAAAGGGCGCCTGGTGAACGATCTGTTCCACTATACCGATCCGGATTTCGAGCATTACCTGACCAAGCTGAATCGGTACACCTCGCTGGATGCCCTTCAACTTCGACAGGCCGGAAAGAGATCCACATTTTTGGACATCGCCCTGAGGCCCCCCTTGGTATTCGTCAAGATGTATCTTGTCAAAGCCGGATTTTTAGACGGCGGGCAGGGATTCATTCTGGCCGCGGCTTCGGCATTCCACGTCTTCTCGAAGTACGTGAAACTCCGGCACCTGACGGAATCGAGCAAAGATAAGGAATCCCAAGTCGGCTGAGTATCCCAAAAGAGTCTGTTTGGGGAGGTGCGGGGAAGCGTATATCTTAATGTAAGCGTAGATAATCCTTTGACTTTTGTAGAATGAAACAGCTTAAAATGAATGGTAAAGAGCGGTTCCTGGTGATGCGAACCGACCGCATGGGAGACGTGATTTTGTCCACTCCGGTCTTCGAAGCCATCAAGTCGAAATACCCGGAATCACATCTTTGCGTGATGGTATCTTCTTATGCGGCGGACGTGCTTAAAAACAATCCCCACGTTGACGATGTAATCATTGACGACCATGAACGCCAGGGGGGAGGTTGGAGAGATTTGCTTAGAATGGCAAGAGAAATCAGACGCAAACAGTTCGACGTAGCCGTACTTCTCCGACCGACTTTCAGACTGGCATTGATCCTTTTCTTAGCCCGGGTGAGATACCGGATAGGGACCGGCTATCGCGCTTACCAGATGTTGTTTAACCGAAAGATATACGAGCATCGCAAGGTGAACCTGCGTCACGAGACCGAGTACAACCTGGATTTGCTGCGTCCGCTGGGCATAGCCCAGCAGAGGATTCGGCCCAGAGTCTATCTGGCAGCAGAGGAGGAGCGGTTCGCCTCCCGCATGTTCGACGAGCTGGGGATAGATGCGGATGACACCGTGGTGTTGATCCATCCGGGCAGCGGAGATTCTTCTCTGAACCTGCCGGCCAAAAGATTTGCCGAGGCTGCAGACCGGCTGGCGGAGGAACTGGGAGCAAAGATAATCATTACCGGAACGGAGAAGGAAAGAGGTCTGGTTCGTTTGATAACAGACAATATGCAGCAGGAAGCCTTTGATTTAGTCGGCAGAACAGATTTAAGACAACTGGCGGCCATACTCGGAAGGTGTGACGCGGCGGTTTCCAACAGCACCGGCCCCATGCATCTGGGGGCGGCGGTGGGCACTCCCACGGTCGCCGTTTTCTGCCCCATATTCGCCGCCGGCCCCATAAGATGGGGACCCTGCGGGGAGGGGCATGAGGTGATACTGCCGCCGGTGCCGGTTTGCTTCAAGTGCAAACCCCAAAGCTGTCCGCACTACGATTGCATGGAGAAAATCAGGGCGGATAAGATCGTCTCCAAGGTGCGCGCCGTGCTGAAGGACAAAAAATCGGTCGGCAAAAGGCAAGCCATAAACCAGTCCCGGCGGGGATAAATCATACCACCCAAATATCGAGGTGACCTAGTTGAATCTGGCGGAATTCATCATCGGGGTTGAATCCTTCAACGCCAACATAGACATTCCCCTCATCCGCAGGGCCTACGAGTTCTCGGCCGAAGCTCACAGCGGTCAATACCGGATGTCCCGGAAGCCCTATTTGGAGCATTGTCTGGAGGTGGCCTTCATCTTGGCCGAGCAGCATCTGGATTCCGCCACGATAGCCGCTGGTCTGCTTCACGACGTGGTGGAGGACACCGACGTGACCATCGAAAGGATCAAAAGCGTATTCGGCGACGAGATCTCCGAACTGGTAGACGGGGTCACCAAGATCGGAGAACTCAAATTCAAGAGCCTGGAGGAGGAGCAGGCGGAGTACTTCCGTAAGATGTTGCTTTCCATGGCCCGAGACATTCGGGTGATCATCATCAAATTGGCGGATCGGCTGCACAACATGAGAACTTTGGACTCCCTGGACCGGAACAAACAGCTGAAGATAGCCCGGGAGACCCGTGAAGTGTACGCCCCCTTAGCCCACCGTTTCGGCATGGCCAGGATAAAGTGGGAGTTGGAGGATCTGTCGCTGAAGTTCATTGATCCGCAAGCCTACGACGAGCTGGTGCGGAAGATCAGCGCCAGGAGGGAAGACCGGGAGGCGTACATCCGAGAGATAACCGAGCCGCTGGCGGCAGAGCTGAAGAAGGCCGGGATAAAGGCAGAGATAGCCGGGAGGGCCAAGCACTTCGATTCCATCTACCGCAAGATGCAAAAAAGGGACAAGCCTTTCGAGGAGATATACGATCTTTTCGCCATCCGGGTAATCGTGGATACGGAGGGAGAGTGTTATCACACTCTGGGTATAGTGCATACCCTGTGGATGCCGGTGGCGGATCGTTTTCGTGACTACATCGCCCTGCCCAAGTCCAACATGTACCGGTCGCTGCATACCACGGTGATCGGACCCCGGGGGAAGATGGTGGAGATCCAGATAAGAACGCACGAGATGCACAGGACCGCGGACTACGGGATAGCAGCTCACTGGCTGTACAAGGAGGGAAAACTCAGACCGGACGAGTCGGACAAACACATGACCTGGCTCAGGGACGTGCTGGAGTGGCAAAAGGATCTGACCAATCCGTCCGAGTTTCTGGAGTATCTGAAGATCGACCTCTTCCGGGACGATATCTTCGTATTTACCCCCAAGGGGGAGCTGAGGCAGCTGCCCAAGGGATCGACCCCCCTGGATTTCGCCTACGCCGTTCACAGCGATATCGGTCGGCACTGCATCGGGGCCAAGGTGGACGGGAGAATGGTACCGCTGGATACGGTCCTTTCCAGCGGGGAGGAGGTGGAGGTGCTGGTATCTCCCCACCAGACGCCGTCGCAAGACTGGCTTAAGATCGTCAAAAGCTCCAGGGCACGGAGCAAGATCAGACATTGGTTGAGGCAGAAAAGATATGAGGAGAGCGTCAGCTTGGGGACGGCTATTTTCGAAAGGGAGCTGAAGAAACGGCGCGTCAAATCACCGACCGAACAGGAGTTCTCCGATCTGGCCATGGCCTTGAATTTTCACGATTCCGAAGCCATGCTGTCGGCGCTGGGAGACGGAAATGTTTCCGTCAATCACCTCTTCACCAAGCTGGTGCCTCCGGAGAAGGAAGCCGAAGCCAAGCCTTCCCTGATCGGCAAGTTCGTAGACAAGGCCCGGGGAAGCTCCAAGGGGATCAGCATCGGGGGGATGGGAAACATGATGTTCCACTTTGCCGGGTGCTGCCAGCCCGTGCCGGGGGAAGACGTGGTGGGATTCGTTACCCGGGGGCGGGGAGTGTCGGTACACCGAGCCGACTGTCCCAACGCCCTGCAGATGATGACCGAAGACGGTAGAATGGTGGACGTGAAATGGGACGCATCCAAAAACCAGTCCTTTATGGTCAAACTGGAGGTGTTGGTGGAGGATAGAAAAAACGTGCTTCGGGACATCACCCAGGCCATATCTGACGCAGACACGAACGTCCGGGGAGCGGAGATAAAAGGGGGCGATACCACCGCCTCGGGCAGTTTCATCGTGGAGGTGAAGAACATCGCCCACCTGAATAAGACCGTCAAGAAGATAAAGAAGGTAAAGGGGGTCATTCAGGTCCAGAGATCCAGGGGATTGGATATGTCACAGGAAGAGAAGAAAGATGAATTGCGTTGAACCGGTGGTCAACCGAACCGATAGCATCAGATGGCTTTCGTTTCCCCCTTTGCAAACTTATCCTTTTGTTCTTCATGGTTTCCTGGCAAGAACTTCAGAATCGCCCCGGTATGGAGAAACGGAGGCGGTTGAGGA
>CAYMNI010000032.1:0-11044 GCA_964391755.1 uncultured Ignavibacteria bacterium
CTCCAAAACTGCAGGCAAGATTCTCTATTTGCCTTTATTCTGAACACATCCACCGGTATTCGAGAGGCAGCCAACGGTGTACTCTCTTCTGCTCGGAGACCTCTGAAGGTCTCTGCTGAGTCAGATCATAACCGGCCGACAAAAAGGCAGGAGATCGAAATCTCCTGCCTCATCTTTTGTTTTCTGTCCGTTGAATCTGATTAATCCGTTGATCGTGTCCTATTTGACCAACAGCATCTTCTTCATATCCGAGAATTCATCCGTCTTCATCCTGTAGAAGTAGATGCCGCTTGAAACGGGATCTCCGCTCTGGTCCGTCCCGTCCCAGTCGGCTAAGTAATTTCCGGCTTTCATCTCCTCGTCCACCAGCGTCTTCACCTTCTGTCCCACGATGTTGAATATCTCGATCTGCACGTGAGTGGCTTTAACCAGGCTGAACTCGATGTTGGTTGCCGGGTTAAACGGATTGGGGTAGTTCTGGGCCAGCCGAAACTCTGAGGGTCTACTATCCTCGGAACCCTCCAGTTCCCGCACGTCGACACATGAGATACAAACCGGCAGCTTATGTCTGGGTATGTAAGATACGGCGTTGGTGTTGGAATATCCCAACTGCCCGGTTGGGGGCCAAAGGCAACTGTCAATGCAGATTTCTGTTTCATCGTCCGCCTTGAACGTCATGGTGGCCAGAAGCACACGATCCCCCTCCCACCAGCTCTGATCCTTGGAACCGGTGGGAACCATGGTTAACCAGAAGTGGCTACCGCTAGTATCTGCCAAGTTGAGCTCTATAAAGTCCCAACCCCTCTGGGAGAAGTCCCGGTCAATGGAGAACATCCGGTTATAGATTTCCGGATTGTCGTTATTAGGCAGATCGCGGAAGATGCTCCGGGCCATAGCAGGATCATAGGGGTTCAACGTGGTACCATTCCAGTACGTTGAGATACTACAGTAAGTAGCCGGACCCGTGAAGGTATAGCAAAGAGGAATAACGAATCCTCGTAAGGAGTCGACTAGCGGATCGACTATATCATGGCTCACCAGTATCTGTACTATAGGGAATATGGGGGGATTAGCCAGACTGTCCACTTTGTACAACTCAACCAACAGCGAGTCGCACTCTCCGCTGTCATTCGGCTCAGGGCACTGGCCCCAGGTTGTAGTCCCCGTGGCAACCACAAACACAAACAGCAAAACCAACACAGCTCTCTTCATTTTGACACTCCTTCCGCTTTTTTAGTAATGTTTTTTCTAACTTGAAATCCTTCTCTTGATCTTTGGCAAACAACCGTGTTCTCTTCTCGCCGCTCGTATGCTCCACTTGCCGATTCGGCGGTGAGAAACGTTGAAAGCAAAAGTGATGCAAGCACTAATTTATTAGCTTATATGGGATTTTCTCGACCACCTCCTCGAGAAAAAAATGAAAACCAAATTTCTTATCGAGACTTATAGTATGAAAAACGATCTTCCTTGTCAACAAAAAAATAGGTGAATTCTCTTTTTTTTTGCAAAACGAATGCGTCTTGCCAAGGAACAGCATGGCTAAATCTCACCGGGCACGCTGCCCGCGCTTCGATCTCTGCTTCTGTCTTTCCGGGCCGGTTTTCAAGACACGGCGCAGGGTCATTCCCATGGCCAAAGAAGGCTCAAATCCACTCCCACTATGAATACGAAAAAGCGGGCGGAAGAATCAAATAGTTGTGGGGTGGTTCGGACCGGTGAGCATGGCCGGTCGCTTAACGATCAGACCCACACGGGACGAGGTCCCAATCGTTCGTGCTTTTGTGGAGGCAAAAGCCGAAGAACCTCAGGCAGTCGGGCTAATCCCAGACGGTATGGATGTAAGAGAAAAACCAAGGCTTTGCGGCTGGAAGCAGTGAGACCAGGGGGTGGTACGCACCGGGAGATGAACAGAAGATAAGCGGAGACTTCATATGAAGCTATGGGGCAGCCTTTAAGGCTGCCCCATAGTTTATCCTCATGCCATAGATGTCAATGTTAACAGATCATCCTCTCAAACCTGCCGATGAATGACTGCCTGGTACAAAGATTACGGGCAGTTCGGCGCTGCTTGACCCCTGAACAGGTAGTTGAGGATGTAAATCGCGTCATTGACGTTTATTCCCCCGTCGTTGTTGACATCTCCCCTACCCCTGGGGCAGACTGGCGCTGCTTGACCCCTGAACAGGTAGTTGAGGATGAAGATCGCATCATTCACATTGACCACGCCGTCTATCTGCACGTCTCCGCAAATGAAGTGAGCCGGTGGGAAGCTGTGATTCGCCTTCTCCCGGATGACCATGGCTCGGGCCGTGTCGATCATGGCTTGCAGTTCGGCAAGTCCGTTGGGTGTGGCAGCCTCGATCATAACGAAGGAAGTCTCCGCGCTGGCATTGGTCGCAGCCGGCAGGTGCGCCGCAGTAATAACCAGAGAGCGGTCGCACAGCGTGTCCGGATACTCAACACCCTGTCCCGCTGTGGCAGCCCAGTCATAAAGATCCCCATCCAGCCAGCCCCATGGAGTCTGAGGATACAGCCAGGTGTGGTTCCTAATCGACCAGGAGGCATACGGAGTGTATAAGGCGGTTCTGCCATAAGGATCGGCCAGAGCCATTCCGGCATAATAGTTGTTGTACGGGTCATGCGCGGTGGTGTAATCGTAGCCTTTCATCCAGGCGATGTTGTTGGTCGCGTCGTAGCCGGCTGGGTTCCTGGCGTTCTCACCGTCTAAGGTGTCATAGGGACAGTCGACGTCCATCATCACGCCCACATAGGTGTCCTCATGACCGGTGTAGGCTCCCTGCGGGGGATCGCCTTCCGGCCACCAGGTGGGAGGATCATGCCGTCTCACGTGCACGTACTTGATGACCATAACCCAGTCGTCTACCTCACACACCTTCATGCACTGGCTCCACTCCCACCAATGCCAGTAGCAGTGATAGGTCGGCGGCGTCGCCGGTGGAATGATGTAAACCTTGTCGGTGTAAAGCAGATGAGAGTTATAATCGTCGTCGTAATCGCAGTAGTCGTAGTGCAGCTTGTCCCGAACCCCGGCATTGAAGTCGTTGTCGCCGTAATACCGGCCCACCACCTTCTCTCCGTCTATGCTGGTGGCAACGAAAGGACCGCCCTGGAAGAAGACCTCGTGAACCGTGTCGCCCACCGGGTAACCCCAGGACTTATCGCTGATCCACTGCAGACCGTTGGCGCAGGCATAAGCCATCATGTAGTCGGTCTCAACCGTGTTGAAGGTCCCCGAATCTCTCGGACACTCGTAGTAGTCGTCCGCCACCACCGCATGAATCGGTATGGCCACGTAATCTTCATCGCAGGTGTACAGGTCGATCTGTCCCTGGATGAACGTGCCGTCACAAGCTCCACTGCCGTCCACCGTGAAGTACAAATTGATATTCTCGTTGATGGGAAGTGTGCTCGAGTAAGAGCCGGAGATGCAGTCGCCGACGGCCTCGGCCGTGTAGTTCATGGGAAGGTTTCCGGCGTTGTTTACGTTCAGGGTGAGAATCTTGCTCTCGCCCGAGGCCATCTTCATGGCCGGTCGGTGGAAGCTGCCCGGATCCACCCTGGTGTACGAGCATTCGCACCTGACGCCCACGTCCCACTCTTGCAACTCATAGTAGTAAACGTCGTTGTCCTCCCAGTCGGATCCGTCGTCCTGAATCGCCGCACCCGCGTTCTTGTCGCAGATGTACTCGATGTGTAGATGGCCATCGTACATGTTCTGGGCCAGAGAGGACCAGTGCTCACCCACGCAATCTCCCGCAGCGCAGTCCGGAGTGCGAGTCTGGGTCAGGTTCCAAACGTTACCCCAGGTCAGCCCGCCGTTGTTGCTTCCCGCACCGTAGAGCTCTCCGTTGGTGTAAGTATTGATGGCGTCGTCCTGCGGGGTGGTGGTGTCAAACTGGGTCCAGATGCAGTACAGGTACACCGAATCGGGGGTGCCGCCCGGATGATAAATCGGGTCCTTGGCCGAGATGGACGGCTTGCCGATGGCGGCATTGTGTGCGGTGGGATTCGAACCCGCAAGGTTGCTGGTTAACATGGAGGGCGCGCCGCCAACGTTCGCCTTGGCATAGTGCCACAGACGGGCCATACCCGGCTGCCAGTAAGTCGGCTCGGGGAAACCCGCCGTCACCCATATGATGTGCAGGCTGTCGTTGTAGTCGTAGCAGGCGCTCAAGTCGTTATAGGCCCTGTAATCCTCAGGATAGGCGCAGCCGTAGTTGGTGATGTTGGTCTCCGGATTGTACAGGTTGGTTCCGTCAACCCAGTCGTCACCGCTGCTCATGGACTCGATGTAGGCGATGTCGCTCCCATAGTCGCAGCTTCCGTCACACGCCGGCTTGAGCCAGGCAATGGCCACCCTCTTGGAAACCGGAGAACACACCACCACCGGGGTGATGCTGCAGGCCGAATCGTAGTGAGCCACCAGGTTGGCCGGATCGGAGTACATCTCGTCCTTGGTCAGGGTGTAAGTTACCGTGGCTCCGTTAACATAGCTCTGGCATACCAGGACGTTGGTGCTCTGCAGATAGCAGCGCTGGTAAGCCATCATGCACGCATCGGTGCCCGAGGTGTTCCCCTCGGTCATGATCACGTGGATGTAATCCTTGGCGGCATCCGCATCGTATTTGATGGCTTCCTTGGGCCACATCCCGTTCTCGTTGGAAGAAGAATTGATTATCGAGTCCGGAAGGTCCCAGTGACGCGTGTACGAACCGCTGCCCTTGGTGTCTTCCATGCTCAGCATGGTGTTCAGTATCTGATCTTCCGGGACAAAGGGGTCCTTGGCCGTGCGGTGATAGATCACCGTGGATATTCCGTCGGATAGGTGATCCTGGTTGCTGTAACCGGCATTCTTGTTCGTGCCACCGTAAACGTCCACCTGCCCGGTCCATGTCACTTGGGCGACATTATACGAGTTGGCTTCCACCCAGCGGGGAAAGGCCGAACCGTATGCACCGTTGGTAAACATCCACGAAATGTGCTTATAACCATCCGAGGTGACCGATATCATACGACCGATGGAGCCGTTCTTCTGAAACTCGTACCAGGTGTGGCCCATCTGGGTATGTTCAATGAGGAACTCGGGGCCCATCTCGGGCTCGACGAGGTCGCAAGTCACAACCGGTCCTTTGGAGCCGTATGCGGGGTACTTGGACATGGGACTGGTCGAAAGTATCTCTTCGTCCCCTCTTATGCGGAGCTCATTCCCCAGGTACTTCTTGTAGCCCGCATCCCTGCTCTTATCTACTTTGGCAGCTCCAAAAACTCCCCCGGCAAAAACAAACATCACAAACAAACAAAGAACAAAAACGACCGTCAGTCTCTTTACCATTTTCTACTCCTTTCAAGCAAATAACAGGCTACTTGAGACATAGACAATGAAAAACCTCCAAAAAACCCCACAGAGCAGATTGCTCTTCTGCAAATAGCTTGAAAAGCTCTCACCTCCTTTTCCCCTCAAGGAATTCACGGTTTGCCGAATTCAAGGTCGTTGGCTAGGTCGGCTTGAAGGCCAGAATCCAATTAACTGTCCCGCAAGCCTTTGCCTTCACCTCCTCCCGGTTTCCGAATCCCGTACGAGGACGGGAGTTGAAGATTGTAAGATCAACGTCAGGTATACGAATTGCCCGCTCTCGCTGAACAAGCAACACTACGCCTGTAGAATTAGATAGGGAATTCTGCCAAAGTAAAAGAAAGACTTTCTGCCGGTTCCAGGGAAAGGAAAAGAAGAGAAGATTATGAGTCTTTCCTTCCGCCCTTCTCCCGCTACGGCTACTAACCATGTAACCACATATAATAAACGATACGAAGGGAATTTTGTCAAGTACTTTTTTCGATTCCCGGCAAAACTTTTGTGCTCCCGACCAACCCAAACTGGAAGCGTATCCTCCAAAGACGTCGGTGATTACGCCCCCATACGCAAGCCTGAATCCTTTCCGGGTTGGCCTGAAAAGAATACGGAATCGGCCGGATGGACAATCATTCCTCCGCCACCACTCGGATCAGCTCTGTGAGATCAGCAATGGTTGCCTGGAATCCGTCTCTGTTGACGTCTGCATTAGCCCGCTGGCGAGAGGTAAGAGATTGGCTTCCAGCCAAATAGTTCGCCAAAGACACAATGTCTGCTACCGTGGCGGCATAACCGTCTCCGTTCACGTCACCATAAAGGGCATGCCTGATGAAAACGCTCCCGTCGACCCATTGCAGTTCCGGAGGAGTCACAAAACTGCTGTCGGTCCTCACTAACCTGTTGTCATCATAGGGAGTCGCCGTATCGTCGTAGAACAGGACCGCCACCTCTACGTCCATCAGGAGATCCCGACTGGTGGCGCCCAGCCAGACCAGTCCTAGGGTGTCGGTGCCAGGATTCAAAGCCGAGATGCCGGTTGAATCCGGATCATGCCTTCTGAGGATCAGTCTGAGCTTTCCCGCCTGGGAATCGTCCCTATCAACATACTGAAAGCGACGGAGCAGCTCAAACGAGCTGAAACTCAAAAGGTCCGGATCAAACCCCAAAAGCACGTCTAGGCCGGCCACGGAATCGGACGAAACAACGATCACTCCCAACGCCACAATTTGGCCGGGATCCGCCACCACCCCGCCTTCCAGGGAGACGTTGAAATCTCCCTGGGCTTGGCCTGAAGAACACCAAACTGCTAAGACGACCAGTCCCAGGCAGATCGTTTTTGATAGCCCATTGTACTTAAACATCTTATCTCCCCGCCTGGCTTATAAAAATTTCATCTCTCCAGGCAAGCTCACCCATGATTCCCGTCTAAGGACAATCGGGTTCGGGTCCCAGGCGGAACAGGTAGTTAAGTATGTAAACCGCATCCGAAAGCTCCACAGACCCATCGCAGTTGGCATCTCCTGCCTGATAGGGTTCGGGAGGGGAACCGTTGCGGAACAGGTAGTTCAGAATATATATGGCGTCGGTCAAATCCACTATGCCGTCGCCTGTGGCGTCTCCGGCTACGTAAGCTATCACCGGCATCACCACCGTGTCGCTATCGGACAACGATCCGTCTGTGGCGATGAATGTAACAGAATAGATCGAGTCCGCCTGGGTGCTGTCCGGTGCGAAGACGAAGAGCCCTCCCCCGTTGCCGCTGTCCGTGAAGGCAGAGTTCGAGGGCGAGCCGGATTCGCTCAGGCTGATGCTGGGGCCGTCCGGATCGGTGGCATAGACATGCAGGTAGAAGGAATCTCCCACGGTGGCTGTGACTGTGTCCGGCAACGGAAACAGCGAGGGAGCCTGGTTTCCGGCCTCTTCCACGGTTATGTCCACCATCTGGCTGTCTACCGCGCCGGTGGTGTCGGTAGCCTTGAAGGTGACTGAATAGCCTCCCGCCTGGAGGTAGTCGGGGGCAAAGGTAAATGATGCGGCACCGTTGCCCGAGTCGATCAGAGATGAGTTGGGCGGGTTATTCTCCACGCCGAAGCTGAAAGCATCTCCGTCCGGATCGACGGCATGAATCCTGAACTGAAGAGCGTTTCCTTCCATCACGCTCTGCGAGCCGATAGAATCGATGCTCGGTGGCTGCGACACGTTGATTACGGTAATTGTGACCTGCTCGAAACTAGATGTGACCAGATCCGAGACGATGAAGAATACCACCTTGGTTCCTGCCTGATAGTAGTCCGGGGTGAAGGTGAACGACGCCGATCCGTTGCCCGAGTCGATGAAGATGGAATTCGTGGGCAGGGGGGCCGCGCTCAGCACCAGGCTGTCGCTATCTAAGTCTGTCGCATGTATCCTCAGCTGTAAGGTCTCTCCCTCATTGACCGTCTGTGGACCGATCGAATCCAAAACGGGCGTTTGATCCGCGTTGGTCACGGATATCTGCACCACCTCGCTGTCCACGGCGGCCTGCGGGTCCCGAGCATAGAAGGTAACGCTGTAATCCCCGGCCTGAGTCCAGTCGGGACTGAAGACGAACAAGCCGGCTCCGTTTCCTGAGTCGATGAAGGTTGCGTTAAGCGGAACGTTCAGGGTGTCTAAGGTTATCGGGTCTTCATCCGAATCAGTAGCCCAAAGGTGCAGGGTGAGCACCGCCTCTTCGTTGACCGTCTGCGATCCGATGGAGTCCAGAACCGGAGCGTGATTGCCCCCTTCCAGCACGGTTATCTCGACGTACTCGGTATCTACCAAGCCCCTGCTGGCAGCTATGAATCTCAGCCGGTAAGTGGAATCTCCCTGGGTGAAATCTGGATTGAAGTGGAACCATCCTCTGCCGTTGGCGCTGTCCACGAAGGAGGAGTTATCCGGCGGAATTACGACCTCCAGAACAGGAATGTCCACGGTGGAGGTGGTAATCACGTGCACGTCCAAGGTTTCTCCCTCTACCATGACCACATCGTCGATGGATAAGATGGTGGGAGGCTCGGGGACGTCTAAGACGCGTATGGGTTTCGGCACACCGTAAATGGTATCCGGATAGAAAGCATCTACCACCCAGGGATTAACCGTGTATGGCGTGAAGGGTTGGCTGCCTTGATTATAAGCCGGGGTCCAGGTGAAAACCCCCACACCATTCCCACTGTCGACAAACGTCGAATTTTCGGGCAGGGGCGTTAAGTGTACGCTGGGAGGTGTACCATCATCGTCCGATCCTATCACCTTCAGAATCCGGGTTGTTCCTTCCCGGAAATAGTAAGCAGTCGAGTCCGGTTCCAGCCGGACACTGGGACGCCTGTTGGAATCTATCACCGCGATTTCCACCAGCTCCCAGCTTCTTAGAAGGGTATCCGCGGAGTCGATAGCTTCAAACAGGGTGTAGTACACACCCTGTTCCTCATAGGTGGGCTTGTAAGCGAAAGAGCCTGTGCCGTTCTGGTTGTCGTTGAACGTAGCCGAAGGCGGCAGGTCGGAAGCCCTCAGAATGGGGGTGGTGCTGTCGGGATCCGCAGCGGTGACCACAAAGGTCAACCACTCTCTCTCTATGACGGTCTTCGGACCTATGGAGTCTAAGAAGGCCGGAGCCTGATTACCCGCCTCCACCACCGTGACCTCCACCACTTCGCTGTCCACCAAGTCTCCATCCGACGCCCTGAAGGTGAGATTGAAGACTCCCGATTGTACGTACTCCGGATAGAACTCGAACAAACCTGTCCCGTTGGCACTGTCGGTAAACGACGCACCAAAGGGAAGGCTATCCACGCTGAGCACCAGGCTGTCACCATCCGCATCGCTGGCGCTCACCAGCAGTATCAGGCTGTCACCCTCGGTGACGCTTTGCGAACCGATGGAATCCAACACCGGAATCTGGTTGCCCGCATCCACCACCTGGATCAACACCTGCTCATAGTCTTTCAGAGATCCGTCGCTGGCGTAAAAAGTGATCTCGTATATTCCAGACTGCATAAAGGAAGGCGTAAACAGGAAGCTGCCCGCGCCGTTAGCCGAGTCTACGAAGGATGCATTCTCGGGCAGAGGCACACTGGTATAAAGCACAGGTGTGCTGCCGTCCGGATCAGTGGCATGCACTCTGAACAGTAAGGTATCACCCTCGTTCACCATCTTATAACCGATGGGATCCAAAACCGGCGCCCGGTTGGCACCCTCGGTGACGGTGATCTCCACGGCTTCATACCCGGACAGGGGCGGAATCCCTTCGTCCGCACAGTAGAAAGTAACCGTGTCCAGACCCACCTCGGAATAATCCGGCACGTAGAGATACCCACCGATTCCCGCACCGCTGTCCTGGAACGCGGCACTAACCGGCCCGCCCACGGAGGAGAGATGAAGCGGACCGCCGTCGGGATCGGTCGGGTCCGTGCCCACCACGCGGATTCGAAGCGTGTCTCCGGCGGGAACCGTCTTTGGACCAATGGAGTCCACCACCGGAGGCTGGTTGATCTCGACGACCGTGATTTCCACCTGCTCGAAATCTACCAGGGGCGGAGAGCTGCTTACGTCTATGGCATTGAAGGTCACCGTTTCCACACCTGCCTGATAAAAGTCGGGATAGAAAGCGAATACGCCACGACCGTTTCCGCTGTCTGCGAAGCTGGCTCCGCTGTCAGGAAGATTGGTAGCGGAGAGGACAGGGACGGTCCCGTCCGGATCGTAGGCCGAGACCAGAACGATCAAACTCTCGCCTTCAGACACGGTCTGAGGCCCGATGGAGTCCATCACCGGCGAGCGGTTGGCCCACTCGGTGACAACAATCTCCACCACTTCGCTGTCCGCGAGAAGGGCGTCTGAAACCATGAAGGTAACGTAGTACGTGCCCACCTGATTCGTATCCGGAACGAAGGTAAAGGACCCTGCTCCGTTTCCTGAATCCACGAAAGCGGCGTTCAGAGGGACGTTTAGGGTATCCAGTGTGAGAGGATCTCCGTCGATATCCAGGGCCTGTATTCTGAAGCTAAGCGTATCCCATTCCGCCACGCTCCGTGGTCCGATCGAATCCAGGGTCGGCGGGTGGTTGCCGAACTCGGTAACCGTGATGTCCACCACCTCACTATCCGCCAGTAAACCATCCGAGGCGATAAAGGTGACGGTGAATGTCCCCGCCTGAGTATAGTCCGGAGTGAACAGGAATGAACCGGCTCCATTGCCCGAATCCACGAAAACAGCATTCAAAGGAACGTCTGCAGTGTCCAGGATAACGGGATCGGCATCCAAATCTACGGCATGTATCCTGAACTCCAGGGGATCGCCTTCTACAACCGTCTGAGGACCGATGGAGTCCAACTCCGGCGGGTTGTTTCCAAACTCGCTCACCGTTATCTCTACCACCTCACTATCGGCCAGTGAACCGTCCGAGGCGATGAAGGTGACGTTATATGTCCCCGCCTGGGTATAGTCCGGAGTGAACAGGAATGAACCTGCTCCATTGCCAGAATCCACGAAGACAGCATTCAAGGGAACGTCTGCGGTGTCCAGGACGATGGCGTCCGCATCGATGTCGGAAGCATGTATCCTGAACTCCAGGGGATCGCCTTCGATAACCGTCTGAGGACCGATGGAATCCAACTCAGGAGCATGATTGCCGAACTCCGTCACCGTTATCTCCAC
>CAYMNI010000032.1:11144-15486 GCA_964391755.1 uncultured Ignavibacteria bacterium
ATGTCGGAAGCATGTATCCTGAACTCCAGGGGATCGCCTTCGATAACCGTCTGAGAACCAATGGAATCCAGCTCCGGAGTATGATTGCCGAACTCAGTCACCGTTATCTCCACCACCTCACTGTCCGCCAGTGAGCCATCCGAGGCGATGAAGGTGACGTTATATGTTCCCGCCTGTGTATAGTCCGGAGTGAATAGGAATGAACCGGCTCCATTACCCGAATCTACGAACACCGCATTTGTCGGCACATTCAGAGTATCCAGAATGATTGAGTCACCGTCTGTGTCGGTAGCGTGTATCCTGAGCTGGAGAGTACCGCCCTCAACCACTGCCTGCGGTCCTATGGAGTCCAGCACAGGCGCAATGTTGCCGAACTCCGTCACCGTTATCTCGATCACCTCGCTGTCGGCCAGTGAACCGTCCGAAGCTATGAAGCTGACATTGTATGTCCCCGCTTGGGTGTAGTCCGGCGTGAATATAAACGAGCCGGCTCCATTACCCGAATCTACGAACACCGCATTAGTCGGCACATTCAGAGTATCCAGAATGATTGAGTCACCGTCTGCGTCGGTGGCGTGTATCGCAAACTCCAGCGTACCACCCTCGGTGACCAATTGGGGACCGATGGAATCGAGCTCCGGAGCGAGATTGACGTGATTCACAGTTATCTCCACCACCTGGCTGTCCGCCAGAGAACCATCCGAGGCGATAAAGGTAACGTTGAACAGGCCGGATTGGGTGAAGTCCGGGGTGAACACAAAGGAACCGACGCCGTTGCCGGAGTCTACGAAGGTTGCGTTAAGAGGCAGATTGAGCGTATCCAGGGCTACAGAATCCCCGTCCGGGTCGACCGCATGTATTCTCAACTCCAAAGTATCCCCTTCGTCGATTGCCTGAGGCTCGATGGAATCCAGTTGGGGGGCGTTGTTACCAAACTCCGTCACTGTTATCTGAACCACCTCCAGGTCCGAGCCTCCCAGTGTATCGTTGGCCAAGAAAGTCACGTCGTAAACTCCCGCTTGAGTGAAATCGGGAGTGAAGGTGAACGAACCGGCTCCATTGCCGGAATCCACGAAGACGGCGTTCAACGGAACGTTCAGCGTGTCCAGTATGATCAAATCCAGGTCCGGGTCGCTGGCGTGAATTCTGAACTCCAGGGTGCTACCCTCTTCGACGGTCTGAGGTCCTATGGAATCCAACTCCGGCGGCCGGTTGACGTTTTCCACCGTGATCTCCACCAGCTCGCTGTCCAACAAGGAGCCGTCGGTAGCAGCGAAAGTGACTACGTAAACGTCGGCCTGATCGTAGGTGGGTGCAAATGTGAATGCGCCGGCACCGTTTCCGGAGTCAACGAAGGTGGAATTGGCCGGGTTGTTGCGCACGAACAGCGCCACCGCTCCGCCATCCGGATCTGAGGCGTGAACTCTTATTCTCAGAGTGTCCGTTTCGGGGACACTCTTGGGGCCGATCGAATCCAAAACCGGAACCTGATTACCAGCGTCTATTACTGTTATTCGAACTATCTCGGAATCAGTTAAGGCTGAATCGTCGACTTTGAAGATTACGTCGTACAAACCTGACTGGGTGTAAACCGGGTTGAACTCGAAGGTACCCCTGCCATTGCCCGAATCGGTGAAGCTGGCATTGTTGGGGAGATAGTCCGCAGATAATATCAGCGAATCGCCGTCGAAATCCGATGCGGTAACCATAAACGCCAGATGTCCTCCCTCAATCACGCTTCGGGGGCCGATGGACTGCAACACCGGCGCGATATTGATGTGATTCACCGTCACTTCCACCATCTCGGTGTCGGCCAAGGAACCGTCGGACCCTATGAAGGTAACGGTATCGACTCCGGACTGGGTGAAGTCCGGGGTGAAGACGAACGAACCGGCTCCGTTGCCTGAATCCACGAATATGGCGTTTACCGGAACGTCGAGAACAGTGAGAATAATGGAGTCCGCATCTAGATCGATGGCATGTATTCTCAGTTCTAAGGTGTCACCTTCATCCACCGCCTGCGGCCCCATGTAATCCAATTCGGGCGTGTTGTTTCCGAACTCGTTCACCGTTATCTCCACCACCTCACTGTCCGCCAGGGAACCGTCCGAGGCAATAAACGTAACGTTGTATATGCCCGACTGGGTGTAATCCGGGGTGAAGACGAACGAACCTGCACCGTCTCCTGAGTCGACGAATACCGCATTGAGGGGAACGTTCAGGGTATCCAAGACCAAAGGATCTCCATCTACGTCTGAAGCGTGAATCCATAACTGCAGCGTGCCCCCCTCTGAGACGACCTGAGCCCCGATCGAATCCAAAACCGGTGCATCGTTGATCCCGGTCGCCGCGAAGGTAACTCCATCCTCATGGTAAGCGCCACCTGGATCGGTTGCCCGGAAGGTAATAGTTTCGGAGCCGTTCCAATCAACATCCGGCGTAGTGATGGTGGCGACTCTGTCGGTTATGTCTACAGTCAGCTCCTTATTCCCGGTGTAAGTCCAGACCATATCGCTGTCGGCGTTGTCAACGTCACTGACATAATCATCCAGGCTAATGGTGGCGAATGTCTCTCCTTCGGAGATGCTCTGATCCGGGATGTCCGACACCACCGGCGTGTCGTTGACAGCCGTTACGGTGAAGGTCGCCCCATCCTCATCATACAGACCGCCCGGATCGGTAGCCCGGAAGGTAACAGACTCAGAACCGTTCCAGTCAAGGTCGGGTGGGTTGATAGTGGCGACCCTGTCGGTTATGTTTACGGTCAGCTCCATATTCCCGGTGTAAGTCCAGACCATGTCGCTGTCCGGATTATCTATATCTACCACGTAATCGTCCAAGTTGATGGTGGCGAAAACCTCACCTTCAGAAATGGTCTGATCCGGGATGTCCGATACCACCGGCGTATCGCTTACTGCGGTGACGGCAAACGTGGCTCCATCCTCATCATACAGACCGCCTGGATCGGTGGCTCGGAAGGTGATAATCTCGGAACCGTTCCAGTCCGTACCCGGAATGGTGATAGTAGCTACCCTATCGGTTATATCTACTGTAAGCTCACTGTTCCCGCTGTAAGTCCAGACCATATCGCTGTCGGCATGGTCAACGTCACTCACATAATCATCCAGGCTGATGGTGGCAAAAGTCTCACCCTCGGAGATAGTCTGATCCGGAATGTCTGCCACCACCGGTGCATCGTTGACTGATGTCACCCCAAAGGTTGCTCCATCCTCGTCGTAAGCGCTGCCGGGATCGGTGGCCCGGAAAGTGATGATCTCAGAACCATTCCAGTCCGTACCCGGAATGGTAATAGTGGCTACCCTATCAGTTATGTCCACTGAAAGCTCACTATTGCCGCTATAAGTCCAAACCATCTCACTGTCGGCGTTATCAACGTCTGTGACATAATCATCCAGATTGATGGTGGCAAAAGTCTCTCCTTCAGAGATGGTTTGATCCGGGATGTCTGCCACCACCGGTGCATCGTTGTCCGCTGACACCGTGAAGCTGGCAGCATCCTCATCATACAGACTGCCAGGATCGGTCGCCCGGAATGTGATGATCTCGGAGCCGTTCCAGTCTGTGCCAGGAATGGTGATAGTAGCTACCCGATCAGTTATGTCAACTGAAAGCTCACCATTACCGCTGTAAGTCCATACCATCTCACTGTCTGCATGGTCAACGTCACTGACATAATCATCCAGATCTATGGTGGTGAAAGTCCCACCCTCGGATATGGTCTGATCCGGGATGTCCGAAACGACAGGTGCGTCGTTGACTGACGTCACAGTAAACGTGGCATCGTCCTCATCATACAAACTGCCGGGATCGGTGGCCCGGAAGGTGATAATCTCTGAGCCGTTCCAATCCGTACCCGGAATGGTGATAGTGGCTACTCGATTAGCTATGTCTACTGTGAGTTCGGTATTCCCGCTGTAAGTCCAAACCATGTCGCTGTCGGCATCGTCAACGTCCGTTACATAGTCGTCCAAGCTGATGGTGGTAAAAGTCTCACCCTCAGCAATGCTCTGATCCGGGATGTCTGCCACTACCGGTGCATCGTTGACCGACGTCACCTCAAACGTGGCTCCATCCTCATCATACAAACTGCCTGGGTCGGTGGCTCGGAAAGTGATGACTTCAGAGCCGTTCCAGTCAGTACCCGGAATGGTGATGGTAACCACCCTGTCAGTTATATCTACTGAAAGCTCACTATTACCACTGTAAGTCCAAACCATCTCGCTGTCGGCATGGTCAACGTCACTCACATAATCATCCAGATCGATCGTGGCAAAAGTCTCACCCTCGGAGATAGTCTGATCCGGAATGTCTGCCACCACCG
>CAYMNI010000033.1:0-15462 GCA_964391755.1 uncultured Ignavibacteria bacterium
CCTGGGCGCCGGCAGAGTGGTGTATCAGGAGATCACCAGAATAGACAAAGCCGTTCAGGAAGGAACCTTCTTCGAGAACCGGATTTTAATAGAAGGGATGGAGAAAGTAAAGCAGCGCAATTCAAGTTTGCATCTGATGGGCTTGGTTTCGGACGGATGCGTGCACAGCTCGCCCCGTCACCTGTATGCCCTGCTGAAGCTGGCCAAACAGAGGAAGGTTGAAAAGGTCTTCGTACATGCGTTCCTGGACGGCCGTGACACTTCGCCCACCGGAGGAGCAGGCTACGTTGGAGAGCTCCTGGACAAGTTCAGGCAGATCGGAATCGGCAAGCTGGCCACCATTGCGGGACGATATTACGCCATGGACAGGGACAAGAGATGGGATAGAGTGGAAAAGGCGTATCGAGCCATGGTAACCGGCGATGGAAATCATGCCGACGACGCCATTGCTGCCATAAAAGCGTCATATAAGCAAAATATTACCGATGAGTTTGTGCTCCCCACGGTGGTCGCCGATGGGACCGATCCGGGTGAAGGACGGATAAGGAAAGGCGACGTGGGGATATTCTTCAACTTCCGGGCCGATCGTGCCCGGGAGCTTTCTCATGCCTTGACCGATGGGGATTTCTCGGAATTCCCCCGACCGGACGGCCTGACCATAGACCTAATCAGCATGACCCTTCATGATGACCAGTTGAAAAGCCAAATCGCCTTTCCCCCGGTGAGGCTGAAGAACATACTGGGCGAAGTCTTGAGCAGACAGGGAAAAAAGCAGCTTCGCATAGCCGAAACGGAGAAATACGCTCATGTGACCTTCTTTTTCAACGGAGGAGTGGAAGAGCCTTTCCAAGGTGAGGATCGGATTCTGATTCACTCGCCCAAGGTGGCCACCTACGATCTGAAGCCGGAGATGAGCGCCTACGAGGTCACGGAAAGGGTGGTACGGGAGATCGAATCCAAAAAGTACGATTTCATTCTGTTGAACTTCGCCAACCCGGACATGGTGGGCCACACCGGCGTGCTGTCGGCAGCTATCCAAGCGGTTGAAACCGTGGACAAGTGTGTGGGACAGGTGGTAGCGGCGGTCCGAGAACAAGGGGGGATAGCTATGGTCACGGCCGATCATGGCAACGCGGAGAAGATGACCGATGCAGAAAACGGTGAGGTCTTCACCGCCCACAGCACCAACCGGGTGCCATTTGCCCTGGTAATGGACGATTTTAAGGGGAAGTTGAAGGAAAACGGGAGACTGGCCGACGTGGCGCCCACCATTCTTCATCTGATGCACATGGAGAAACCCAAGGAGATGGACGGGGAGGATATTATAACGTAAAATTCACGTTCTGAGCCGAAAAGGTGCGTGGATCTGTCTTCATTCCGTTATACTTAATCGTGAACCGGACTTCCAGGGAGCGACAAAGCTCATGAAAGAGGAAATCAAACACATACTGTGGGTGGATGACGAGATCGATCAACTCAAGTCTCACATCATTTTCTTGGAAGCACGAGGCTACAAGATCACCGAGGCATCCAACGGAGAGGATGCGGTTGACCTGGTGGCAAAAAGAAGCTTCGATCTGGTGCTGTTGGATGAGATGATGCCGGGCAAAGACGGCCTGACCACCCTGGAGGAGATCAAAGAGAAAAGCCCTCACCTGCCGGTGATCATGGTGACCAAATCCGAAGAGGAGAATCTGATGGATCAGGCCATCGGCAAGAAGATCGACGATTATCTCACCAAGCCGGTCAATCCCAGCCAGATTCTCTCCGCCGCCAAGAAGATCTTGGAAACCAGGAAAATCAGAGCCGATAGGCTGGCGCAGGACTACGCCCAGGCCTCGGCCAAAATCACCTCCGCCCTGTTCGGAGCCTTGAGCTGGCAGGACTGGATAGACATCCACCGGATTCTCTCCGAATGGGACTTAGAGATCGACAGCTTCGGCGGGGCGGATTTGAGAGAGACGCATCAGGGGCAGAGAAGGGAATGCAACGTCCAATTCGGCAAGTACGTCGAGAGCGTCTATCCCGGATGGCTGACTCAGAAGGACGCTCCCATTCTCTCCGTAGATATTACCAGGAAATATCTATTCCCCCTGCTATCTCAGAAGATACGGACGGTGTTCATAGTAATGGATTGCATGCGATTGGATCAATGGATGACCATCGAGCCGGTCTTGGATCAGTATTTCCATATCTCCCGGGATTACTACTACTCCATTCTGCCCACCGCTACCCCCTATTCGCGTAACGCTATCTTCAGCGGCCTTTTCCCCTCCGACATCACCCGCAGGTATCCGGAGCTGTGGAAAGCTGGCACCAAAGACGACTCCAGCCGGAACCGGTATGAACATCAGCTTCTGGATGATCAGCTGAAGAAAATGGGGATTCGGATCAAGTCCGACACCAGATACGTCAAAGTGCTGGACGCCAAAGAGGGAGAGCACGTAGCCAAAAGGATCTCCTCGTACAAAAACACCCCACTGCTCTCCATCGTGTTCAACTTCTTGGACATCTTGGCTCACGGCAGATCTCAATCCGAGATTTTAAAGGAGATGACGCCGGACGAATCGGCCTACCGTTCGCTCACCCGACCCTGGTTTTTGCACTCCTCCTTGTTCAAAATACTGCAGTACCTGGCTACCCAGGATTGCACCTTAGTGCTCACCTCCGATCATGGAAGCGTGTGGGGAACCCGGGGAACTGAAGCCCGGGGCAAGAGGGATACCTCCACCAACTTAAGATACAAGTACGGAGACAACCTCAACTGCAATCCCAAAGAGGCGCTTCTGATAAAAGATCCTCAACAATATCGGCTGCCCACCTATGGCATCGCCACCACCTATATTTTGGCCAAGGAAGATTACTACTTCGTGTATCCCACCAGGTACAGCGAGTACGAAAAGGAATACAGAAACAGCTTCCAGCATGGCGGCATCTCCTTGGAGGAGATGATCCTGCCGGTGATCACCATGACCCCCAGAGGATAGTTGAGCTGACCCAGCCTGAACTTGCTTCTCCCTCTAAGGGTATAAGGCCTTCCCACGTTAGACGATAGGCGTCCGACGTACCATTGTACAATCTGCCCTCCTGCAGGATGAAACATCCGACCGGACTCTCGGCATGCTGTCCGGTGACTGCGCATTTGCCCAGCCGATGAGGAGGTCGGAATGGCCTTCCGGGCTTCCGCTTGATCGGGCGAAAAATCTCTTTGATTATTGAAGGGCTTATCGTATAATTTTGCCCTAAGGCCTATGCTACAGAAAAAAACCCATAGACCAGAGGAGACCAGGGAGTTTGGAAGAACGTTGGCCAAACAGTTGGGACCCGGTTCGGTGGTGGCGCTGACCGGACCTCTGGGCAGCGGGAAAACCGTTTTGGTTCAGGGGATCTGCTCCGAGTTCGGGGCCGAAGAAGCGGTCAGCAGCCCCAGCTATGTGATTATCAACGAGTATCCGGGAACCCGGCAGGGTTTAAGAATCTGGATATATCATTTCGATCTGTACCGCCTGGAGAGCACAGATGAGTTCGTCAAGCTGGGGTACGAGGAATACTTTTTCGGCCGGGGCATAAGCTTAATCGAGTGGGCAGAAAAAGCCCGGCCCTTTTTGCCCAGAAATCGCTGGGACGTACACCTGAGGATACTCTCGGAAACCGAGAGACAAATCGACGCTAAAGTCTTCTGAGGTCACTGCCACCTGGCCGGTGGACGAGGAATTTCAAGATGTGCCGGGCAAAACCTCTGCCCGTACCGAACTTTGGACATTTTTTAAAGCGATGAGAGTTCTGGGTGTTGAAACCTCCACCATGATCGCTGGAGTCGGCTTGGTGGAAAATGACGAGGTGTTGGTCGACGTCAAATTCGACGTGAAGGTCACCTACTCCGAGGTCCTCATGCCTGCCATCGAAACGGCACTGAAGCTGGCAGGGCTTAAAGTGGATGATCTGGACGGATTTGCCGTCTCTATCGGCCCGGGTTCGTTCACCGGCCTGAGAATCGGGCTCGCTACGGTCAAAGGATTGTGCTTTGCCACAGGCAAGCCACTGGCTGCCGTTTCCAGCCTGGACGCTTTGGCCTCCCATTCCCTTTTCTGCCGGTATCAGGTGGTTCCGCTTCTGGATGCAAAGAAAAACGAGCTGTATGCCGCTATTTACGATACAACTGGTGGAGAGGTAATCAGGAAAAGCGATCTTTTGGCCATAGACGTCAAGCACCTGGCCGGGAAGATCTATCGAGAGACCCTCTTTGTCGGACCGGGAGCCGGACCATATCGCAAAGAACTGATTGATCTTTTGGGTCAAAAAGCTTATTTTACCACGGGCGAGCAGTCCACGCCCAGCGGGGCATCCGTGGCCCGAATGGGCGCCAAGAAGCTCACCCGCGGTCAAACCGAGGATGTATCCCAACTGGAACCTTTGTACATAAGAAAATCCGAGGCGGAACTGAAGTTCAGAAATGTCGACAAAGATTGAAAATGTGACCATCCACAGAATGAGCGAAGGCGACTTGGACCAGGTGGCCCGATTGGAGAAGCTGTGCTTTTCCGATCCGTGGAGCAGAAACAGTTTTGAGCACGAGTTGACCAACCGGTTTTCCATTCCCCTGGTGGCGAAATCCGGAGCCGGGATCGTCGGATATTCTTGCCTGTGGCACATATATGAGCAGATGGAGATTGCCAACATAGCCGTCTCGCCGGAGTTCAGACAAAGAGGCGTCGCCGGCATGATGATCGAATGGATACTCAAGGAGGCAACCCAAAGAGGCTGTATGAACGTTATCCTCAGCGTCAGGGAGTCGAACCTAACCGCCGTCAGGCTCTACAGGAGATTCGGGTTCGTAGAGCTGGACAGAAGAAAAAGATACTACCGGCTCCCGGATGAAGATGCGATAATAATGATCAAAGCCATTTAGCCCCAGACGCTGGATCGGGCCGAGGGCAGAGGTCGACGGCATAACCTCAAACCGTTGATTTCAAGGTCCGCCCAAAGAGAAAACCATGGAGTGGTTCAGAAAAGCCAAAGAGGGTCTCATCCCCCAGAGGAAGAAGGATATCCCGGACGGCATCTGGGTAAAGTGCGACTCCTGCGGGGAGATCATATACAGAAAGGAGTTGGAGAAGCATCTTTGGGTCTGCTCCAAATGCGACCATCACTTCCGCATAAGGAGCAGAGATTACATCGACCTGATACTGGATGACGGCCAATTGGAGGAATATGACGCCAAACTGCAGGCTTCAGACCCGTTGGAGTTCAAAGATTCGAAAAAGTACCCGGACCGCATCCACAGCTCCCAGAAGAAAACCGCGCTCAAAGACGCCATAGTCGCCGGTATAGGCCAAATAGACGGCCGGCAGGTCAGCTTAGCGGTTATGGATTTCGGATTCATCGGCGGCAGCATGGGATCGGTGGTGGGCGAGAAGGTGGCCCGGGCCATAGAGCGGTCGCTGGAGAGAAGAATCCCGCTGGTCATCGTATCCTGCTCCGGTGGCGCCAGGATGCAGGAGGGTATCCTGTCGCTGATGCAGATGGCCAAAACCTCTGCTTTGTTGGCCAAGCTGTACGATGAGAAAATCCCCTATATCTCGGTCTTGACCAATCCCACCACTGCGGGAGTGATGGCCAGCTATGCGTCTTTGGGAGATGTCATCCTCGCCGAACCCAAAGCGCTTCTGGGCTTTGCCGGCCCCCGGGTAATTCAGCAGACCATCAAGCAGGACCTTCCTCCCGGCTTCCAGAGCTCCGAGTTCTTCTTGGAGCACGGTTTTTTGGATTTGATCTCCCACCGCAAAGACCTAAGGAAGAACATCTCTTTGCTCCTGGAGTACCTCAGCTGACGCTCACATCGCCACACTTCCGTCGAGGATCAGCCAGAACGCCAAATATCCGCCAAACAACAAAGACATTGGGGGGGAAATCCGTGCTGGGGACTCGTATCGCAAAACAAGAGATTACCTCGCGCTTCAAGTCTGCTTTGGGGAGTATGTAAGCTGCCTCGGTGGCACCAAACCGGCACTCTGTCCGCCCGGTTCCGGAGCGGGATGTCATGTGGCTTTCTCTCCGGCTGCTGTCGGGAAATAAAAAAAGCCACCCGGAAGGTGGCATCGCAATCGACGCAGCTTGAGCCTACTTGTCGGTGGGTATCTTTATCTTGTGCTGCTTGATTTTGAAGCGGAGAGAAGACTCGGGGATGTGCAGCGCCGAGGCCGAAGCCTTCTTGATCCAGTTGTTTTCGATAAGCGCCTTCACTATATACTGCTTCTCCCACACCGCCACCCTCTCGTATAGTGACATCTCGGCGGAACCCGGTTCATCCTCCATTCCCATCTTTTCGCTGAGAATGTCCGCCGCCACCACCGACTCGCCGTCCTTAATGGCCACCAGTCTCTTGACCTCGTTCTCCAACTCCCTTATGTTTCCCGGCCAATCGTAGTTGGCCAGAAGTTCGATGATGGCCGCCGAAGGCGCGGGAATCTGATCCTTTGATTTGGCGGCGTGAATCTTGATGAAATGGTTAACCAGAGTCGGAATGTCCTCCTTTCGATCCCTCAAGGGAGGCAGTCTCACATGGATGGTGTTCAGGCGGAAAAACAAATCCTTGCGGAACAACTCTTTTTCGATCTGATTTCTGATGTTCAGGCTGGTGGCGGAGATCACCCGGATGTCCACCTTTTTAGGCTTGGTGTCGCCCAGCCGGGTCAATTCCTTCTCCTCCAGCACCCTCAGCAGTTTGATCTGGGTGGCTGTATTGATCTCGGCGATTTCGTCCAAGTACAGGGTGCCGCCGTCGGCCTCCTCTATCAGTCCTTTCTTGTCCTGCGAAGCGCCGGTGTAAGCGCCCTTCTTGTGGCCAAACAGCTCGTTCTCCAAAAGCGTCTCCGGAAAGGCCGCGCAGTTGACCACCACGAAGTTCTTGTCCTTCCGGTTGCTGTTGTAATGAATAGCCTTGGCCAACTGGTCTTTTCCGGTTCCGGTCTCTCCCTCCAGCAGTATGGACAGGTTGGTGTCCTTCACCTGGGACAGCTTCCACATTATCTCCAGCATCTGGCTGTTCTGAGTGATGATGTTGGAGAACGCGCTTTTGTCCTTCAGTTGTTGTTTCAGTCGGAGGTTCTCCTCTCCCAGCTTCCTGTTTTCCGCTTCCGCCAGCTTCAGGCCAATTATGTCGGCGAAGGCCACGCTCAAGTTCAGCTCGTCCTTACAGAAGGGACGGGAAACCGAGCCGTTTCGCTTGCGATCAAGATACAGCACCCCTTTGACCTCCTCACCGCTTCTCAGGGGAATCACCAGCAAGCTGGAAACCTCCGGCATGTTCAACACAAACCTCTTGGAATCGCCGTAGGCCGAGTAGATGGGTCGCCCCAAGGAGGTGAGTTCGCCGTCCATCTTCTGCGAGGCCGACTGAATCCGTTCGGTTTCCTCCTGCGACAGGTTGAAGCCGAACACCGGCGAGGGTGTTTCCGACTCCCCGTTTTTCAGTAAGACGAAGCCCCGGTCGGCTTTCAGCTTTTTCGCCAAAAGCATCAGATTCTGGCTGATCTCATCCTCTTCGAGACCTGCCGCCGATGGATCTTGGGAAGAGGATTCTACAGGTTCCCGGGATTGCATTTCGGAAAGGAAGCGTCGGAATACGTTGTAACGGTTCTCCGGCGAGGCGCTTTTTTCCTCCATCATGCCCTCCAGCATCGATCTCAGCTGCGAGACCTGCTGTAGGTTCTCGTCCACGATCGACGAACCCCCCTCCGCTTTTCGCAGAAGCCGTTCCGCTTCGCTTAGGGCATCGATGCTTTCGTCGTAATCGGAGGTCTCGAAACATACCTGAGCCTGTCCCATCTTGACCAGGCCTGAGAAGTATGAGCTTCCTGCCGAATCCGCGGGGAAAAGATCTCCGAAAAGTTGCTCTGCCTTGCCGAGATACTCTCTTCTGGCCTGTGCTTCGAAAATCTCCTCCCGCCCGGCGGCCAGATAGGTACGAGCCAATTCGAACTTGCAGCCGATTTTATCCAAACAGGCGATGCTCGATCTGAAACTCTCCTCGGCCAGTTTGCGATTGTTCTTCCGAGCGTAAATCTGCCCCAGGATTCTGTGCACCAACCCCTCCTCTGCCTTCTCGTTTAACCGGCGGGAAATCTCCCAGGACTTCCGGCAGGTGCTCTCTGCCGGATTGAGCTTGCCGGTGGCCAGTTGAAGCTGGGCCAGAATGCGGTAGCTCTGACAGAGAAGGCTGCTTTGAGGGGCGATCTCCTCACCTATCTGGATGGCCCGGGAGATTTCCGCATGACACCGGTCATAGTCCTTCTGCTCCCAAGCCAACTCGGCCAGGTACTCGTGGTATATGGCCAGCTCCCTTTTCAGCCCTTTCGCTTGGATGATGTCCAAAGCGGTTTGGTAGAATCTGTCCGCCTCCTGGAATTTCCTCTGCTGCGAGGCGGCATAGCCTAAGGAAAGCAGGTTGGCGCACTTGCCCACTTCGCTTTTCGTGCGTTCGTTTTGCCTGAGACTGTCATAAAGGCATCTCTGAGCCTTCTCCCATTCTCCCAAGAGCAGGTAGATTCGTCCCCGGTTGCCTGAGATGCGCGCGATCAGAGACTGCCCCTCTTTGAATTTCCGAGCGTATTCGGTAGCTCGATCCAGACACTCTATGGAGCGTTCAAACTCGGCCCGGATGAAATACACCTGGGCCAACTTATTGTAGGCCTTGGTCAGCCCCTCCTCGTCTCCGGCGCGGCGGAAGCAGGATACCGCATCTTGGGTTTGGATTTGGGCGGCGGTCAGATCCCCTAAGTCCACGAAGATGTGTCCCAAGAGCAGTTGAACTTGTCCCATTCTTCGGTTCCTGGAGCTCTGTCTCAAGGCCTGATAGGCCTGTTCGGCCATGCTCTGAGCCTCTTCGTAGAGATCCCCATGGTAGAGGATCAGAGCCTCCAGGTAATATAACTCCCCGGCGTAAGCTGAAGAGGTGTCATTCCCTTTCTTCAGCTCGGCTAACTCCGCCCGAGCGGCCTTCAGATCCTTCTTAGCCGCCAGAGACGAAACAAGATCAACTCTTTTTTCCCAGCTCTCCATTTTGAGCCTTCACCAAATGATCTTGTTCACCTGATCAGCATAAGAACGCGACCACGATTCCTCTCCGCAGACCCGGAACTCCTCTCCTTATCCAACCACGCCTGATGCGGCGTTGATTGGTAACCGATCATGACCCAGAAGCTGGTTCCTCCGAAATGGAGCACCAACACCTGGTCCGTAAGGGAAAGACCTTGATCATTACCTCCGCCGGCATTCTCGTGATCTAGGTCATCCCAGGGATGCTCCCAAGCGGGATCGGTGGGATCGGTCAACTCATCGGCGAGGCTGAAATTCAATGCCGCCAGGAAACAAAGGATGATCGAAAAGAGAAGGAATCGCTTTAGCAGCAGGAACCTGTGGCTGTCGGATGCCTTGGTATTAAGCCACCTCATGTTCCAATCGCCTCCTCGAGACTGAAAGTTGTTTTTTTCTGCCAAACACACAACCACCCCGCCTTCGCCGGCCTTTTACAGACCGATACGGCGGTGGCAGCAGTTAACCAGAAACTCTCTCTTGACTCATTCCCTCATTATCAATTTAACAAACAATTCGATTCTGTCAAGCTTTTTTTCGCAATTTTCTGCGCAGTAGTCTGCTGCAGAGCACTTCGAGTTTTTAAGCAACTCCGATATGCGGTGTAGGAAAAACCAACGTTAAGTCTTTTTGATTGACTCCCAATAAATTGTACGTATATAAGCGGAAATGCATTGAGCCGAAATCGAAGCGCTCGTCCTGCGCAAGAAGTTGCGCCACGAAATGGAAACAACCAGAGAGATCAGAGATATTTATGATGAGGCTCAGTTCCACAGACAAATGGTCGAAGAGTTTGCAGTCGGCCTGACCAGTTGGCTATCCAGACCGGACTATTTAACACCACAGCCCGCCATGCACGTCCAGCACGCTGCCGGTGATGTAGTTGGCCTCATCGGATGCTAAGAAAACCACCGCGCTGGCGATATCCTCCGGCTTCCCCAGCCTTTTCAGGGGAACGCTTTTGGGCATGTCCTTTTTCATTTCGTCGGTGCAGGACTCCGTCTCGATGAACCCGGGATTGACCATGTTCACCCGTATCCCGTGAGGAGCCTCCTCTTTGGCCAAGCTCTTGGAGAAGACCACCACTCCGGTCTTGGCCACCGAATAGGCGCAGGTGCGCACGTAACCTTGGGTTCTCTCCACATTAGGGCCACCGATGTTGATGATCACCCCGCTTTTTTGTTCTCTCATGATCGGAACCGCCGCCTTGCAGCAGTAGAAGACCGAGTTCAGATCCGAATTCAGAATCTGATGCCACTCCTGGATAGTGGTGTCGAACAGGGTTTTGTAGAGAAACGGTCCCACGTTGTTCACCAGGATATCGATCCTACCGAACTCCGATTTGACGTCGCTTATCATCTGCTCGACGTCAGCGAAGTTGGACACATCGCACCCGAAGCTCTTGGCAGGTCTTCCCATCTTCTCAATCTGCTCTACCACCTGCTCGGCTGCCGGGGCGTTGGAGAGATAGTTGACCGCCACGGAGCAACCCTTTTTCGCCAGAGTCAGTGCAATCACCCTGCCGATGCCTCGTGAGCTGCCGGTAACCAGCGCCACTTTTCCATCCAAGACCATCTTAGCCTCTCTTTTTAGCGAATGTGGGGAGTTTCCTTCCTGATTCGGAATCACTTCTTTCCCACCGGCATTATTGCCAACGGCTCTTCCTCGATTCCCAGAGTCTCTTTCACCTGGTCGTCGTCGAATGCTCCGATGAAAACCGTACCCAATCCCAGACTTTCTGCCTGTAGGTAAATGTTCTCCCCAGCGGAGCCAACCTCCATGTGAACGTAGCGGACACCCCTCTCTCCGTATTTCACCATAGTTCTTTTATACACCGCGCTGATGATTATGGTGGCGGGCGCCCGTTTTATCTCTTCCTGATGAAGAGATGCCTCGGTCAGCTTTAAGCGTAGATCGCCCTTCTTCTTTGGGGTGACCACATGTTTGCCAGGATCATAATGATACAGACCGGTATCCAATCCTTTCACTTTGCCGGCTGCCAGATATATCTCCAGAGGGTAAAGGGCACCGGCGGAGGGAGCGGTGCGGCCTCCCCACTCCGAGGTGACGCCCTGCACCGCCCACAGAAGCTGTGATATCTCCTCCAGAGTCAGAGAATCCCCGCTGTAGTCCCTCGCCGAACGGCGATCCGAAAGCGCTTGTTCCACGCTGGTGGAGCTGGTGGATTTGGGTTTTGGCAGTTTCATGTTCTCTCCTTCTACTTGACCTTCTTCTTTCGCTAAAATCCGGCCCTGTTGTTTTGTAAGGGGAAGTATCAGCACCGCCAGGAAAAGAACCAGTCCGGTGGTTTTTCTCATGAGCCGCTCCTTTCTTCGTTCGTCTGTTGCAAGCTATAGAATTGTGCTCCCCTTCCGGATCAAATATACCCGGCGTAACAGGAAGATCAAGACATTTGTCCGAAACGGGCGCATTGCCGGCTTGCTCGACAGGCGAGACGGAAGATTGGCGAGCGACCGCTGATCTTTTCCGACCTCAAGAAGTGTTGTATGGGGTAGTGGGTGAATCGGGAGTAAGTTGGGGCTTCAACATGACCGCATCAGTGTGAAATCCATTTCACACTTTTCCGAGACACAGTGGTCCCTTGAAAACGGAGGTGCTTTTTAGAATCCGAAGCTTTGTGTTTGATTTACTGGATTCTACCCGAACCACCAGCAGCTGGTCTTTTTCCAGTCCTTCTTGCCGGTTTGCGCCCTCTTTTTCTTGGACATCTTGCTCACGGGCGATATGGGATCTGCCCAGGTGGTCGTCTTCCTGGCGCGGGTCCCGGAGTGAGCCTTCTTGGTCCGGCTTTTCCGGGAAACGGACCTTGCGTTTTGCCGTCTCATTATGCCCCCTTCTTAGAAGAATCGGTGGAGGGAGCTCCGCCTTGCCCGGGGCTCCCTCCGAATAGGTTTCTTCCTTCTGACCTGCGAGTTAGGTATTGCTGGGAGTGTTGGTGTCGTCCCAGTAATCGAGTGTGCCCTGTAGCACTATGCTATATTCACCGGTGTTGGGATTCACGTTGTCCACCTTGCACCTGCAGGTGGTGGAGTTGTACAGAAGCTCGGTCAGTCTGTACTGCAGAGACGCCGGTGAACTCGGAGTCCTCTCGAAAGACGGGAAGTTCTGATATCTGAACTTTACCACTTGTTTTCACCCCCTCTAGGCTGGTTTTGAGGTTCCATGTGAGTCGACACACATCTTCAAGTAAGGGGACTTATCTTTAAACCAATCTGACGTGCTGCCATTTACCGGTTGGTCCACCAGGTCTCCGGCTGATCCCAATCCAGGGTGCCGTGGAGAACGATGCGATACTCTCCGGTCTCCGGATTGACCGTATCCACCTTCACCTTGGTGGAAACGGAGCAGGAAACCAGATCACAGATCTTGGCCTGCAGGTAGTAAGGAGACATCGGTACTCTCTCAATGCTCCTGAAATCGTGCCAGTTGAATTTGGTCATGCTTATCACCTCCTCCCTCTCTTGGTCTTTGAGTTCCCCCTACCTAACCGATGCGTTTTTGCACATTCTTTTGTCAGCATGGCAGTTTGAGAAAAGTCATTCTCTTCCCACCGCCATCCTCCCTGCCGAAGAAGGGCCCTTCCCCTTGACTGTGAATGAACAGGTCAGGACCTTTCGGTATTTGGTATGCAAGTTCCCTTGGTGGCCACCTGCGTCCTCGGTCTTCCAAATCAGTTGCCTTCCATCTTCAAAGGAGATGAGTTTTTCGATCTTCTCCTTCAAGTCGGGTCGAGCCGTCGGCAAACATTTATTTCTCATTTGGTGCCACCTGACTTAAGGGTTTGTTATCCTGCCAGTGAACCCGCAAGGTTCATCAATCCGAAGTCTCTGAGTATCCTAAGCAAAGGAACGACGAAATCCCTCCTCCAGCCGAACTCCAAGCTTATCTGCGAGACCAGAACATCAATCGAAGCCACCTGCTGTAGCCGGTCTTTCCTGTAGACGTATCTGGCCAGGTCTACCAGAGCACAGTATCGTTTGGAGACGCTTCTTTCGGACAATAGCCGGTCCAACAGGTTCGCCGCAAACAACGCGGAGAACACGCCCACCCTCTTCTCCTCGCACTCCACGAAAAGGTCGAATCTGTTGCTGGGACTCTTGTGTCCACAGGTGATTCCGCTGCAGGTGTTCATCCCGGTTATCTTTGACTGCAGGTCGATGATCACGTGCTCCATGATATGGGCGATGTCGGCCAACCTTTCCAATGGCTCTTCGGGAAGTCTCTTGTGGTCCGATTTTGCCTCGTCGAAGAGATGCTCGCCGCACTGATGCTTCTCCAAAGAAGGAAGCAGGTTTTTCAGCTTCCTGAATATTCCGGAGAGATCCGCCGGGACCGGTCGAGCTTCGGAGTCATGAACGTCCAAGACTATCTTGACCTTCCTGCTTCCCGGCCTGAATCTCGGATTCAGATCCGATATCTCTCTGAATTCTCCGTAGGAAATTTCTCGTATGTCCAAAAAGTCGCTCAAAGGAAAGCCGTTTCTGCCGGATTAATCTCTCTCGAATACGTTTGCGTTAATCTTGTCGGCAGAAGCGGATGGTTTCTTTATTCGGATTGGGAAAAAAGACCCTTCCCGCCGGAGCCGGAGAGCCTTATCCTAAGGCTATTCGCATCTGAGGATCAGGTAGAATGAATCGATGCCTGAATGATGTGAATGCGAAGGATGAAGCACTCGACGGAGCAAGGTCACAGGCGAGAGGAAAAGTGGCACAAATGCCGGACTCCGACCTAAGTGATTCGGTTTGACCGGGTAAGCGGGAAAATTCGAATTTTTCTATTGACTTTGGCGGCGGCATGTTCTAAATTTCTGCCTTGTGACAAAAGGCACAAGCACAAAGCTTGGGTCAACAAGTCGCAGAGGATGCACCTTCAGAGGATAAACCTGTAACCTCATTCAAGGAGCAACCGCCATGAACGGAAAACCCGGAAAGGGCAGTGCTTACGGCTGGCTTTTCCAGAGGATCACCGGGCTGTTTTTGGCCTTCTTTCTGATTCTTCACACCCAGATGCTTCATTTCGCCAAGGACTGGAGAATCGACTTCAACGTGGTGACTCAGCGGATGGACAGCACCGGTTGGGTGATCTTCTACGCCATATTCGTGCCGGCTTTACTCTTTCATGCTTTCAACGGAGTCTGGCAGGTTGTCCACGACTACCGTCCCGGAGCGGGAACCGCCAAGGCGGTCAAGGCCTTGTTCTGGGTCCTGGGAATCGCCATCTCCGTCTGGGGATACTACCTGATAGCCACGTTTAGCAAAGGAGCTTAAGAGATGTATCACGCCAAGACAGGTTTCTTCAAGACCTATGCCGATGAGGCGAGCTTAAACCCGGACGTGGGAACGTGGTCCTGGATTCTACATCGGATAACCGGTCTGATACTGGTGTTCTACGCCTTCATGCACTTCTTCGCCCTCAGTTCGTCGGTGGGAGGGGCATCCACTTTCAACGCCTGGCTGGCCAACCTGCAGACCACGCTCACTCATCTTCTGGAGATAGGGCTGATGGCGGTGGTGGGATTTCATCTGTTAAACGGGCTTCGCATCACCATCGCCGATTTCTTCCTTTGGACCAAACCTCATAAGACCCTCTTCTGGATCGCCATGATCATATTCTTGATCTTCATGGTGATAACTCTGATTGTCTTTTTGCCCCGGGCATTTTCACCCCATCACTAAACGGAGGAGACCAGATGTTATTTCACGACGTTTTGGTAATCGGCGGGGGTCTGGCAGGCCTGAGGGCAGCAATCGCAGCGGCGGAGAAGAAGGTGGACGTGGGCATAGTCAGCAGGCTCTATCCGCCCCGATCGCACTCCGGACAAGCCCAGGGTGGAATAAACGCCGCCCTGGCCAATAATCCCAAGGCGGCCGACGACACCCCGGAGAAACATGGATTCGATACCATCAAGGGGAGCGACTATCTGGCAGACCAGGAAAGCTCCATCTTTCTGACCGAGCAGGCGCCGGAAGCCATCTTCGAGGTCGAACACTGGGGTTGTCCTTTCAGCCGCACGGAAGAAGGGAAGATTGCGCAAAGGCCCTTCGGCGGGGCCGGGTATCCCCGCTGCTGCTACGGTACGGACAAAACCGGACACTTTCTTCTGCAAACCCTTTTCGAACAGACCATCAGGCACGACATCAAGACCTACAACGAGTGGGTGGTAATCGGCTTGGTCAAGGACGTTGACACTTGCTGCGGGGTCATCGCCATCAACATGCATTCCGGGCAGGTGGAGGCCATTGGAGCTAATGCGGTGGTATTCGGTACCGGCGGCTCGGCGCGCATGTACGGAAATACCACCAACGGACTGACCTCCACCGCCTTCGGGGTAGCCATACCTTACTGGGC
>CAYMNI010000034.1:0-10065 GCA_964391755.1 uncultured Ignavibacteria bacterium
GCTATGAGACCATCACCTCGGCCTTGCACGAGGAAATGGTAATCTGGGTGCTGTTCTTGTTGGTATTCCTGAAAATAGCCGCCACCTCTCTGACCTTGGGCTCGGGCGGGTCCGGAGGGGTTTTCGCGCCGTCGCTTTTCATGGGCGCCGCGTTAGGGGGCTTCTTTGGAAACGTGGTTCATCTGGCCTTCCCCGCCATCACTGCCACCCCCGGAGCTTACGCCTTGGTCGGAATGAGTGCCATGGTGTCGGGAACCATCCATGCCCCCCTCACTGCCATGTTGATCATCTTCGAGATGACCGGAGACTATCGCATCATCCTGCCCTTGATGCTGGCTTCCGTGGTCAGCACCCTGGTGGCCAACAAGCTGATGCGGGACTCTATATATACCATGAAGTTGAGCCGCAGAGGGATTAGCCTTAAGGCGGGAAAGGACAAGACCCTGCTGGAGGGCATCCTGGTTCAGGAGGTGATGACCAAAACCTGGCAGGCCCTGCCTCAGAACATGCCCCTCTCGCAGCTTCTGCAGTTTATAGAGCAGAGCAAGGGAGACGTGTTTCCCGTGCTGGATCTGAAAGGCGAGCTGGCAGGCATCCTGACCCTGCAGGATATCAGATCGGTGATGACTAAGAAAGTGCTGGAGGACCTAGTGATTGTGGAAGATATCATCTCCCACAACTACCCCGCTGTCACGCCGGAGGACAACCTGGGAACGGCTTTGGCCAAATTCGAACTGAGAGACTTAGACGGCCTGCCGGTGGTGGACAAGCACAATCCCAAGAAGCTCTTGGGGGTATTGAGACGGGCTCACATCATCTCCTTCTACAACAGACGGCTATTGGAGCAGGAGGTTCTGAAGAAAGCTTAGTTTGTTCCACTTGCTCTTTGACGGAGAAAGCGCCGAATCCGACCGGCTCACGGAAATCGGATCATCCGGAGCGGACCCTGGATCGAGCCCAATCCGACGCCTGCGTCCCCTACGTCCCAAGTCGTGGCGGGACAATAGGTTAATTCGACGAACCCATTTTCCCCTTGACATTTCAGAATAGCCCTGCGTACATTCAGATCAAAGGGAAAGGCTTGCGCCTTCGCCGATCGCAAAGCGAGGAGGGTGGTCCCAAGTGACCTCCGTCGACCTCTGTAGAAAATCGTTCGATTTGGCCTTCGCATATCTCTCCAAAAGGCCGCTTTACTGCTCCTGGCAGGTGACCTACCGGTGTAATTTCCGCTGCTCTTTCTGCGGCTACTGGAAGATGGGCAACAGAAGGGAGCAGGAGCTCTCGGTATCGGATTTTGCGCTGGGAGCGCGGAAACTGAGGCAACTGGCTCCCATGTTTATCTCGTTGGCGGGCGGTGAGCCTCTGATCAGGAAGGACTTGCCCGAGATAGTCAGTGCCGTCTCCGCCTACCATTTCCCCTTCATAACCACCAACGGCTGGCTGGCCACCCCGGAGAGGGCCAAGAGATTGTTTCGGTCGGGCCTGATGGGCGCCGTGGTATCGTTGGATTTCGCCGACGAGAGGCTGCATGATCAAAACCGGGGCAGGGAGGGAGCCTTCCAGAGAGCTACAGATGCCGTCAGGTACTTCGTGGAGGCCAGAGCGGAGAAAATCCAGAAGGTCAACGTGACCGCGGTGCTTTTGAAGGAGAACGTCGACCATATAGAAAAGCTGATCATCCTGGCAGGCAAGCTGGGGGCGGAGTTCACACTGCAACCTTACGCCGATATAAAGACCAACGGCCAACAGGACGAGGTGATAACCGATCACACTCTCACGCAAGAGGTCTCGGATCATCTTCTCAAGCTCAAGAGGAAGTATCCTAACTTCAAGTCCAGCCGGGAGTATCTGCGAAGATACGATGAGTTCTTCGACGGCGGCGTCGATGGCTGTCAGGCGGGAAGGCTGTTTTTTAACATCGACGACAGGGGGGACATAGCCAAGTGCGTGGAGGATATGGATAACCCGGTGGGGAATATCAGAACCGTAGAAGTCGAGCAGTTGAGAAACGCCCTTCTGCAAAAGCAAATAGAGAATAGGTGCAAGGCCTGCTGGTATGGATGTCGGGGGGAGGTGGAGTCCTTCTACACCTGGAGCGGAGTCAAGAACACCCTGGCCCGGATAGTCTCAAAAGACGGACACGGCAATGGATCTGAGCTTCGATAAGAAGAACATACTTAGAGGCTTCCGGCTGTTCGTGCTTTTGAGCCTGCTGGGTTTCGCCTGCATATTCTTCTTCACCACCACCGGGGAGAGCCTCAAAGCTCTTCAGTCGCTTAGACCCGAGTTTCTGCTTTTGGCGGTGGTCTTGGTGCTTCTGGATTTCCTGCTGGGGGGCTTGCGCATTTACGTTTTTTTCACCAAGGAAATCTTAAAAAGGGTAAGCCTGTTCGACTGCATCAAGGCCAATCTGGCCAACATCTTCGTGGCGGCGGTCACCCCCTCCAACACCGGCGGCGGTCCGGCGCAGCTTTATATCCTCAACCGGCGGGGCGTTCCGCTCTCCGGCGCCATCTCGGTCAGTCTGATCAATTTCTTCTCCTCCATGTTCTTTTTCTTCATCGGCTTCCTTATCGTCTTCTTCTTCACCAGCGGGGGAATGTTCGCAAAAGGTCTCACCTATCTGATCCGGTACAGCTTTCTGGTCTTCTCCTTGGTGTCTCTTTTGGGGATATTCCTGCTGATAAAACCCGAATCCCTCGACTTCCTGTTCAAGATATTCGGGTTGTGCGGCCGGGTGATCTGGAGAAAGGACCAGGAGAAGCAGGAAACCATGTCGGAGAAGTTCAAGGATCAGGTGGTTCAGCTTCGTTTCTATCTGCAGCATTTCCTCCACAAGGAGAAGCTGGTTTTATTCATCAGCTTCCTTTTGACTATAGCCATCTATTTCAACAAATACATAATCGCATATGTGATCTTGCGGGGATTGGGTTTGGACGTGGACTTTCTGCAGGTGATGTATCTTCAGATCATCCAGTTTTTCATTCTCTATTTCTCGCCCACCCCCGGGGCCAGCGGAATCGCAGAAGTCAGCTCCGTTTCGTTGATGTCCACCATTGCTCCCACTGCGTATCTGCCCGTATTCGCGGTTTTGTGGAGGTTCTTCGTAACTTACATAGGCGTGGCTCTGGGGGCTTGGATCACACTGGCGGATTTGAATCAGCATTTCAAGGAAAAGCAACTGGCCCTGGATAAGGTAGCCGAAGAGGCCCGCCTGGCGGCCTCGTGAGATGATTTTCGACTGTCCTTACAAATAAACGTCTGGGCCGCGGCGCTGAATGCCCCGCTCTATGATGAAGAGTTTTAAATACGGGGATTTGGGGAATTGATCCGGCCATAAGCCCTGCCCTATGTAACGGTAATTAGCGCACGCCATAGCGGCGGGAATTCATCCCGCCGTGAAGAACAGAGATTCTTTCGTAGGGACAGGGCTTGTCCCTGTCCGTAAAAAGAAACGGACAGCCACAAGGGCTGTCCCTACGACTTCAAGATCAATGGAATCTCCCCTATCCCCTCTTTTCCAAAGGCATGAACCGTATGGTTCGTGCCAAAGAGGGGAACAACATATCTCCCCGTTTGAAAAAGGGGGACTAAGGGGGATTTTCTCTTGATGCATCGACAGTAATCAAGACAACACTCTGATGGTTCAGCTAAAGCTGAACACTCCAAGACCGATGCTTGGATTGAGGAAAAAATAATCACCATTCGCAAGAGACCATGAAACTCTGCATAGCTGTGCTGGCGACATTCGGGGTGTTGGCAATGTCTCTGCTGACGTGGGCCGGGACCCTGTACGTCGATGATCTGGGGGACGAGAAAGTCGGAACCGGCACTCAGTTTGACCCCTTTCGAAACCTTCAGTTCGCCATAGACTCTGCCACAGAATGGGACCGGATACTTATCTTACCCGGAACCTACGAAGCTAATCCCGATTCTTATCCCGAAGCACTCTGCGGCAATTGCGAACAACACAGAACTCATGTTGAAGCCACCAGGGGATTTCTGATCAAAGACAAAGCGCTGGAGATTACCGGAAGCGGGACCGACAGCACTATTCTGGTGACGAAAGCGGGATATGGCGTGCTATTCGAAAACAGCCGCGGCTCGGTAATTGCCAACCTCGCTATCACGGGCGGTGTCCGCGATCCGGACGGAGCAGCCACCGATGCCGGAGTGGTGGCGAAGTATTCGACGGTCACAATCAGAAACTGCAAGATTGCGGATAACACCCATCAACTTGAAGACGTGGTTGTGGGCATTGGAGGCATATTCGGCAGGGAGAACTCGGAGCTTTTCATCCTGAACAACGTCATAGAGAACAACGGCTGGGATGGGATCGCCTTATATCGCGGCGCGAATGCCTATATTGCGGACAACTTAATCTGTGACGGCCGGGGAGCCGGAATCGGCATTACCTGGGATGCAACCGCCACGGTCTATCGGAATCGCATCTCCGGCTACTGGAAAGGAATCGGCACATTTGGAGACTCGCGGGCAGTGGTCAGAAACAACGCGGTTTACGATAACCTGGGTTGGGGTATGGTGGCCACCGGCAATTCGTTTATGGAGGCCTCCAACAACGCGATCACCAGAAACGGCAACTGCGGTTTTGCTCCCTGGAGCGAGACCGCCCGCGGCACGTTTGTCAACAACATCGTCACCCGGAACGGATGGCGCAAGGAGTGGGTTTGTCCCTGCGTGGGAATCTGGATGAACGGCAAACCGGAGAACTTCGTTATCTCTCATAACATAGTATGGAGCAACCAAGAGGATGACTACCGGGACATGGACGATCTCACCGGAGAAACCGGCAATATCTCGGCGGATCCCATGTTCCGGGGCAAGATCGACTTTCATCTTTTGCCCGGCTCGCCGGCCATAGACTCGGGTGATTCGGTCTTCACCGATCCGGACGGCGGACCTTCTGATATGGGAATATACGGGGGTCCCGGCGCCCGCGAATTTGGTGACTATGAGGCTCTATTGGGAGATACATCGTTCATCGAGCTGGTAGCGGTCGGCGACGTGATGCTGGGCAGGGGAGTCTATGAGAAGATCAAAGAGCACGGACCCGGCTATCCCTTCGAGAAAATCAAAGACGTCATAAGCCGGGCGGATATTGCATTCTGCAATCTGGAGTGTGCCATCTCTCCATCCTCCAGAGGTATCTTCACCAACTGCAATTTCTGCGTCAAGCCCGAAGATGCCAAGGGAGTGAAGGATGCGGGCTTCGACGTGGTTTCTCTGGCCAACAACCACATGTTCGACTGCGAGAAGAACGGCATCCTGAGCACCATGGAGTTCTTGAAAGGGGAGAAAATAAAGTTCACCGGAGCCGGGAAGACCGACAAATACGCTTTGCTTCCCGCAACCATCGACTCGAAAGACATAAGAGTCGGTTTTCTGGCCTTCTCCGCCTATCCCATGAGTTGGGTGGCTGTAAGAAAGGGCGACCCCTCCATCGCGTTCTATGACTCGGCTGAAGCGGCACAGGCTGTAGGCAAGCTCAAGGAAAAGGCCGACCTGGTGGTGGTGTCCATGCACTGGGGGGATGAATATCACCAAAAGCCGGATGCTGCACAGACTCGCATGGCGCATCAGTTAATAGATGCCGGAGCCGACCTGATCCTGGGACATCATCCTCATGTGCTGCAGGAGATCGAGGAATACAACGGCGGTGTAATCGTCTACAGCCTGGGAAACTTCGTCTTCGATCAGAAGAAAAAAGAGACCCAGAAGAGCGTGATATTCAAAGCCAAGCTGTCCAGGGACGGAGTTGTCGAGTATTCGACTCTACCGGTGAGGATTGAGGACTTCAGGCCGCAAGTCACAGAGCTGTCAACGGATGAAACCGGCCGGTCAACGGATTGAACGGATGACCTGTTGTCGCGAGATACCTTGCCTCGTAACTTACCTAGCTCGGGGTGACGAAGACCCGCCTGGGTGGGCACCCTAAACCCACGTCACAGCAGCTCTTTCTCCAAATCGAATTCCATGCCGTCGCTGGCTGCGGTGGTTTCGATTCCGGTCTCCTCCTGAACCTCAGCCGCCAGCTCCCAGGGCTTGGAGCGAACCATGGTTAAGCCGAAATGGGTCAGTATGGCCCGCTTCGGCCTGATCCCGCTGATGAGCTTTTTGACATCCTCCAGATTCAGATGGTCCACGTCCAGCCTCTTCCCCCCTTTTCCATCATAGCGCACCACATTGATCACCAAAAGATCGCTCTTCTCGTATGCCTCGATCAAACCAGCGAAAAACCTGGTGTCTGTGATAAAGGAGATGGTATGCCGGGGGGTTTTGAACACGATGCCGTAAGTCTCGACCGGATGGACGTGACGCAGAGGGGTGGAGATTTTCAACTGGCCTAGGGCGTAGGTTGATCCCTCATGCAGGACGTGCACCTCGTCCAGATACTCTCGAACGTACTTGAGGACAATGGGATCGTTTTCCAGAGCCGATTCGGGAGCATATAGGGCTCCCCTCTTGGAGTACCCGCCGGTGGTCATGGCCTCGATCATGATGTTCACGTCGTTGGCATGATCGATGTGCTGGTGAGACAGGATGATAGCGTCCAGTTGCGTGGGATCCAATGGAGGTCTGCTTCTGGCACATCTAACCAAAGTACCCGGTCCCGGGTCCAAAAGCATATTTTTGTCTTCGAGGGTAATCCAGGTTCCTGCGGAAGATCGCAGCTGTTTGGTCACCACGAAGCGTGCGCCTGCCGTACCCAAGAATTTTATCTTGTCTGCCATGGTAATGCACTTATACGTCCGATCTACGCTATCCGTTGAAAGGCAGGGTGAAGTATTTTTTTATCGTATACGGCCTGCTGACTTTTGAATACCGTTGGTTGATAGTGGTTACCCAAACCAGGACAAGAAAAAAGCCCCGCTTTTAAAGCAGGGCTTTTTTTGATATACATTCCCTTCCTTCCTCAATCGTCTGAGATATCTATCTTCACCGCGATGCAAACCTGTCCGGCAGGATCTTCATCGCAGAATGCCACCACTCCGCTTTCCAGGGCCGGATTGGTTGTGGCGGTGAAGACAAAGCCGGTAGCCTCCCCGTAACTGTTGGTGTAAGAGGTTCCGCTGACCGTTCCCCCGCTGGTATTAGCCTGATCGGCCACTACCCGATGTCCACCCAGCGGATTACCATATCGATCCCTGATGATCACCACCACAGGAACCGTGGAGCCATGAGGAACGGTAGATTCCATGTCGATGTCACAGTTCTTGCTGTAAGTATTCCCGGTGATGAAGGTGATATAGACCGAACTTGATACGAATCCGGACTTGGCGGTCAAAACGTTTATTACACCGACGGAATCGTCAAGGGTGGCGTACTTCATGGAGTAGTCTTGGGGCAGAACCGAACTTTCGAATTCGGTCTCATACATGCTTTCATGACAGCCATCGGTGGTCACGCCGGAGCTGATGGAACCGAATTGGGTCTTCATCTCCACCGGGGTTTGTTCCAACACAAAGTTATCATTCACATCCAGCACCCTGACCCTCACATCTCCCTTGGAAACCCCATCCGCCAGAAGCTGTTGGGGATAGCTGAGGAAGTTTACGCTGGCAGGAGGTCCGGAGACTATCAGCACACAGGTGTCGGCTACCATTTCTCCGTCTCCCCAGGTTTCCGCCCATATTCTGGCCAAACCGTCGTTTCTGGGATCCCCGGACAGATAGGTGGTATAGGCGCAGCCGGTTTTGGTCTTATCACAGCAGTGCACCATCCCCTCCTCGGTTCCGAAGTGAACCGAGGTGGAATCGGGCACTGGATTTCCGTAGGTGTCCACCAGACAGGCGCATATGGTCGCCTCAACGCAGACCTTGTCCCAACCCCGGATATTGCAGGGGATCACTCCGAGGGAAATGTCCGTTGGTGGTCCTGCGCAGATGGTGACTATACTGGAGGTGGTAAGAACTGCCCCCACCTTGACTCTCAGTCTCACCGGTCCTGATATGGTGCCGCTGGAGAGGGTTATGGTTGCCTCACCATAGGAGGTGGTGTTTATGGTGATGGAATCCTGGGCTACCCCATTTATGGATTCCCCTCCTCCCGGACCATTTATAATGTAAAACTCCACCGGCCAGTCGGCACCTGCCCGGTTTCCGTTATCATCGTAGCATATGGCTCTAACCTGAGTGGCTTCCACTCCACCGGTTCCCCGCACCTGAATTTTAGCGTTATCCGGCATCAAGACGATGTATGCCACCGTGTCGGTGGGAACTAAAAGCAGGCTGACGTCCTCCTGAGACAGATTTCCCTCAGGCTCGGAGGTAACCTTGAGATATACGGTTCCGGTGCGAAGCCCGGCAATATAGCTAACTTGGACCTGACCGTTTACCGTTAAGGCATAAGAGGGTATAAAACCAATGGGATTCCACCTGCCGTCTTGATTTATATCGTATGTTACCGCGTCTATCCCTTCGGTGAAATAGCCGTCACCGTCCGCATCGTCGAATTTCTCGCCCACCGCAAATTTCACTATGGTGCCGTCTTCGGCCAGATCGCCGGTGGTGTCGCTGACCGTGACCTTCACCGTGGAAGTAGAGATTCCATCGGCTGGAAGCCAGGCAGGAGAAACCTCGATATCCAGAGGCTTGATGCTTCCCCCGGAGGTCACCACCTTGATCTGAATGGTTTTGGATTCTGTGCCCGCTATGCTGGCCTGGATGGTGGCGGTGCCAAAGTCGGTGGGAGTGAAGATGGAAGCGGCAGAGCCGCTGGCATCGGTTGTATCCACGGAGGGAGTACAATAGCCGACGGTGGCAGGAGTGACGGAGAAGGAGATCTGGACGCCGGAGATGGGACGATCAGCGTCGTCCTCCACTTCAACGCTCACCACGCCGGTTTGTCCCTTTTGAATCTCATTCGAGGGGGCAATGGAGAGTGATTTTAAGATCAGCACCGTCTCGCTGTCCTTGGTCGACTTCTCAGAACAGCCAATCATAATCATCGATACAACAGCGATCCCCAACATTACCGAACGAAATCCACCCGGAAAACTCAAGGCTTTACTGTTCATGGTTTTCTCCCTACTTGGCGTTAGAATCACCAACTTTTGTATTTGGTTATTTTCTATTGACTCTTCGGCTTTACTTCTAAATTCTCATATCGGCAGAAATATTCAATTATTTAGATTTCCTTAAATGGAGATTGGATGAGGATTCTGAAGGATCAAGAACTGACCGGTGGAATTCTCGTGATTGCTAAGGGGATTAGAACGGCTAAAGCAGCTTTTTTCGAGGAGAATGGGCTTTCTGCAGGTTGAAAAACTCAAATAAAGAAGATAAAGAAGATGCTCGCGATAAGGATAGTCAACGGTATGAACCATATGGTTCATACCAACGGATTAAACGGATTGAGCAGACAAAAGGGGGACGCCTGCTTGATTCACTTCATACGCTGGTATAAACCCTTGTATGGTTTATGCTATTGCCGGATATAATAAGAGGTCGGGGAGCAGGCAGCTCACCCGACCTCGGTTTTACTCTATTACAGTTCGGTTTATCTGGGTTTCTCTATGGGGGGCGAACAGGGAGGATAACCACCCCGGTACAGATAGTTCACCATGCAGATCACGTCTGACACGTTCACAATACCGTCTGCATTACAATCAGCTGCCTCTATAGGGTCAGGTGGGGGGAAGCCCCGGTAGAGATAACATACCAGGTAGATAAGATCGGAAACGTTCACCACCCCGTCACCACCCGGAGTATTGAAATCGCCGCACACAAAGGTGATCTGAGCCACCTGCTGATAAGGAACATAGTTGTGCTTGGTTACGGTTACCCACAGGCTTCCCACTGAGGCGGGTGAAGGATTTAAGGTTACGTCTCCGTTCACATCGGTGTATCCGGTCTCGAAGAGATCCCCCTCCTTCCATAAACAGACGTAGGCTGACTCCAAGAAAGCATGGGTGTTCCAATCCTTGACATTGACCGGAAAGGCTATCTTCCCCTGGCCCAGGGTGTCCGGACAGATAACGTCAAAGCTGTCCGGCTCATCCGTCCATATGGGCATCTCCGGCTCACCCAACAGGTTGAAGGTCCA
>CAYMNI010000034.1:10165-15208 GCA_964391755.1 uncultured Ignavibacteria bacterium
TATTTTAAGACCTTAAGTACAAACGTCTGGATCTCGAATCCGCTTTCTCCGGTTGCCCTGCCCACAAACACGTCATGAACCCAGTTGTCGTTGAAATCAGAATAGTATTGATCGCTGGGGGTGCTTGCATCGCTGTAGGTTCTGTATTCAAATGGAACGGTTTCGTGTTCCCCCCCCAGGAGAAAATACATGGTTCCCCAGGTGGAATTGGCATCGATGATGAAGTTGCGCACCTTCTGCTGGTCGGTGCTTCCACTGTAATTGGCATAAATCCAGTCGATGGTGACCACCGTATCCCTTACTCCCTTCTGATTGTGCCATAAAACCAGTGCTTCATACCACGAAGCGTGTAGGGGGCCGGTGATGATCACATGATCAAAGGAGGCATCTGAGAGCATGGTCGATTTGGTCGTTAAGCCCGTATGCAGCTGGACCTCCTCCGGGTTTGTCACCATATCCTTGACCATCTGCTCGTAGGTTTTTCTCCCCCTCTCCGAGATGTTGGGTGAAAGAAAATGGCTGCACTCATAGCCACCCACTCCCTGGATGACGAAGCTGATGGAGGTGTATAAGGTGAGCTTCTTTTCTGCAGGAAGGTATTGCACCGGATAAAGCCCCAGCACCGCCATGCCCTGTCCGGCCAAATCCGCCTGATGAAAAAATTCCACCAGCTGGGGAGGATATGGCTGGCTGGAGGAGTAAACCTCCGGGTCGGGTTCAACCAAAGCTGGGTCATCCTCCTGATCTCCTATCCTTCTGGGCGGCTGAACGGGAAAAAGATTATACTCGCCGGAGATCTCCTCCCGGGTGGTGCTCACAACCCTAACACTCTGTGCCTCCATCCCGGCTGGAAGAGCCACCTGCAACTGAATCGCCGGAAGCATGGGTTTGCCCAGATCATCCGAATAATAACCCCCCTTCAGTTCCACCACATCGTATCCCATGAACTTACCCAAAACCAGATCAGCCGGGGAGAACCGGACCGTATGCTGGACCTGATAAGCATCCTTCCCCTGGGAACCTACCTGAGAAGGAGATAAAAACATGGCAGCTAAAAAAATGATGGAAATTGCAGCAGAAGACATCAAAACCGACTTTAATCTCTTCATGCCTTTCTCCTTTCCTGTTAAGTTATCTGTTCATAGGAAATAACAACCCAAAGACTTGTCAACACAAAATACGCCCCTGGCGTTAGTCACATTTGTTCATTCGGCAGCCTGAATACCAATCTTGATGCCGATTTCTTCACGTGTGCTTGGTCGAAAAAACAGCCACCAAATCCCAGAGAGAAGATCAATGCTATAAAAACTATAAAAAATAATTCTCCCTCAAATCAAAACAAACCCTTCAGATGCTCTAAGTCCAATTTACCATATTTTCTTATTTTGTCAATATTTTTTAGTAGATGGGGTGAAAGATCGTGTAGGCTGTTTAGAACAGAGATGGGGGGTCGGTTGTAACCGTAAATGGTAATTACCGTTAGGTTAAACCTGAATAAAGAGAAGCTTGGGGGTTGCTTTACTTGATTGGTGCAATGTATTTCATCACCGGTGGTTCGACGTCACCGCCACCGGCCTGATTCTGTTTGCCCGGAACTATGATCACCCGCAGAAGTTCTGTTACCCCCCTGCCAACCAGTATAGATAATCAGAGACAGGAGGGTGGAGGGCCACTCTTGAATAGATAGTTTATCAGAAAGACCAGGTCAGCTAAGTTTAGTACCTCGTCACAGTTGCTGTCTCCCAGCACCATTGGATCAGGAACCGAACCGTTTCTGTAAAGATAATTCATCAAAAAAACCACATCTCCTATCTCCACTATCCCATCTCTATTCGCATCACCTCGCCACAAACCAGTTTGAACATACTTTATGGTGGCATAGTCATAGGATGTTCCGCTGCTTGAACTGATTCCTGTAACATAGACATTGCCGGAATCATCTACGGCCAGATCATAAGCCCAATCATATGTGTTTTCCGGGCCGTCGTATCTTTTTATCCACACCTTGTTTCCTGAAGAATCATATTTCACGGTAGCATAGTCGACGCTGGAGCCAACCCCGTAACTTCCTCCAGTCACGTAGATGCCGCCAAAGTCGTCTATGACCATGGCAGATGCTTTGTCTTTTCCGTTTGCCGGTCCGTCGTATCTTTTCACCCAGGATAGATCTCCACCCGGAGAATACTTTATGGTGGCATAATCACAATCCGTGTCGGTGACCCAACTGCTTCCGGTCACATAGACATTGCCGGAACCATCCACGGCTACGGCGACAGCGGAGTCGGAGAGATATCCCGGACCGTCGTATCTTCTGACCCAGGCGGTATCTCCACCCGGATGATACTTTATGGTGGCATAGTCCCTGAAAGCCTCCCTGCTGAAGCTGGATCCGGTTACGTAAACGTTACCGGAAGAATCCAGTGTTATGGCCTCAGCTATATCGATGTGGTTCCCCGGGCCGTTGTATCTTCTAACCCAGTCGGTGTCTCCGTGGGGATAATACTTTATGGTACAATAGTCATAGTAAGTAGCACTGTCTCTGCTATACCCAGTCAAGTAGACATTGCCGGATGCATCAACAGCTATGGCTCCGGCGGCGTCATCGGAGCTTGTCGGCCCGTTGTATCTTCTAACCCAGGCGGTGTCTCCATTGGGTAAGTACTTTATGGTGGCACAGTCATGTTTCGTGTCGTTCCCCTGACTTGTTCCGGTCACCAAGACATTGAAGAAATCATCTACCGCTATGCCGGAGGCGACGTCCCATCCGTCTCCCGGTCCGTCGTACCATCTTACCCAGGCAGTATCTCCGCGAGGAAAATACTTAATGGTGGCATAATCGCAGGACCCGGTGGTGTCGTAACTCGTACCGGTCACATAGACGTTGCCGGAGCCATCGGTGGCTATGGCTTTTGTCCAATCAAGCCAATTTTCCGGTCCGTCGTATCTTCTCACCCAAGCGGTATCAACAATCATCTCCGCCGAAGCAGGTAAAGCCGAAAGAATAGAGAATACGATCCGGATTGTCAGTATATAGGTATGATATTTCAGCACCAGAATCTCTTGTTCCGAAAAGTTATCGCTTGTCGGTCACGATTGGTAGGGCGGTGCTCCTTCGCCTTCTGATAATAAGCTCCATTACCAATAATTTTGTACGCTCACTTATGACTAAGTTGAAGTCAATAAATGTGGAATCCGGAAGGAAGTTATGTCAGATGAACAATCTTCATTTTGACCTCTTCTGGCCAGCCTGAGGAAAGTTAAAGTTCCTCAGTCTGTGGAAGAAGTTTTTTTATCCGAAACCAGCTTTAATCTTCCGGTCCCGGGGAAGGTTAGAAAAAGAGGTAAACGGTTACTTTCAGAATCCTATCCCCATACACCGAGAGAATCCCCCAAGCGGTGTTAGATAAAATCTGTGTTCTGGATTCTTGTATCACCCTGAAAATGGGGAAATGGGGTGCTTAATCCTTCATCGACTCTAAAAATTTTGCATTGTTTTTGGTCTTTCTGATGCGATCAAGCAGAAATTCCATAGCTTCCACCGAATTCATATCGTTGAGGAACTTCCTTAGAATCCATACCTTGCTTAAGTCATCCGGGGGGAGCAAAAGCTCTTCTTTTCTGGTGCCGGAGCGATTGATATCCATGGCCGGGAAGACACGCCGGTCAGAAAGCCTTCGGTCCAGAACCATCTCCATGTTGCCGGTTCCTTTGAACTCCTCAAAGATGACCTCATCCATTCTGCTTCCGCTCTCTACTATGGCGGTAGCAATGATGGTGAGGCTTCCTCCCTCTTCTATGTTTCGAGCAGCTCCAAAGAATCTCTTCGGTCTCTGCAATGCGTTGGAATCCACTCCTCCGGAGAGGATCTTTCCGCTGTGGGGTACCACAGCGTTGTTTGCCCGGGCCAGACGGGTTATGGAATCCAAGAGAATCACCACGTGTTGCCCGTGCTCCACCAGCCTCTTTGACTTCTCCAGCACCATGTCCGCCACCTGAACGTGGCGATCCGCCGGCTCGTCGAAGGTGGAGCTGATCACCTCGCCGCTGACCGATCTTTTCATGTCGGTAACCTCCTCCGGCCGCTCGTCGATTAAAAGCACGATCAGCTTAACGTCCGGGTGGTTGGTGGTGATGCTGTTGGCGATCTTCTGGAGAAGCATGGTCTTGCCCGCCTTGGGAGGGGAGACGATCAAACCACGCTGCCCTCTGCCTATGGGGGTCATCAGATCCATGATCCGGGTGGAAACCTCCTCCGCCGAGGTCTCCAGCTTTATCCTTTTCTCCGGATAAAGCGGGGTGAGATTGTCAAACAGAATCTTGTGCTTGGCCACCTCGGGATTTTCAAAGTTCACCGCCTCTATCTTGAGCAGGGCAAAATACTTTTCGTTCTCCTTGGGAGGCCTCACCTGACCGGAGAGGGTGTCGCCGGTCCCCAGATCAAAACGCTTTATCTGAGACGGGGATACGTAAATGTCATCCGGTCCCGGAAGATAGTTGTAGTCCGGGGACCTTAAGAACCCGTACCCTTCCTGAAGAATTTCCAGAACCCCCTCCGCGAAGATAAAACCGTCCTTCTCGGTCTTCGCCTCCAGAATCTTGAAGATCAACTCCTGTTTTCTTAAGCCGGAGAGACCGGGTATTCCCAGATCGTCCGCCAGATCCAAAAGCTCCGCAACGGTTTTGCTTTTGAGTTCCACTATGTCCATATGCAATCACCTTTCCTTTTGTGTTTGTGTTAAAATGATTCCTTATCCGAAAACCTACCCTTTAAAAAATATTTCAAATGCAACTACTACTTTTTCTTAAAAAATCAAAGCGAAGAGAGATAATGGCGATAACCAGGGACTCTCCGTTGGAATTCTCCTGGGTTTATTCAGTCTCTTTCGGGCTGTTTTTAACTTTCCACAGCAAAGGCATCAGAGCCCGCATTTTACTGTTAGGTACTCAACCTACCTGAATGAATTTTTAGTTTGGGAAGACTCAGACGGGGTTCGATCCTTGAACGAGTGGAAGACCCCTCGGGCTTAGCTTTACCTTATCTTA
>CAYMNI010000035.1:0-14818 GCA_964391755.1 uncultured Ignavibacteria bacterium
AAGGAACAAGAAGATAAATCACAAGGACCTGAAGCAAAAAACCGGAGTATCCGCACCTGCAGGTCACATTACCCTAGGCAGACTTTCCTCTGTAGGAAAATCTCCGGCAAATGCGGTCAAAGCCCGGTGTTCCGGCAGGGGCTTCTCAGGCGTGGGATTTGAAAGCCGGCTCGGTCTGGGGAGCCGAGGTAGTTCTCTGTTCGCAGGTGGGGAGCTTCATGATGAACAGCGTGTAGGCTCCCTCATCGCTGTGAATTTCTACAGAGCCGCCGTGGTCTTTTACTATCTTGTCCACAGCAAGCAAGCCCGATCCCGATCCGTCCGGTTTGGTGGTGAAAGGCTCCTTGAACACCTTGGAGAGATTCTCCGGGCTTATCCCCACTCCGTTATCGGAGATCATGATCTGAACATCGCGCCGATCATTGATGCCGCACACCTCGACGGTGATGGTCTTGACCCGATCGGAAACGGTCTGCAAAGCCCAGGCGCAGTTGTCCATCATAGCGCAGAGCAACTGCTGCAGTTGCCTCTTGTTAGCCTTCACCCTTGGTGTATTGTCCTCGAAATTGGTGGCAAAGGTGATATCTCGGAATTTCTCATGCGTCCTGAGAACATGCAGCTCTTCGTCAAAGAAGTCTTTGAGGTCCAGCGATTCCTTTACCATTTCGGAAGAGGGAGACTGCCTGGCCCTATTGCCCAAGTAAAGCCTGCCCACAGATTCCCCCTTGTCGTCGCAAACCTCCATGATCACAGCATGATAAGCGAAGCGTTCCCCGTCGCTCTTCTTGGCTACGATCTGTCCTTCCCACGAACTACCGGCCTCAAGCTGCTCCTCTACGGTCTGGGATAGCGGCATCCAAGAGGTTTCGTCCCACAGTCGTGCAACCGGCTTCCCCAATATCTCTTGGCCCTTGTATCCCAACTGCCTTTCCGCGGCCCTGTTTAAGAAGGATACACGGCCTTCCCGGCTGGCCAGAATAATAGGGTAAGGAAGGCCATAGAGCGCCTGTTTCGAGAGATTCTGCTCCTCAGGTGGTACCGACGACAATTCATCCGACGATGCTTTGCTGCCTGTCGTCCCGAGTTGTTTCTGCAGCTCGTTATATGTCTGCTGGAGACGTTCGTTTTTCTCCTTCAACTCTTCGATCTGCCTGAGGTCGGATTGCTTCAGGCGCGAGCTTAAGACTTTGACTATCTGATAGGCAATCAGGGGATCGTTGTTTAAGATGGTCAAAAAGTCCGACCGGCAAAGCTCCAGAACCTTGGTGGGCTTGATGGCTTGAGCCGTGTTGGGACGGGGAGACTCGTCGATGAAGCCCGATTCGCCGAAGATATCTCCCTCTCTTCTTAGTGATCTGCTGGTTTCTTCCTCCCCCTCCCTGGCCGCTCGGGTGATCTTGATGGCCCCGTCCTGGATGATATACAGGGTGTCTCCCAGGGTTCCCTCCTTGTAGAGCACCTCCTCGGCCGCGAAGGTCTTGCCCTTGAAGAAGCCTATTACTTTCTTCAGACTGGAGGAATCGAGCGTGGAGAAGATCGGCGTCTTGCGCAGCAATTTGATTATCTCGGCGGACATGTTTCCCCCTTATAACTATGGTCAAGAGATAGTCGTCCCCTCATTTATATCGTCATTCCCAGAGCAAGCTGAAATTGTTCTTGGCAGATATTTGTTGGAAGTAGTATTGCCTGTATCTGATGTATATAAGACTGTAGTCGCCCGATTCATCGGGCAGGGGCTGGGCGTATTGGGATTCGGCCAGAACCTGGCTTAAGCCAGGTTCTGGAACCATCAAAACCGCCCCATAAATGGGGCAACTACATGAATCCCCGACGATCTGTCTGCATTATGTCATTCTCAGACTCAAGGCCGAAGAACCTCCGGTGTCAGACCGGCAAGATGTATTTATATACCCAAGATTCTGGAATATTTTCCTTGACTTACGAAGGTCTCAGTCATATGTTATTTGTCATTAAGAGAGGACATATATGCAGAAGACAAGGTTGGGCGTACCTGACCCCAGCTTAAAGCTCGGGAAATGACGGATACCGGTACAAAAACGGGATCACCCAAACGTACTACATGCCGCATGTTTAAGCATTCCTTCACCGCGCATCTTCTGAAAAACGACTACGACATCCGTACAGATCAAAACTCGTACCATAACGACATCAAGACGACAATGATCTACACCTATGTCCTTAATCGTGGTCCGGTAGGTCATTGCAGCACTCGCCCGGATCTACGCAGAGCATCCTGAACGTTTTCCCGGGACACCCTCCAACCTCCAGCACTGCTGAACGAGGTATGGATCAACAAACCCGCAATAGAGCATTCAACTCAGGAAGCAGTACTGCTAGCTCAGACACGTACTATTTCATTCTAATTGACAGGTTCCGCCCAGTTGAAAGAACTCATGGGGCAGACAGCGATTTTCACTACATAACTTCTTAGCAATCTAAGGAGATACGCTATGTGTAGGCCTATCTGGATTTTCGGCAACGCTATCCAGGATATCACAGTTAGAGTTGACCTCGACATGTTGATACGTGAGTATGGGGACGTCACTGACAAGATCAACCTTGGAGATACTCCTCTAGTGAAGAAGGGAGTTTGGTTTACTACCCAGCAAGGTTCGAAACGGTTCTCCGTGGAAATGGACCTGGAGGAGCATCAGACCAACAAGGATAATATGTATGCGCTTAGGCCCGGTGACAAGTATCGACTGAAAGGGAAGGTCATCGAAGGGCCCCCACCAGATAAAATATCATCTCTCTTCCTACCCTGTGAGGATATTTACTGGGGCGGAGGTGCTCTGAACGCATGCAGATTCATTCGATCGCTGGCTCCGAATCCTAAATCTGTCCCTCTTAACTATACAGATGTTGCGATGAGTCGCTCTCTTCGCGTCTTGGTAACCAGGCTTCAGAACGAACTCAAAATGCATCTTAACGATTCCGACGTGACATTGGCGCAACTGAGTAATGCAGTTTACAACCTCGTCGAGGATAATCCTGGGAGCGCGGAGCGTCTTGCAGCAGCACTGGCTAATATTGCCGCGGAATATGCTCCTGCGGAATCCCTTGAAGTCTACTTGGCGTCGCTCTCTGCCGAGCCGACGCTCTATCGACCCAAGAAACCGGAGTTCCGGAGAAACTGGGTTTTCAGCAGCTTTCGAAGCGCAAACCGCCACATCGGTAATAAGATCATCTGCAAGGGAACTTTTGATCCAATTGCTGATAGAGATGAAGAAGTTCTCTCACTATTAAAAACCCGCGAGATCACACCAGGAGCGGTGTTGTTAAATTCCATCAATGATAGTTCTATATTCCGTTCTGCCTATGAACTCTACCGTAATACCCTCAACGACAATCCTGATGTTGTGGGCATAATGGCTATGACAGGGACTACGCAGAAACACATACCCTGGCTTCGCAGCGTGGCAGAGAATGACATGTTTCCTCCTTTCATTACCATCCTGAACGAACAAGAGGCGGCTGATTTCGGTGAGAAGCTTGGATACGAGGAGGGGCCGTTTATGAAACCGCCAGATGGATTGCCGAACATCTGGCGTTTTGCTCGACTTCTCCAGACGATCCTAAAGCATTTCGTCGTGGGTCAGGTCCCGAGGATTTACGTAACGCTAGGACCGCGAGGAAGTCTTGGGTTCGACGGTAGCACAAATATGGTCATCTACGTCTCGTGCTTCAGCCGACCGGGAGAACAGGTGTTCGATACCAATGCTTGCGGCGATGCATTCTGCGCGGGTGTAACGCTCCTCGAGTGGGCAAAACGACATGTGGTATCGAAAATCCCTGAATTTGGTAGCGACCCACAAAGGAGGGCAAGGGAGATGATGAGAATCATGGCTGTCGCCACAGCGATAGCGCACTGTAAGGCTACGGAGCGCAGAGGCAGGGTCGACGCGAAAGAGGTGGAGGACATTTTAGAGCACACTCACGTCGCCTGTGGCATGGTTGGGATCATGGACGACTTGTTGAAAGGTCGAGCTGCTCCGTGGGTAGACAATGATGGCGACCTTAGGTTGCAGCCTCCGGAAGCGAAGAGGATCGGCGTTACTCAATCGTTGCTTGAATTGTTCAAAGGTTGATGAGTCCCAATTTGCGATGAACGGGTGGGTGGCCCGGCCTGCTTGTCAGGCCGGGTCTATTATATGTGATTGAACTCATTCATTTCGTTCGGCGGGTGGCCCGGCCTGCTCGTCAGGCCGGGTTTACCATACCTGCAATTTCTCCAAAAAGAAAAGCGGAAAGAACTTCTTCTCTCCGCTTTAGTCTTTAATCAAGTTTCGATTTGTGGCTAGCCTTAAATGGCCTTAACCCGGGTTAACTCCCTTCCCCCTCTGGCTTCTCTTCAGATTTTGGAGTCTCTCCTTCCTTCTCTTTCTCCTCCTTTTCCTTTTCCTCCATCTCCCTTCTCTCCTCCTCCTCCTCGGTCTCGGTCTTTCTCTCCAGCAGATTCTCGTCATCCTTCTTCTTACGCAGGATGATGTAGGTTAAAGTCTGGCCGGTGCTGATGATGGCCAGCCCGTAGGAGATTACGGCGAAGAAGACCACGATCAGCGAGATGCCGATCAAAAAGGAGGCAATCTGGCCGGACCAATTCAATTGGATTCCCGACCCGGCCATGGGAAGCTCGAATCCGAACTTCACTCCGGCAAAGACGTTGGAGAAGTAGTCCACTATGTGCGGCGGGATGGTGACGTAAGAGTAGGCGTTATCGAAGATATCCGCCAGCTTGCCCTTCATGAAAACGCCCAGGGAGAGGTTCATCAGTTGAACCGCCCGGTAGCAGAAGTACCCCAAGACGAAAATCCCCAGCTTGGACATGGCTCCGATCACCCCGGTGTAGACGAAGTAGCGCCAGGTCTGGCTCCCCACGGTGGAAAAGGTTTGAACCAGAGTCTCGAAGGTGTCCTCTCTCAAAGTCGCCACCACCGCAGGCGCCAAGAGCAAAGAGACGAAGAAGATGAGAATAACGTAGGCCAAGGCCAAAGCCACCGCGAACAGGGGAATAAGATAGAAAATACTGATCCCCAACTCACCCAGATAGGGTATCTTTCCGATCAGCCCCACGATTATTCCGCAGATTATCAGAAAGGCGACGAACACTAAAAGAGCAAGCGGGGTGAAAAACGACGGCCCCCAGTTCTTCTTCAAAAAACCGAAGGCCTCCTTAGAGGAGTAGAAATCGTCCCCCTTCAATCCTTCGTAGGTCACCTTTCCCACCATGGTGCTGGCCAAAAGCCACCACACCACCGCCCAGACCACTCCCAGGCCGTAAAGGAGCCAGCCGTACCACTCCCGGAAGGGCAGATCGAGCAGAGGGAACAGGCCGTGATAACTCCAGGCTTCGCCTAAGCCCAGGCCGGAACAGACGAAACCCAAGTAAGTGAAAAACAGATAACCTAAGTATCCCACCAGAAGCCCGATGAACTGAAGCAGAATCTTCTTGGGGGAGAGCGCCAGCCGGGGAGCCCGAAACACGTCCCTTATGTCGAAATAGAACTTGCTCATGGTTAACCTCCTCCTTCTCTTGTCTGAGAGTTATCCAAAGTCAGTAATTTATAACCCCGCCCATAACTTTTGTCAAGAGAAATCTCCTTGCGGTGGAATGCATCCGCTCTTTCGACTTATGGTAAGATGCATGATGAAATTTCCGATACCTTAGTATGAACGATTCTGTTCGGAGGTGACCTGAATATGACCTAGGTAACCAGAACCTAACTTTAGTTAGGTTCTGGTCGGTCAGCTTCTAGCCAGAACCTTTGGTTTGTGTAAATGGTATAATCTCAAAAAGGATTGACTTATTCTCAACCGGCAGTTATATTTGCCCAAACTGACAAGGAGAAAGAGGCATATGAAGGCGCTCATAACGGGGATCACCGGCCAGGATGGATCTTATTTAGCGGAGCTTTTGCTGGATAAGGGCTACCAGGTTTTCGGGATGGTAAGGAGATCGTCCACCGAGAACTTCGATCGGATAAACCACATTCGCGACAAGATACATCTAAGGCAGGCCGATCTGCTGGATCAACTCTCCATCATCCGGTTAATCGAGGAGTGCCAGCCGGACGAGATTTACAACCTGGCAGCTCAGTCGTTTGTTCCCACCTCCTGGGACCAGCCCATGCTCACCGGCGAGTTCAACGCCCTGGGGGTCACCAAGATACTGGAGGCGATCAGGCAGGTGAACAGAAAGATCAAGTTCTACCAAGCCTCCTCCTCGGAGATGTTCGGAAAGGTGCAACAGGTCCCCCAGACGGAAAAGACCCCGTTTTATCCCCGAAGCCCCTACGGCGTAGCCAAGGTGTACGCGCACTGGATAACGGTGAACTACCGGGAGAGCTACGACATCTTTGCCGTGAGCGGAATTCTGTTCAATCACGAATCGCCCCGGCGCGGTTTGGAGTTCGTCTCGCGCAAGATCACCGACGGCGTGGCCCGGATCAAGTTGGGTCTTTCACAGAAGCTGTATTTGGGTAATCTGGATGCGAAGAGAGACTGGGGATATGCCGGCGATTACGTCAGGGCCATGTGGCTTATGCTCCAGCAGAAGACCCCTGAGGATTTCGTCATCGCCACCGGCGAGAACCATTCCGTGCGTAACTTGGCCGACATAGCCTTCTCTCACGTGGGATTGAAATACCAAGATTACGTCAGGGTGGATCCCAAACTGGTCCGGCCGGCGGAGGTGGACGTTTTGCTGGGCGATCCCTCTTGTGCTCTGAAAAAGCTGGGCTGGAAGCCGCAGGTCTCATTTGAGCAACTGGTGAAGATGATGGTGGATGCGGACATGAAAAGGTTGAAGACCAAAAACCACAAGTAACGTTGAGTGGTGGTACGAAAAGGTCAAATCGCTCCCTGATGCTGATTCGATCCTTACCGTCGGGAGGAAATGATAATTCTCTCTCCGTCAGGCAGAGAGTCTACAGGGTGTAGTTGCCCGATTCATCGGGCCTTATTCCCTCTCCCCACTGGGGAGAAGGACAGAGGGTGAGGGGGACAGTCATAAGACATCGTAGGAACACACTTCCCCAAGGCTTCCCGCAACCCTCGAAATGAAATCCTTTTGAACCGAAACATATATGAAGATCCTCATCACCGGCATAGCCGGATTCGCTGGCTCCCATCTGGCCGAGCTTCTGGTAGGACGCGGAAACGAGGTATTCGGCACCTGCCTGGCGTGTGAGTCTAAGGAAAACATCCGCCACATCAGCCGAAATTTACGTCTCTCCGACTGTGACGTTACGAACTTCGACCAGCTCTCCCGGCTGGTAAGAAGGATAAAACCCGACCGGATCTATCATCTGGCTGCTTTGACTTCGGTGGGCTGGTCGTTTTCACATCCGCTGGAGACGATCGACACCAACCTTAAGGGCACGCTTTACCTTCTGGAGATCGCCAGACACCTTAAAAAACCGATCAAGATACTGGTGGTGGGGTCCAGCGACGTTTACGGCAAGGTCTCGCCCAAGGAAGTGCCCATCTCCGAAGAGAAACCTCTTCGTCCGGTCAGCCCCTATGGCGCCAGCAAGGCTGCCTGCGATCTTCTGGCCTATCAGTATTTCAAAGCATATGGAACCCACGTTATCCGAGCAAGGGCATTCAACCATGCCGGCCCCAGGCAGAATGCCGGATTCGTCATCCCCGATTTCGCCTCCCAGATAGCCCAAATAGAGCTGGGGATTAAGCCTGCGGTGTTGAAGGTGGGCAATCTGTCCGCTCGCCGGGACGTCTCCGACGTGAGAGACGTGGTGAGGGCTTACGCGGCTTTGATGAGCCGGGGAGAGCCGGGAGAGGCGTACAATATCTGTTCCGGAAAGGCGTATAAGATAAGACACCTGCTTCGGACGCTGTTGTCTTTGTCCGAACGAAGAATAAGAGTGGAGGTGGATGAGAAGAAAAACCGGCTGGCGGATATCCCCGTTCTGCAGGGGGACGACTCCAAGATAAGAAGAGTCACCGGCTGGAAAGCCAAAATCCCTCTAAAGCGGACCTTGGAAGACGCCTTGAATTTCTGGAGAGAAAAACACCGGATTTTGTGATGGTTCGACTTATTGCCCATAACGAGGAGACTGCGGGCTTCGACATCGGTTCAAGTCCAAAACGCCAATTTTTACAACAGGAGGAGCAACTTGTATAAGAGCCTGGAGAGGAAAATCAAGAATAGAACTGCTGTGGTGGGGGTCATCGGCATGGGATACGTGGGACTCCCTCTGGCGGTCGAGCTGGGTAAGGAGAGGTTCAAAATCGTAGGGATCGAGATATCCGCCAAGAAGGTGGAGTTGGTCAACTCCGGCATATCCGACATAGACGACGTCGGCGATGCCGATCTCAAACCCTTGGTCAAGAAGGGAAAGATAAAAGCCACCACCGACTTCTCGGAACTGCAAAGAGCGGATATCGTAACCATCTGTGTTCCCACCCCTTTGAGCAAGACCAAGGACCCGGACGTGTCGTACATCTTGGCGGCGGTGGGAGAGGTGCAGAAGTACCTGCACCCCGGACAACTGGTGATCCTGGAGAGCACCACCTATCCGGGAACCACCGAAGAGCTGATACTGCCCATGCTCCAGGAAACCGGACTGGTGGCGGGCAAGGATTTCTTCTTAGCCTTCTCTCCGGAAAGGGTGGATCCGGGCAACAAAAAATACGGCACCAAAAACACCCCCCGGGTGGTGGGAGGGATCACCCCCAAGTGCACCAAGATCGCCCAGCTTTTCTACGAGCAGACCATAACCCAGGCGGTTCCGGTCTCATCCACCAAAAGCGCGGAGATGGTAAAGCTTCTGGAGAACACCTTCCGCTCGGTGAACATCGGGCTGGTGAACGAGGTGGCGGTGATGTGCGACCGGTTGAAGATAGACGTGTGGGAGATAATAGACGCAGCCAACACCAAGCCCTTTGGCTTCATGCCCTTTTATCCCGGGCCGGGATTGGGCGGTCACTGCATACCCATCGATCCGCACTATCTGTCCTGGAAGCTTAAGTCGCTCAATTACTATGCCCGGTTCATCGAGCTGGCCGGAGACATAAACTCCCGCATGCCGGAGTACGTGGTGGAGCGCATCAGCCGGGCTTTGAACGAGAAGAAAAAAAGCCTTAAAGGCGCCAAGGTTCTCATCCTGGGGGTATCCTACAAAAGGGACATCAAGGATCTCAGAGAATCGCCGGCTTTGGACGTAATCCGGCTTCTGCAGAGCGCCGGGGCCAAGGTGGAATACAACGATCCTTTCGTCCCCTGTATACACATGGACGGATGGGACTGGAAGCCGGTCAAGCTGACCAAGCGCCTGCTCGAAAGCTCCGACTGCGTGGTCATACTGGCGGATCACTCCGTCTACAACTATGGCTTCATCGTCCGAAATGCAAAGCTGATCATGGACACCCGAAACGCCACCAAAAACGTGAAGTCGGGCCGCGATAAGATCGTAAAGTTGTAATTCGATTTGGAGTTTTCCATCGGAGAGTCAAAAGCTATTTGTTTTTATCGTCACCCGGATGTATTTTATGGCAGAAGCAGATTGCTTCTGCCATATTTATTATTTAACCAAGTATCGGAGTATAGCAGCCGATGAAATCAACCGGAAAACTCCTCACTTCCTTCCCTTTAGTTTTTCTTATCTTCTTGACGATCTGCTCTTTGTCCCCGGCAGCCACTCTGGAAACTGTTCCTCTGGATAGCTGGATCTACCAGGCGGTGGATGAACTCCATTGCCAGGGATTCTTCTCCTCGCTTCATACCGATGTCAGACCCTACACCCGGGGGCAGATTGCCTCGATGCTCCTGGAGATAAATCAGGGACAAAACGGGGGAAGCCCGAAGCTGACGGATTCCCAGCTTTGGCTGCTGGGCAAACTCAATCAGGAATTCCGGAATGAATTGCAGGAGTTACTTGAGAAAAGCCGGGGAGAAACTTCGCAACACAAAACCATTCGCTACGCCGTCAGCCCGGTAGGTCACTTGATCCTGGCCGAAAACGACAGTTCCTATGGCCGTTTGCAGGCTCGGTTAGAAATCGGCCTTCAGTTCGGAGACAGGTTCGTTCTAAAAGACCGGGCAGTGGAGGACACCAAAGCGATAAAGGAGAGAACCTACCGGGGGCGGGAGTGGAGAAGCGGTCTGACCGGAGTGGTGGACCAAAGTTATGCCAACATCAACTTGAAATACCTGCAACTTCTGGTGGGGAGAGACCATCTCAGATGGGGACCGGGCAGGGACGATGTGCTGCTCCTTTCCGATCAGATTCCCCCTTTCGACATGGTAAAAGCCGAAGCGGAATTCGGTTCGTTCAGGTTGATCTCCTTCGTTACGGTTCTGGATAAGATTTCATACTCAGGGGATGACCTGCCGGCCCGACGCTATCTCTCCGGCCACCGGGTAAATATGAAACTCCGTTTCGGCGTGGAGATGGGATTCTCCGAGGTGGTGCTCTATGGGGGAGAAAACCGCACTATGGAACTATATTACCTGAACCCTCTCCTCCCATATTATGGGGAGCAATACGATTACAGCAAGGATGACAACATCCTGTGGAGCATTGATCTGACCCTCTCCATGTTCAGGAATAAGGAGATGTACTTCGAGATAATGATAGACGATTTCCAGAGCGACTTCAGTTCGGAACCTCACCAGATCGGATACCAGATCGGCTTAAACCATGCCGACCCGTTCGGTTTAAGCAGAAGCTATCTGAATTTGGAATACACCAAGATAAGAAACTGGGTTTACGGACAGGTACAGCCGTGGAATCTTTACACCTATTATGGCCAGTGCATGGGGAGCGTGCTGGGTCCGGATGCGGATAGAATGGCCTTAAGGCTGCTTTATCATCTCACCAATGATATCGATCTGGCTTTCTCCGGCGAGCTAAAGAGAAAGGGGGAGGGGCGGATATGTGTCTTTCCCTCTTCGCCTGTTCCTTATCCCGAAAAGTTCCCTTCCGGTGTGGTGGAACAGACGAATCGGTATCAACTGGACTTTACCTATCAACCCGGCGCAAGATTCAAGTTGGACTTGTCCGCGGGCTACAACCACATCCAGAACCCGGAGAATCAAGGCAGAAAGAAACAGGAAGCTTTTTTCTTAAGGACCAAGCTTAGCCTGAACCTGTGGAAGGAGAGGAAGCTTTAACTTGGACCAGTTGACCCTTAAATCACCTGCCAAGATCAACCTCTTTCTGCACGTTCTGAAGAAAAGGGATGACGGGTATCACGAAATATCCACCCTGATGCAGGCCTTGGACCTGTACGACGAGCTGACCCTTAAGAAGACGCCCAAGGACGTCGGCTTAAGCTGCGATCATCCCGGCTGCCCCACGGACCGACGGAATTTGGCCTACCAGGCCGCCTCCCTGTTGCTCCGGGAGGAGAAGGTAGACCAAGGGGTGCATATCCATATTCAGAAGAGAATTCCCGTCTCCGCCGGCCTGGGAGGAGGAAGCTCAAATGCAGCCGCCACGCTCAAGGGATTAAACCAACTGTTTGATCTGGGCCTTTCTGTCGACAGGCTGCACCAGTTGGGCGCGCAGATAGGATCGGATGTTCCCTTCTTCCTTTATTCGGGACAGGCGCTGGCTCGGGGCAGAGGGGAACGGATCCAACCGGTCAGGCTGTTCCGGGACTACTGGCTGGTTTTGGTGTGCCCCCGGCTGGAGGTCAAAAGCGGGTGGGCTTATCGGAACCTAAGAATTAGCTTGACAAGAAAGAGAAAAGAGCTTAATTGTAATGTTTTGGAGAGCAAACGGTGCTTTTTGGATGCTCTTTCGCTTTTCGAGAACGATCTGGAAGAGGTGGTTGCCCGAAAGCAACCTATCGTCAGCCAGTTGAAGGCCATTTTGAAAAATTCCGGTGCGGTAAGATCATCCATGTCGGGAAGCGGACCAACGGTCTATGGTTTGTTCGACCAAAAACCACAAGCACAGGAGGTGGCAGTAAGGCTTTCGCGAGGCGATTGGCAAGTTTTTCTCACACAACCAATCCCTGCTAACATTTGAGTCCTTGGGATGAACCGTTTCGGCTTCTGGTTGAAGGCAAGGGAGCCTTGAGTCGGAGGCGGTCTGGTCATCGCGTGTCAACTGTCTACCAATCATCTCAACCGAGGAGGAAAGCAAAGTGGAGATCACCGAGGTTAGGGTCACGTTAAGGGATGAGCCGAAGCTGAAAGCATTTGTCAATGTTACCTTCGATAATGCCTTTGTGATAAGGGGTTTGAAGGTGATAAACGGTACCAAAGGCTACTTCGTATCCATGCCCAGCCGGAAGAGGAACAACGGAACCCACCAGGATATCGCGCACCCCATTAACAACGAGATGCGCAGGTTGATTGAGGATAAGGTCCTGGCGGCGTACGAGGAGGAGTTGAAGAACAAGGAATCCGGAGAGATAGGGGAAACCGGCGGCGATGAATCTATGACCGACATACCGGATTAGCTCTCTTATCACCCCCCCGCAAACGTTTTCGATCACGTCTGCTGGCGAGATCTGAAGCTCTAAGATCGCCGCCAACGACGTGAATCGTTTTTTCTTTGGGGCGTCGTCAAGTGGTAAGACACAAGACTTTGGATCTTGGATCCCAGGTTCGAATCCTGGCGCCCCAGCCAACAACTGTTGACCGTTCATAGTCCATAGCTCATGGTTTGCACGTTATGAATGACCAAGTCAAGATAATCAGCGGCAATTCCAATCGGCCTTTGGCCGAGAGGATCGCCAAGTATCTGAACATCCCGCTGTGTAATGCCGAGATTGGAAGATTTTCCGACGGCGAGATTTCGGTCAAGATAAACGAGAACATCCGGGGAAAGGACGTCTTCATAATACAGTCCACCAATCCGCCTGCGGAAAACCTTTTGGAGCTGTTGGTGATCATCGACGCCGCCAGAAGAGCTTCTGCGGAGAGGATAACCGCCGTAATTCCCTATTACGGCTACGCCCGGCAGGACAGAAAAGATCAACCCCGAGTCCCCATCACCTCCAAGCTGATGGCCAACCTGATAGCCGCGTCGGGCGCCGAGAGGGTTCTGACCATGGATTTGCATGCCACTCAGATTCAGGGCTTCTTCGACATTCCCATGGATCATCTTTTCGCCAACCCGGTCTTCTACGATTACTGTGCCAGCTTCAGCCCGGACGAATGGGTGGTTTTGGCCGATCTGGGCAGCATCAAGATGGTGCGGAACTTCGCCAAGAAGCTCTGCATGCCCTTTGTGGTTCTGGACAAGAAAAGGCACGTGGCCAACCAGGTGGAGATACTCAACGTGATCGGCGAGGTGGAGGGCAAGAACGTTATCGTTCGGGACGACATCGTGGACACCGCCGGAACTCTCACCCAGGCAGCCGGGTTTCTGGTCAAACTGGGGGCCAAGGATATCTACGCCTGCCTCACCCACGCGGTACTATCCGGAAGATCATTGGAGCTGATAGAGAATTCACCCATCAGCCGGGTGGTCATTTCCGATACCATAGACACGCAGAATAAGAAACTCTCACACAAGTTCGAGACTGCATCCGTAGGCAAGATATTTGGTGAGGCCATAAAGCGCATTCACATGGGAGAGTCGGTGAGTTCCCTTTTTGAATATTGACCCCGCAAGGAGTGTAATCTTATGAAAGAGGTAACGCTGAAGGTCAGGTCACGAGAGAAGAGGGGAAAAGAATACGCCAAGAAGCTTAGGAGAGGCGGCTTCATACCCGGAGTGGTATACGGCCAAAACGCTGTCTCCTTGCCTCTGGAAATAGAAAACAAGGCCTTCCAGGCTCTCATCCGGGAAGGTCTCGGAGAAAACGTGCTGGTCACCCTGACCACGGACGATCAGGAAGCAAAGGATCGTAAGGTGCTTATCCGGGAGATCCAAAGGGATCCGGTCAAAGGCGACATCGTGCACATCGATTTTCACGAGATCTCGCTCACCAAAAAGCTCTCCATCCAGGTCCCCATCCATCTGGTGGGAATCCCGGAGGGAGTCACCGCCGGCGGAATCCTGCAGCACGTGCTGAGGGAGCTGGAGGTGGAGTGCCTGCCTACCGCCATTCCGGAGAAGATCGAGATGAACGTAAGTGGCCTGAACATCGGGGATTCCATCCACGTGGCCGATCTGCAATTGGATGGAGTGGACGTCCTCTCCGATCCGGAGAGTTCCATAGTCAGCGTGGTTCCTCCCTCCGTCTTCAAAGAGCCCGAGGTGGCCGTCGCCCCTGCTGAGGGAGAGCCGGAGGTGATTACCGAGAAGAAGGAGGGGGAAGCGGAGGAGAAGGAAGAGGAAGGCAAGGAGAAGGGCAAGGAGGAGGCCAAAGCAGAGAAGAAGGTCCCTGAGGAGGGAAAGACGGAGAAGAAGAAAGAGGGAAAATAGAGACGGCAAACCCGTTTTCGGTCCGGGCGACCCCCCCAGCCTTTCTGGCGAAGGGGGAGGCGAGAATCCCAAGCCGAAACCGCAATGGTGCGATCGGATCCGCAGCAGGTCTGCGGACCTCTGAACCTGGTTTGAAAAACCCGCGGGAAAAAAGACATGCGGAATAAATGGATGTTTCTCCTGGTGGTGCTGGTCCTTTTCAACTGTTACAGCAAGAAGAACAAAACCCCGGAGAGAGCCGAGCAGAGGATTACCGAGTTTATTCAACTGGCCCTCACCGAGCAATGGGAGGCCGCGGAGAAGTATTTGAGCAAGAGGCTGGCGGACAGCGAAAACAAAGAGCTCTTCTTAAGCACTTTGGATACCTGGCAGTTGAAGGATACATCCCAGGTGGAGATAAAGGTCGAAGACATATACATACCGGAGGACGATCCCCGGCAGAGGGCACT
>CAYMNI010000036.1:0-14787 GCA_964391755.1 uncultured Ignavibacteria bacterium
GTTCAGCACCACGCTCCCCACCTTCAGCCTGCCGGAGTAGACCCTAAAGTAGATTAGCTTGCCCACGTAAGTATCCGAGGCAATCTTGAAGGCCAGAGCGCAGAAGGACTCGTCATCCGAAGGTCTTCTCTCTTCCTCTGTGTCCTTGTTCGGGTTGAGACCTTTCACCGGAGTTATGTCCATGGGGGAGGGCAGGAAATCGACCACCGCATCCAGAAGCTTCTGCACTCCCTGATTCTTCACCGCCGACCCGCACAGCACGGGGAAAATTTTCACCTCCAGCACGGCTTTTCTTAATGCTCTCTTGATCTCGTGGGCCGGGACGGATTCGCCGTTGAGCAGCTTCTCCAGAAGCTGATCGTCGTCGAAGCTCAATGCCTCCAAAAGCTCCTCCCTGGCCTTCTGCGTCGCATCCAAAAGATGGGAAGGGATGGGAAGGTCGTCGAAAGTGACTCCCAGGCTCCTTTCATGATACACTCGATAGGTCATGCCGATCAAATCTATTATGCCTGCGAATTTGGCTTCCTGGTGAACCGGCAGCTGGATGGGCACGGCGTTGGCGCCCAGGCGAGTTCTGAGCATCTCCACCGCATTGTCGAAATCGCACCCCACCCGATCCATCTTGTTGACGAACACAATTCGGGGGACCCGATATTTGTCTGCCTGTCTCCAGACCGTTTCCGACTGGGGTTCCACCCCGCCCACCCCGCACAGAATCGCTATGGCCCCGTCCAACACCCTCAGGGACCTCTCCACCTCGGCGGTGAAATCCACATGTCCCGGGGTGTCGATGATGTTGATCTGGTGGCTCTCCCAGAAGCAGGTGGTGGCGGCGGAAGTTATGGTTATTCCCCTTTCCTTCTCCTGCTCCATCCAATCCATAGTAGCCGCGCCGTCGTCCACCTCTCCCATCCGGTGGGTCTTGCCGGTGTAATACAGTATCCGCTCGGTGGTGGTCGTTTTGCCGGCATCGATGTGCGCCATTATCCCGATGTTTCTCAGCTTCTCTAATGCAATGGACCTGGGCATAAAGACCAACTTTCCGGAAACCCGATCAACCTGGATTGTTTTCATTACTGACACTTCAGACTGCTTTCTCCAGCTTCTGTTTTAAAGCTTACCTGGTCCGGGTGGGGAAGCAATTCATTTCCATCAAATCCAGATGGCCTCTCCGGGCAAGGATGAGCTTCTCCTTTGCGATGAACTCCTGACTTACCATCTGAAATGGGCGAAAGCCTTGTTGGCTTCGGCCATCTTGTGCGTATCCTCCCTCTTCTTGATGGAGGATCCTTCGTTCTTGGAAGCGGCCAGCAACTCCGCAGCCAGTTTCTCTGCCATGGAATTTCCGCTTCTCTGCCTGGTGTACCCTATTATCCACCTCATGGCCAAGGCGATGCTTCTGTCCGATCTTACTTCTATAGGTACCTGATAGGTAGCGCCACCCACCCGACGTGGTCTCACCTCCAGCACGGGACGCACGTTCTCCAAGGCTTTCCGGAACACGTTCAGCCCCGGCTGACCGGTCTTTTTGGCCAGAATGTCCACCGAGTCGTAGAATATTTTCTCAGACACGCTCTTTTTCCCTCTGCGCATGAGGTAGTTGACGAACTGACCGGCCAATACATCCTTGTATTTGTAGTCCGGGGTCCTTTCTCTTTTCGTCGCCGCTTTTCTCCTCGGCATGTCTCTGCCCTCAACAAAAGAATTGTTACTGCATACAAAAAGCGCCGCCTGAGAGGAAGACTCGATAGTTAGGGCATCCTTTCTCTTGACGCGCTTATGCTACTGCTGTTTTTTTGGGCCTCTTGGCCCCGTATTTCGATCTGCCCTGTCTCCTGTCCGTAACGCCGCTGGTATCCAGCGTCCCCCTTATCACGTGGTATCGCACGCCCGGAAGATCCTTCACCCTTCCGCCTCGGATCAGAACTATGGAGTGTTCCTGAAGGTTATGTCCTTCTCCCGGGATGTAAGCGGTGACCTCGATTCCGTTGGTCAGCCTGACTCGGGCTACTTTCCGTAGTGCAGAGTTGGGTTTCTTGGGTGTGCTGGTGTAGACCCGGGTGCACACCCCCCGTTTCTGGGGGCATCCGCGCAGGGCCGGGGTGGAAGGCTTAGCTTTTATGAGCTTCCTTCCTTTGCTGATCAACTGGTTTATGGTCGGCAACTAACGTTCTCCTTTTCCTTCCGTTAATCTTTTTCCATCCCGGCCGAACCGGCTCAGTTCACTTTTCCCGCCAAAGTCGCTTCCGGGCTGCGACCCGGCCCGGAATGGAAAAATCAGATTCTCATAATATCTATTTTTCTTTGAATGTCAAGGTTTTTCTTCGACTATTTTAACTTGGTTTCTCCTCATCCAAAAACCATCCCGGTTCTTACCCAACCTCTCCACCGGGCTTCGGGTCAGGACAAGCTCGGGACCTCCGGAGCCGACGGGTCCGGCTATTGCGTCTCCTCCAGCACCTGTACCTCCTCTTGTTTGTCCTCCTTTTCCTTTATTCTTACGCTCCGGTACTTCTCCAGGCCGGTTCCGGCCGGTATCAGCTGTCCGATGATCACGTTTTCCTTTAGACCCAGAAGGTTGTCCGTCTTTCCGTTTATCGCCGCCTCGGTAAGTACCCGGGTGGTTTCCTGGAAAGAAGCTGCGGAGATGAAACTCTCTGTGGATAGCGAGGCCTTGGTGATGCCCAGAAGCAGAGGCTGGAAGGTAGCCGGCTCGCCCCCCTCGGCGATGACTTTTTCGTTTTCCTCCCTGAACTTGTGCTTGTCCACCTGCTCACCCTCCAGGAAGTTGGTATCCCCTATGTCCTCCACCTTCACCTTCTGCAACATCTGTCTGACTATCACCTCGATGTGCTTGTCGTTGATCTTCACTCCCTGCAGCCGGTAAACCTCTTGAATCTCGTTCTCCAGATACTCCTGCACCGCGTTGACTCCTTTTATCCTCAGTATGTCGTGCGGATCGATAGGACCTTCGCACAAACGCTGACCGGCTTTGACCGAGTCTCCGTCGTGCACTCTCATGTGCTTGCCGTGGGGTATGAGATACTCTCTCACCTCGCCCCCGTAACCCTTGACCAGAATCTGGGTGGCACCTCGGATGATTTTTCCGAACTCCACCACGCCGTCGATCTCCGACACCACCGCCGGATCTTTGGGCTTCCGGGCCTCAAACAATTCGGCCACCCGGGGAAGTCCACCGGTGATGTCGCGGGTTTTGGAAATGCCTCGGGGGATCTTAACCAGAAACTCGCCCGCCTCGACTTTGTCCCCGGCGTGAACCAGAAGATGTGCTCCCGTGGGTATGGAGTAATTGCCCAGTTTCCTTCCTCTGGAGTCCCTCACCTGGATGTGCGGACGGAGCTGTTTCTCCTTCTGTTCTATTATCACCCTCTGCCTTAATCCGGTGGTCACATCCAGCTCTTCCCTGAAGCTCTCGTTCTCGATTATGTCCACGAACTGCAACTGGCCGGCGTGTTCGGAAAGGATAGTGTTGGTGTAAGGATCCCACTCGAAAAGAGGGGAGTCCTTCTCCACCTTCTGGTTGTTCTGCGCCCTGAGGATGGCCGAATAGGGGACATTATATCTGGCCCTCACTCTTCCCTTGTTGTCCACCAGCTCTATCTCTCCTTCTCTGCCCAATACTACCATATCACCGCTCTTCCTGGTGACGTACTTTAAGTTCCTGTAGACCACTTTGCCTTCGCTTTTGGCCACCACCCTGGACTGTTCGGCGATGCGAGCGGCGGTGCCCCCGATATGGAAGGTTCTCAGGGTCAGCTGGGTTCCCGGCTCTCCTATGCTCTGGGCGGCGATTACCCCCACCGCCTCTCCTAAATCCGCGGTCCTGCCGGTGGCCAGGTTCCTGCCGTAACACTTGGCGCAGACTCCTCTTCTGGATTCGCAGGTGAGGATGGATCGGATCCGAACCGCCTCTATGCCGCTCTCGTCGATCCGAACCGCTTCATCTTCGTCGATCTCCTCGCTGGCCTTGGCCAACAGATCGCCGGTGATGGGATCGTACACGTCCTCCAGGGCCACCCTTCCCACGACTCGATCCCGCAGCGATTCGATCACTTCCTCCCCCTCCTTCAAGGCGGTAACGGAGAGCCCCAGGATGGTGCCGCAATCGCCCTCGGTGGTGATCACGTCCTGGGCTACATCCACCAGCCTTCGGGTGAGGTAACCGGCATCCGCGGTCTTCAGGGCGGTATCCGCCAAGCCCTTTCTGGCACCGTGGGTGGAGATGAAGTACTCCAGCACGTCCAGACCTTCCCTGAAGTTGGCCACGATGGGAGACTCGATGATCTCTCCGATCTGTCCGGTGATCCTCTTCTGGGGTTTGGCCATCAAGCCCCGCATGCCGGCCAACTGTCTGATCTGCTCCTGGCTTCCCCTGGCACCCGAATCCGCCATCATGTAAATGGGATTGAATCCGTCGTGCACGTTCTTCAGCCTTTCGAACATCACCTCACCCACCTCGGAGGTGGTTCGGGTCCAGGTGTCGATCACCTTGTTGTATCTCTCGCCGTTGGTGATGATACCTTTTTCGTATTGCTTCAGTATTCGCTCCACCTCTTTTTGCGCCTTGTCCACCAGGACTTGCTTCTCCGGAGGAATCACCATGTCGTCCACACCCACCGTAACCCCGGAGAGGGTGGCGTATTCAAAGCCCATTCTCTTCAGATCGTCCAAGAAGATGGCGGTACGATATGCGCCCAGCTTGCGATAGGAGGTGCTCACCAACTCCTCCACCTTTCCTCTGGTGGTCAATTTGTTGAAGTATCCCAACTCCGCCGGGACTATCTGGTTGAAAAGCACCCGTCCCACCGTGGTGTCGATGATCTTGCCCTCGATCTGCACCTTTATCTTGGCGTGCAGCCCTGCCTGTCTGGCATCATACGCGGCGATCACCTCGTTGGTAGACGAGAATATCTTTCCTTCTCCCTTCTCGCCGGGCTTTTCCTTGGTCAGGTAGTAACATCCCAGCACTATGTCCTGGCTGGGAGTGGCGATGGGCCTGCCGCTGGAGGGGGACATGAGGTTGTTTTCAGAAAGCATCAATAGTTTGGCCTCCAGTTGGGCCTCGAAGGAGAGGGGCACGTGCACTGCCATCTGATCTCCGTCGAAGTCTGCGTTAAAGGCGGCACAGACTAAAGGGTGAAGTTTGATGGCCTTGCCCTCCACCAACACCGGGTAGAAGGCCTGGATTCCCAGTCTGTGCAGGGTGGGAGCACGGTTGAGGAGTATGGGATGGTCCTTGATTATCTCCTCCAGGATGTCCCACACCTCCGGACGCTCCCTTTCCACCAGCTTCTTGGCCGATTTCACCGTCTGAACGTAGCCCTTCTCTTCCAGCTTCATGATGATGAAGGGCTTGAAGAGCTCCAGGGCCATGGTTTTGGGCAGTCCGCACTGGTGGATCTTCAACTCCGGCCCCACCACGATGACCGACCGGCCGGAGTAGTCCACCCTCTTGCCCAGAAGGTTCTGTCTGAACCTTCCCTGTTTGCCCTTGAGAAGGTCGGACAGCGATTTGAGCGGTCTTTTGGAATCTCCTCTCACCGACTGGGAGCGTCTGCCGTTGTCCAGCAGGGCATCCACTGCCTCCTGCAGCATCCTCTTCTCGTTTCGCAGAATCACCTCGGGAGCCTTGATTTCCATCAGCTTCTTCAACCGATTGTTGCGATTTATCACTCTCCGGTAAAGGTCGTTTAAATCGGAAGTGGCGAATCTGCCGCCCTCCAGAGGAACCAACGGTCGCAGGTCCGGGGGAATCACCGGGAGAACGGACATGATCATCCACTCCGGCTTGTTCTGAGATTGCCTGAAGGCCTCGATCACCCGGAGCCTTTTCAGCGTGTCTTTCTTCCTTTGAGCCGAGGTTTCGATCTTGACCTGAGCGCGCAAGGATATGGATAACTCCTCCACATCCACCTGTTTAAGAAGTTCCAGTATGGCTTCCGCCCCCATCTTGGCCACGAACTCCTTGCCCGACTCCTCCAGTTCGTTGAATTCCTCTTCCGAGATTATGTCCTTGTGCTTCAGAGGGGTGTTGCCCGGATCTATCACCACATAGGACTCGTAGTAGAGTATCTTCTCCAGCTCCCGTATGGAAAAGTCCAGCAGGTATCCGATCCGGGAGGGAATGGACTTGAAAAACCAGATATGGGATACCGGCACCGCCAGCTCGATGTGCCCCAGCCTCTCCCGGCGCACCTTGGATTGAGTCACCTCCACTCCGCACCGGTCGCAGACTATACCTCTGAATCTTACCCGCTTGTACTTGCCGCAGGAGCACTCCCAGTCCTTTACCGGGCCGAAGATCCTCTCGCAGAAAAGTCCGTCCCTCTCCGGTTTGAAGGATCTGTAGTTGATGGTTTCCGGCTTGGTGACTTCACCGTAAGACCATGACCTTATGGTCTCGGGAGATGCCAGTTGGATCTTTATCGCGAAGAAGTCCGATGGTCGCTTAAAGCTCTTGGGCTGAAACTCAACCATCAGCAACCTCCTTTCCCCGACTGGGGATTAAAGAAAAGACTCGCCTTGTGTACCTCTTTTTCGTTTTCCGCTTCGACCTGCTTCATCCGGCGCACGAACCGTCTAACCCTCCACCAATTCCACATCCAATCCCAGGCTCTGCAGCTCCTTAATCAGGACGTTGAACGATTCCGGGATTCCGGGTTCCGGCGCGTTCTCGCCCTTGACGATGGCCTCATACACTTTGGATCTCCCCTGCACATCGTCCGATTTCACCGTAAGCATCTCCTGAAGGGTGTAGGCAGCTCCGTAAGCCTCCAGGGCCCAAACCTCCATCTCCCCGAACCTCTGCCCTCCGAACTGGGCCTTTCCGCCCAAAGGCTGCTGGGTGACCAGGGAATATGGTCCTATGGAGCGGGCATGTATCTTGTCATCCACCAGATGCGAAAGTTTCATCATGTAAATGTAGCCGATGGTAATGGGTTCACCAAAGGGCTCGCCGCTCATGCCATCGTAAAGGATGGTCTTGCCCGATTCCGGCAAATCCTCTTCCTTCAGGCACTGCCTCACCTCGTCCATGTCGGCCCCGTCGAAAACCGGACAGGACACGTAGTAATTACCCTTCCTGGCGGCCCAACCCATATGCGTCTCGAGTATCTGACCCACGTTCATTCGGGAGGGGACTCCCAGGGGATTTAGGATCAGCTCCACCGGCGTCCCGTCGGGCAGATAGGGCATGTCTTCCACCGGTACGATCTTGGAAACCACTCCCTTGTTTCCGTGCCTGCCCGCCATTTTATCTCCTACCGATAGCCTTCTCTTGGTGGCTACGCTCACCTTTGCCAACTGAACCACCCCGGGAGGCAGCTCTGCCCCCCGAATCACCTTCTCCAGATCCACATCGAATTGCGCCTTTCTGCGGGAGATCAAATCTTGATAATTGGAGATAAGCGTCTGCACCTTCTTGTTCACCCTGGGGTTCTGACAGAAGCCGTCCTCTGCCACCAAATCATCTAAGTCGACGTTGTCGAACGAGTTCTCTTTGAATTTGGATCCGGCTCTAAAGACGACGGAATTGTCGCTTCCGCCGCGAACGGTGTTGGCGGTTTGATTGTCCAGAAGTCTGGTCAGTTTTTCGTTTAGCAGGCTCTTCAACGTATCCAGCTGCTTCTGAAATGCCCTTTTGAGCCGGGCGATTTCGTTCCTCTCGGCTTTCTTGACCTCTTCTCCTCTCTCCTTGCGGGAGAAAACCTTAGCGTCGATCACCACCCCCTTCATTCCCGGCGGCGCCTTCAAAGAAGCGTCCTTGACGTCTCCGGCCTTCTCTCCGAAGATAGCTCGGAGAAGCCTCTCCTCCGGCGACAGTTCGGTCTCTCCTTTGGGAGTCACCTTGCCCACCAGGACATCACCGGCCTCCACCTCTGCACCGACTCTGATCACCCCCTGCTCATCCAAGTTGCCCAGGGCTTCTTCCGAGACATTGGGGATCTCCCGGGTGATCTCCTCGGCTCCTCTTTTGGTCTCTCTGACTTGGATCTCGAATTCCTCTATGTGGATGGAGGTGAACGTATCCTCCTTCACCATCTTCTCGCTCATGATGATGGCGTCTTCATAATTATATCCCCTCCAGGGCATGAAGGCTACCAGAACGTTTTTTCCCAAGGCCAGTTCCCCGGCGCTGGTGGCGGCTCCATCCGCGATGCAGTCGCCCCTTTTGATTTTTTCTCCCACCTCTACCAGCGGTTTCTGATGCAGGCAGGTGTCCTGGTTGGACCGGCGGAACTTCACCAGTTCGTACTCATCCACCTCGGAGATGTCCACCTCCGAGGTGTGATCGGTGGGCCGCACCACTATCCTGTCGGCAGTGACCGACTCCACCACTCCGTCCCTCTTGGCCACCAGGATGGCGCCGGAGTCCGCAGCTGCGCGTCTCTCCATGCCGGTTCCAATCAGAGGCGGTTCGGTAACCAAAAGCGGCACCGCCTGTCTCTGCATATTGGACCCCATCAGCGCCCGGTTGGCGTCGTCATGGCCCAGAAATGGAATCAGTGCCGCGGCCACGCTAACCAGCTGCTTGGGGGAAACATCCATGTAGTCCATGTTCTTTGCCGGGACCATAAGGAAATCTCCCCTGTGGCGAGCCTTCACGATGTTGTTTAAAAACCTGCCTTCCTTGTCCAGAGGCTCGTTGGCCTGCGCTATCATAAAATTGTCCTCCTGGTCGGCGCTCAAGAAATCTATCTCCTCGGTCACCTTCCCTCTTCTCACCTTGCGGTAGGGAGTCTCCAGAAATCCGTACTGGTTGATCCGGGCATAGGTGGAAAGCGAGCCGATCAGCCCGATGTTGGGTCCCTCAGGCGTCTCGATAGGGCACATTCGTCCATAGTGCGTATGATGTACGTCCCTCACCTCGAATCCCGCCCTCTCTCTGGTCAAGCCTCCCGGCCCCAACGCGGAAAGACGCCGCTTATGGGTCAACTCGGCGATGGGATTGGTCTGGTCCATGAACTGGGACAACTGGGAGGATCCGAAGAACGTTTCAATCACGGCCGATACCGTTCTGGCGTTCACCAAATCATGGGGGGTCAGGGTTTCGGTGTCCTTCAGGCTCATCCTTTCTCGAATGGTCCGGGCCATGCGGGACAGCCCGATGGAAAACTGATTCGCCAGAAGCTCTCCTACCGTTCTGGCTCTTCGGTTGCCCAGATGATCGATGTCGTCCACATAGCCTTCACCGTTTCTTAAGCCCACCAGATATTTCACAATCAACAAGAAGTCCTGCTTGTCCAGTATGGTCTGCTTCAGCGGGATGTCCAGCTTCAGCCTTTGATTGATCATGTGCCGTCCCACCTCACCCAAATCGTAACGCTTGGACGTGAAGAAGAGCCTCTCCAGAAGACCTTTGGCCACCTCCTCCGTAGGGGGTTCTCCCGGTCGGAGAAGGGAGTACATCTTCATCAGAGCCTCCATCTGGGAACCGGTGGCGTCCTTCTGCAAGGTATTGATCGCTACGCTGACCTCTTTTTGCGGATCAAAGACAAGAACCTTTATCTTCTGGACCTTCAATTCCTTCAATCTGTCCAGACAGGCCTCGTCTAAGCTGTCCCCGGAGGAGACAACTACCTCGCCCGTCTTCTTGTCCACCACCGTCTCGGCACAAATTTTCCCCAACAGCTCCGGTTTTTTACCCCTGGAGACGTCCTTCTTTTCGATCTGGTGAAACAGACTTAGTATCTGCTCATCTGTGGAGTATCCCAGAGCGCGCAGAAAGGTGGTTGCTGGAATTCTTCTTCGGCTGTCGATATTGACGTACATCACGTCGTTTACGTCCAGGCTGAATTCCACCCAGGAGCCCCGATAAGGGATGATGCGCGCGGAGAAAAGCCTCTTTCCGCTGGGATGCACCTCCTCGTCGAAAAAGACGCCGGGAGACCGGTGCAACTGGCTCACCACCACCCTTTCGGCTCCGTTGATGATGAAAGTGCCCTGTTCCGTTATCAGGGGCAGCTCACCTAAGAAAACATCCTGTTCGATGATGTCCTTGACGGTTTTGGTCTTCCCCTGGCTCTCGCGTACCACCAGTCTAAGGGTGGCCTTAAGCGGAGCAGCGAAGGTCATGTTTCTCTCCAGACACTCTCCCACCGTGTAACGGGGGGTTCCCAGGGAATACTTGACGAACTCCAGCGAGTAATTCTCCCTCACATCGCTTATGGGAAAAACGGTGCTGAAAACCGCCTGTAGCCCCTTATCTTCCCTCTTCTCCGGCTCCGACTCCATCTGCAGAAACATCTCATAGGACCTAAGCTGAACCTCCAGAAGATTCGGAATGTCCGGGTCCGAACTCAGCTTGGAAAAGGATCTTCTCTCCAGCTTCCTCATTCTCTGCAACTTGACCACGCTCCTTTGGGCCAAAAAGATCAACCATCTTGGTTGACCTTTCAGCCGAGAGAGTTAAGATTATGAAAGCCTAACATTCTGATCTTTCGATCAGGCTTTCAGGCAGAAGAGAACCATCGACTTCCTCTATCTAATCCCGGACTGTAAGTGACCCTCCCCGTCGTCTGATCGCCGATCCGTGGGTCCTAAAGTACCGGCCGAACTCATCAAAGACGCATCGTCCGGTGTACTTTTGGCATAGATTCATACGGGGTCCGGGATTTCAGTTTGCTCTGAGTTGAGGGTGCGTTCGGATGGCCACCTCACTGGGAATTCCGTCCCCTACACAGATCACTTAACTTCTGCAGACATTTGACCGAAACATGCGTCTTGGCCTGCAACACGTGGGTCCGGTTCTTCTGCCCCGCAAGCGCCCTATTTTCCCCTGAGCCTATTTGATTTCCACTGTGGCTCCCACCTCGGTCAACTTGGCCTTAACCTTCTCGGCCTCTTCCTTGGTCACTGCTTCCTTGACCGGTTTGGGCGCCCCGTCCACCAAATCCTTGGCCTCCTTCAACCCCAGTCCGGTAAGCTCCCGGACCACCTTAATCACCTGGATCTTTTTGTCACCTATGGCCGCCAGAACGGCGGTGAACTCAGTCTGCTCCTCCTCCGGTGCGCTGGCTTCTCCACCTCCGGCAGGAACCGCCATCTGTGCCATGGGAGCTGCCGCCGTTACCCCGAACTTATCCTGCAGGCTCTTGGACAAATCAGCCAGTTCCAGAACGCTCATCTTCTCGATGATCTGGATCACCTGGTCGATGTTGCTGACGCCTCCGGCAGCCTTTTCTTCTTTGGTTGCTCCCTCGGCCTTCTTGCCATCCGCCTTCTTGGTCGATTTCTCGGAACCTGTGGTCATGATCTCTTAACCTCCATATCGACATTATTCTGGAACTTAACTTGAGGGCTTTTTCTCGCCTCTCCTGACGAAACGAAGTGGGAGACTCCGTTTAGAAGCGCCGTCGGGACCGGGCGAGCCCTTGGCACCCTCGATCTTGCCGTTTACGCCCGTATATCCGAACAACCAGAATGCTCAGCACAATGTTATGTGATCAGTATATCAACCTCCGTTGTTTTCTCTGCGCCTTCTCATGCAGCCTTGGATTTCTCGTCCCTGATGGCTTCGATCGTAGACAAAAACTCTCTCAGAACGGCATCGAGAGTACCCACCAGGTTGGTCAAGGGGAAGTTTAAGCTGGAGACCAGCTGGGCCAGAAGGATTTCCCTTCCGGGAAGGGTGGCTAAGGTCTTCAGATGACTCTGATCCAACACTCTCCCCTCCATCCAGATGACCTTGACCTTTGGCTTCTCCAGCTTTCTAAAAAGCTCGTACAGCGTCTTGGCCGGGGCCAGGGGGTCTTGGTAAGAAAATACCAACCCCGTGGGTCCTTTTAAGAAATCCAATATTCCTGTAAGTTCGCTTTGCTCCGCGGCCCTGCGGATGAGGGTGTTCTTGGTGATCTTGTACTCCGCCCCACTTTCCCGCAACCCTCTTCTCAGCTTGGACATCTCCTCCACGTTCAATCCCCTGAAGTCCGTGAGAAAAAGGCTTTTGATTTGTGAGAACTTATCTTGGAGCTCACTAACCGTTTTTTCCTTTTCGATTCTCGACATACATTGTTCCTTCAACTCTGGTGCTCGGTTAATTAGGCTGGCCTCGCTTCACGAAACCGGCTCCGGGAAGAGAACGCTCCCGCCCGGTTTGGATCCGAAAGCTCACTGCTTGAGCAAAGCCGCAACTGCCGACGCGTCCAATTTGACGCCGGGACCCATGCTGGTGCTGATGGTGGCGCTTTTCAGGTAGGTTCCCTTCACGGCAGCGGGTTTAGCTCTCATTATCACGTCCAAGAAGACTCTGGCGTTTCCGGTCAGTTGCTCCTCGGTAAAGGAAGTCTTGCCGATGGGCACTCCGATATTGCCTCCCCGATCCACCCGGAATTCAATCTTCCCCGCCTTCAGTTCTTTGACCGCCTTGGTTATGTCGAAGGTAACCGTGCCGGATTTGGGGTTGGGCATCATTCTTTTGGTGCCCAGGATCTTGCCCAGCTTGCCCACCTGGCCCATCACGTCGGGAGTGGCTACTACCACGTCCACCTCCAGCCAGCCCTGTTGGATTTTCTCAACGTATTCCTCCAGCCCCACGAAATCCGCTCCCGCCTCCTTGGCCTCTTTTTCCTTCTCACCCTTGGTGAGGACCAGAACCTTAATCTTTCTCCCGGTTCCGTTGGGCAAAAGGGCGGTTCCCCGGACCATCTGATCGGCGTGCTTGGGGTCTACCCCCAGCCTCAGCGACATCTCCACGGTCTCGTCGAACTTGGCGTAGGCACACTCCTTGAGCTTCTTGATGGCCTCCTCCAGACCATACGTCTTCCCTCTTTCCACCTTCTCCTTCGCTTGTCTGTATTTCTTTCCTCTGTTCATAAGCTCACATCCCGTCCGTAGGTTCTGCACTTGGTCAATCCACCACCTGTATTCCCATGCTGCGCGCCGTCCCCTCTACCAGCCTCATGGCTGATTCGACGGAGGAGGCGTTTAGATCCTTCATCTTGGTCTGGGCGATCTCCTTCACCTGCGCCCGGGTGACTTGACCCACCTTGGTGCGATTGGGCTCTCCGGAACCCTTTTCCACTTTCGCCGCCTTCTTCAGAAGCACGGATGCAGGCGGACTTTTGGTAATGAAAGAAAACGTCTTATCCGCATAAATGGTGATAACCACCGGGATTATCAGGCCGGTCTGCTTCTGGGTTTTGGCGTTGAACAGCTTGCAGAAGTCCATCATGTTTACGCCGTACTGACCCAACGCCGGTCCCACCGGCGGGGCAGGGGTAGCGTTCCCCGCTGGAATTTGAAGTTTGACCGTTCCTACTATCTTTTTAGCCACTTTGTATCTCTCTCCTATCGTATCCAGCCGGCGTCAACCGGGCGAACCGTTAACGCTTGTAGGGTCCGTCGCGCCGGAATCAGCTGACTTTATTCCTTTGGCCGGTTATCTGTCCGTTCCTCTCGAGCCGCTCACACGTTTTGAACCTGAAGGAAGTCCAGCTCCACCGGAGTGGGTCGTCCAAAGATGCTCACCATCACCTTCAGTTTCTTTCTCTCCTGGTCCACCTCGCTCACGAAGCCGGAGAAATCGGTGAACGGGCCGTCGATCACCTTCACCTGGTCTCCGGTTTTGAAGGGCACTTCCTCGTAGTCTCTGGTTCTCCCCCGCTCCACCTGCTTTAGGAGCCTCTCCACCTCATCGGGTTTGAGAGGTACGGGTTTGCCTTGAGCGCCTACGAAACTCGTCACTCCGGGTGTGCTGGTCACCAGGTGCACGGTCTCCTTACTCAGAACCATCTCCACCAGAATATAACTGGGAAGGAACTTCTTGACCGTGGTAGATCTCTTGCCCTGCTTCATCTCCACCACCGTCTCCGTAGGGACCAACACCCTTCCCATGGTGTCCTCCAAACCCTGCGTGATTATGGCGCTTTCCAGATATCTCTTTGCCTTTTGCTCATGACCCGAATAGGTATGAGCCACGAACCATTTCTTCTCCATCGATCCTTGTTTCGTCCCTCCTCCCCGAGAAAGGAAGCAAGCCTATCCTAAAAGCACGTTGGCCAGACTGGAAAGCACCATATCGACCACGCCGATGAAAATGGCCAAGATTACGGACACCACGATCACGATGATGGTAGAGTATATCAACTCCTCCCTGGTGGTCCAGGTTACCTTGGTAAGCTCGGATCTGACCTCTTTTACAAACTGCTTTATCTTCGCAAACATAGTGAAAATATATCCTTCCAAGCAGGTCTGGAGGGACTCGAACCCCCATCATCCGGTTTTGGAGACCGGCGCTCTACCAATTAGAGCTACAGACCTGTTTTGTTGGTTTTATTGCACTTTTTATGGTTGAGCAAGTACCTGCCGACGCAAGTGAGTTAAAAGACCTTTACCCCTTGCAGACCCGACTGTTATTCGAAAAGTAAGCCTCTTTCTTTTACAAGAGCCCCTCTCGCAGGAACGCTTGTGAAAACTCATCTGGGGTGGATTGCTCAAGCCGGTGCGAACCGCTCTTCCCTTCGTCTGGAGGGCAATTAGGCGGTACGGTCTACCTGGTCTCCTTATGATTGGTATGCTTACTGCAGAACGGGCAATATTTCTTGAAGTTCACTCGCTCCGAGTGCTTTCTTTTGTTCTTGGTGGTGGTGTAGTTCCTTTGTTTGCAGGCCTCACAGGCCAAGGTGATGATCTCTCTGGGCATAATTCTCTAATCCTTCAGGATAAGCTTCTTTCGGTCGTCAACCGATGAACATATTCTGCATTCCGTCTTTTCCGTTTAATCCGTCCATACGGACGCCCCAGACGGGCGATATATCCGTTGACCGT
>CAYMNI010000037.1:0-14370 GCA_964391755.1 uncultured Ignavibacteria bacterium
CTCCTTCCCTTGCCCAAACCCTGATAGGCAATGGAGGACTGTCCTCCCCACATCACCACGATGTCCTTGCCCATTCCGTGTTGAGCCCGGCTGAGAGACCTCTTCATCCCCTCTCCGAAGGCTAAAAGCATGACGATGGAGATGGTACCCCAGACTATGGCCATCAGGGTGAGGGTTATCCTCTTCCTCTGCTTCTTCAAATCCCGGAGGAAGAGTCTGAGAATTAAAAGTCCCTTCATCTGCTCCAATCCTTGTGACTGCGCTTCGTTCCACCACCTGAAGGTCGCGGCAAAGTCTCCGGCATTATTGCCACGAGCTTTAGCTGGGGGACTAAAGTCGCAAAACAACCTGGGGGTTTCAACCCCGGACCATGAGCATCTTTTTCGTTCCGCTGCCTGAGAATCATGTAAAGTTCAATCTTGCATTACAGTTTCAGCGCCTGTACCGGATTAAGATTGGCTGCCCGGCGTGCCGGGAAATAGCCGGAGATCAATCCCACCAAACCCAGAATGCCCACGGCAATCAGAGCCGCAGAGGGGGTGATCTGGGGCGTTCCCATGTACTCCTCCAGCTTGAGAAGCGGAAAAACCTTCACCACAAACAGAGAGAACAGAAAACCAATGGTGCCGCCGACGAAGGTGATCACCAGAGTCTCGAAGAGAAATTGAAAAACCACGTGAGCTTTCTTGGCGCCCAATGACATCTTTATCCCCACCTCCTTGGTCCTCTCCTCCACCACCACGTGCATGATGTTGGACACGCCGATTCCGCCTACGATCAGGGTGGCGGTGCCGATCACCACCAGGAAAATTCTGAAGGCCAGGAAGAAATAGGTCAGGAATTTCTGCATCTCGGTGGTGTCCCACATGGAAAGGGCTTCCTTATCCTCCGGATCGAACTTGTATTTCTTTCCCAGGACCTGATAGACTTTTTCCTTCACCGGCTCGGTTTGTCTGGGATCATTGGGCTTGAATATGATGTCGTTTACGTATCGGGATCCATACATGGCCGCTAAGGTGGTGGCCGGTATGATGGCCTTGTTCTCATCCCGACCGCTGTAGCTGGAATCCTGCTCTTTTTCCTTCATCACTCCCACCACCAGGAAGGGAACGTTGTCGATTATGATGTACTTGCCGATGGCCTCTTCTTCCCCGAACAGATCCTTCTTCAATTGGTTCCCGATGAAGACCACTCTTTTCTTGTTCTCCAGGTCGATCTTGTTGATGAATCGCCCGCCCGTCTCTGCGTATATGTTCCTCATCTCCCCGAAGATGGGGTAGATTCCCACCAGGTTCTGAGTCACGGCATTATCCTTGTACCTCATATGGGTGCTCCAGTGGGAATACTCGGGGCTCACCCCCCACATCTCTTTGATTTCCCTTTTCAACAGAAGGGCGTCCTCCTCCCTTAAGGGAATCGAGCGACCCTTGCCGAAACCTTCGAAAGCTTTGCTGGTTCTTCCTCCCCACAGGATCACGATCCCCTCCCCCAGTCCGTGCATGGCCTTCTGGTTCTGCGCGTGCAGCCCTTTGCCGAATGCCAAAAGAAGCACCACCGCCGTGGTCCCCCAGATGATTCCGAAGAGGGTCAGAAGAGTTCTCAGCTTCTGGGATCGCATGTCCCTCAGAAACTGAGATATGTACATGACCAGTTGCATGCTTAGGTTATCTCCTTGGCAGTCTTCTCCACCAGAATGTCGCCCTCGTTGAGTCCCTCCGTCACCTCTATCTTCAGACCGTCGGAAAGGCCGGTCTGTATGACCTTCCTCTCGACTTCGCCTGTGGTGCTGTCCTTCACCTGCACAAAGGCCGTGTCCTCGACGAACTCCACCAGCCTCTCCGGTATCAGCAGAATGTCCTCCTTTTTCGTTATGATGATGTCCGCGTTGGCGGAGTATCCCGCCCTCAACATGGAGGGGCCTGTCTGGGTGATCTTGATTTCCAAATCGAACAGAGTCGAGTTCTCCTCTTTTTTGGCCTTGGGGGAGATCTTGTAGAGCACGCCGCTTATGGTGTCGTTGGGAAGGGCGCCGATTTTCAGCACCGCGGACATGCCCTCGCTCAGCTTGCCCACGTCGATCTCGTCCACCGTGCCGCGAAAGATCAGCTCGTCCATGTCGGCCAAAGTAAAAAGCTCGGTTCCGGCCTGATAGGAGGTTAAGGGAACCACCGGATCTCCCACGTTTATCTTTCTCTCCAGCACCGTACCGTCGATGGACGATTTCACCACCGACTCGATGTTTCGGCCGGCGACGTTGGTTTTGCCCTTCTCGATCAAGGACAGTCGCTCCCGCGACAACTTCAGTCGCAGATCAGCCTCTCCCGCACCCCGCGAGGCCTGGTCGTAGTCCTGCTGGGAGACCAGCTTCTTGGCTAAAAGCTCGCTGGTCCTCTCGAACTCCTTCCTCTGATTCTCGTAGTTGACCGAGTCGATCTCCACCTGCCTTTTAGCTTCTGCATATTCTAAAGGGGTAGGATCGGGCTGAATCTCCACCAGCAGATCCCCTTTCTTCACCGAGTCTCCCATCTCCACAAACACCTTTTTCACGATGCCGGAGATCTTGGACTTGACCGAAATCTGGTTTTTCGGCTCGATCTGCCCGATGGCCAGCGCCTTGTCCACTATGCTCCCCATCTCCGCCCGGATGGAGTCGTTGGACTGCTCTTTCTTTCCCGAACCCTTCAATCCCATGAACACCAGGACGGCCACGATGACGATTGCCACGATTATGAGTATCTTCTTCTTCATGCCTCTTCTTCTCCCGGCTTTGAGGTGCAAAATGAGAGCCTGTGTAACTCCTTTTTGATTTTCCAGCCTACATCTAACTTACGAGATTTCAAGGCTCAGGTTTCATCGTCGATTGTTCCCGACGGAGCGATATCAAAAATCAGACTTTACCTGAAACGTCGTTGAGAGCATGCTTCTTGTCCGTCGACCTTTTTCGTTTTCCAGCCATGGAAATAAACTGTGCACATCCCATCAAGGCAAGCGGCGTGATTCCATTGGCGGATATTTAGGCGGGGGAATCATCTTGTTGACCGGCAACGCGTTACTTAACACACGGTCGAACCGGCATTCGGCATCCGGGATTGTCGACTCGAAGAACACCATTGGTGGCGGAAAACATCTGTTGACAACTCGGTAATGTGGGCTATATTTAAAAGAGGAGGCTGTATTACTCCAGTGGACAGCGGCTTGGAGAAGAGGTGGAGTATACGTTTTTCGAACCGGGATAAGGGAATGGCTTTTCAAACTCCCCAGTTTGTCTTCCGGGTTTCGTATCCTAAGGTGTATCGCTGATACTTGGTAACTCCGGATGGGAAGTCCAGAGTGAAAAGCCTCAGCCCCATTAAACAGTAAGGTGACTTCAAAAACCGGTCTTTTAACTTCATAACCCCCAGAGGAGAATCAAATGAAAAAAGTGATTCTGCTTTCCGCCGTTCTGGCCCTCTTCGTATTCTCCTCTGCCTGGGCCTATAAGGTGAACCTGGGAGCCGACGATGCCCTCAAGGTGGAGTTGATCTCCGCGGATGCATCCAGGGTGAGAGTCGAGCTTCGGATCCCCGAGGTCCTGGTGGAGGATAAGCTGGCTGAGGGAGAAATCTATCAACTGTTGACCATTCCCGGCGGCGGATGGCTCACTCGGGTGGGCGATCCACAAGTGCCGTTGTTCTGCCGCTTCGTGGCCCTCCCCCCCACCTCAGGAGTCAGGGTGGAGGTCATAGAGCAGGAGACGGAAACCCTTTCCGGAAGTTTCCGGATTCATCCTTTTCAGAAACCTCCCGTGCGTGGCGAGAATCCCCAGCCGGAGGTTTTCCAGCTAAACCAAGACACCTATTCAGAAGACCGAGCTTTCCCGGGAAACTTGGTGGAAGTCGGGGATATCTCCATTCTCCGGGATCTGAGGCTGGCCCCCATAAAGTTCTTTCCGGTGCAGGTAAATCCGGTCAGCGGAGCCGTGACCGTTTACAAGCGTCTGGTGGTCGATCTCCACTTCGAGGGGACCGGAGATAACCCTCAAACCAATCCCAGGAACGTGCTGACCAGATCGTTCGTGAAAACCTATGAGGATTTCGTTCTGAATTTCGATCAGGTCAAGGGAGGAAAGGATCTGGTGGACGGCTCCGTGCTCATAATCACCTACGATAACTTCTACGACCAGGTTCTTCCCTTAGCCGAGTCGAAGAGCAGAAGGGGACTCTCCACTCATCTGGTCAACAAGTCCGACGTGGGAACCACCAACTCTCAGATTCTAAGCTACATCTCCACCGCCTATCACACCTGGCCGGACCCGCCGGAGTACGTCATACTCGTGGGAGACGTTGCGCAGATTCCGACCAACAACGGTCTGTCCTGCATCACCGACCATAAATATGCCACCGTGGACGGCTCGGATTACTTCGCAGACCTTGCCATCGGGAGGATTTCGGTTCAGACCACGATGGAAGCCACCCACGTTATCGCCAAGACCATGAATTACAGAAACAATCCCTATACCACGGAAGACGAGTGGTTCAGGCGGGGGATGACCATCTCCGGCAGCGATTATGTGGACGACTACAACGCCTTAAGATGCGGCCGTTTCATGGTGGACTACGGCGATTTCACCTATTTCGATTCCCTGTGGTCCTCGCGGGGCACGGCCACAGTCAGCCAGATAACCACCCGTCTCAATCAGGGGCGCAGCTGGATTGCCTACTTCGGGCACGGTTCGGCCACCACCTGGGCTTCCACCTCTCCCAGCTTCAACAATTCCCATATCGACGCTTTGAACAACGGGGAGATGCTGCCCGCCATATTCAGCGTGGCCTGCAACAACGCGGAGTTCGATTACGGCAGCGACTGCTTTGCCGAAAAGTGGATAAAGGCCGGGTCGGTGGGCAACGAGAAGGGTGCGGTGATAATCTGCGCCTCCACCGAGGGCTCCCAGTTCTTCTATTCCGACACCCTGGGCCGGGGAACCTACAAGGCTTACTTCGCCGACAGCGTCTTTCACTTCACCCCCGCGGTGAATCTGGGAAAGATGTTCATGTATACCTATTTTCCGGAGTCTTCCGGCGGCACCACCGAGCGGGAGATGCAGATGTACACCACCCTGGGCGATCCGGAGCTGGATCCATGGACTGCCGTACCCGAGAGCCTGGAGGTGACCTACCCCGATTTCGTGATGATCGGAGGGGATGCATTCACGGTGACGGTGGAGCTGAACGAGCAGCCGCTGAAGGATGCTTTGGTCTGTCTGATAAAGGACACCGAGATATACGAAAGCGCCCGAACCGATCCGAATGGCCAGGTGACGTTCGATCTCACGCCGGAGAATCCCGGGAACATGGACGTGATAGTCAGCGCGCATAACGCCTATCAGCACGAGTCCTTAGTCCCGGTGATATCTCCTGCCGGCCCCTATATGGTCTATGTCGGTTCGGAGATCGACGACGACAACACGGGCGAAAGCCAGGGCGACGGCCAGGGGGACGTGGACATCGGCGAGTTCATCGAGCTACCGGTGATGTTGAAGAATCTGGGTGATTCCACCGGCATTCAGGTGGAAGCCACGCTGTCCACCTCTCATCCGTTGATAACCATCATCGACGGCCACGAGCAGTATGGCGACATTCCCTCCGGGGATTCCAGCTTCTGCCTTGACGATTTCGACTTCTCGGTCTCGCCGGAGACTCCGGACGGAGAGACCGTCGTCTTCAGCCTGGACATAACCGCGCAGAACGGGAGCGGACCTTGGAGCTATCCCTCGCTGGAGCTGGTGGTTCACGCTCCGGTGCTGGCCCATGCCTCCAGCATGACCGACGATATCGGCGGCGACGACGACGGCAAGCCCGATCCGGGTGAGGTGTGCATCATAGATTTGATCCTGGAGAACACGGGAAGTCAAGCGGCCACCAGCGTACACGGCAACTTGAGTTGCGACGATTCGTACGTGACCTTGATGTCGGGCAGCTCGGATTATCCCGACATCCCTCCGGCAGGCAATGGAACCAGTTACTCCTCTTACCAATTCCAGGCCGACGCCGAGTGCCCTCAAGGCCACGCGGCTCAGTTCATACTCCAGATCGATGCCGCGGGAGGCTATGGGGTGGTGGACACCTTCCAGTTGATCATCGGCCAAAGACCCCTCCTGTTCGTGGACGATGACGGGGGGAAATCTTACGAGAGCTACTTCTTCTATGCCTTGGATTCGGTCGGCGTCAACTACGACGTATGGACTCATGACTCGCAGGGCTGCCCGCCGGATTCGGAGCTGCAGCTCTACCAGGCGGTGGTCTGGACCACGGGCGACGATTGGGGAAGCCCCTCAGAACCGGCCACCTTGGATTCCACGGATCAGGCACGTTTAATGACCTTCCTGGACAACGGGGGAAGGCTTTTGCTCTCCAGCCAGGATCTTCTGCTGGACAACAGCCCCAACGCTTTCATCACCGATTATCTGCACGTGGGAGGACACGACGACGATGAGGAGGTAAACGGTGTGGCCGGAGTTGAGGACGATACCATCTCCGACGGAATGGCCTTCAGCTTAAGCTATCCTTTCTTCAACTTCTCGGATCACCTGGTGCCCGGCTCCGGCGCTGCCGGTATCTTCTACCAGACCTCCAAGGGCTTATCATCGCCCAGAGCCGGATTCCAATTGGATGAGATTGCACGGGCGGATGCGGGTGGAAGCCTGACCAACTATTGTGCCCTGCGCTATCCCGCTTCCGGCGCCTCCGTTTACAAGGTGGTCTTTATGGCCTTCTCCTTTGAATCGGTGCCCCAGACCGGAGCCTATCCCAACAACTCGTACACCCTGATGCGCAAGATCATGAACTGGTTCGGTCTGGGCAGAGGCTCTTCCGAAGTCATGCACGGTGATGCCAACGGAGATCAGATGCTGGACGTAACCGACGCGGTCTATCTGCTCAACTATCTGTACAAGAACGGAGATGCGCCGGTTCCGCCGGAGGCCGGCGATGCCAATTGTGACGGAGAAACCGGTTTGGAGGATGCCATTTATCTGCTTAACTACCTCTACAAGGGTGGAGATCCACCCCCTTGCTAATCGGTTTGAAATTTAGAATATAAAAAGCCCCGCTTGATCCTAAGCGGGGCTTTTTCTTGGTGAAGAACCGGATTCCGGTGGCTTGGTCTGCATCCCTCTGCCTTTGGCTCGGGACGGCCTCATGCAGTGACGGGATTCGCGGAGGTTACGCATCCGAAGCATGGTGCCGATTTAACCCAGCGGGTTACTCGGATCCCGCGAAGATGTCGTCGTCTCCGAATTCCTCCTCGATTATCCGTTCCACCCTTCTTTCGTCACCGTGCTCCGCCATCTCCAGAACCTTCTTGTACTCCTCTTCGACCTGAGTGGTATGGTAAGCTAAGCGGCTCTTCTGCTCCCTCCCGCTGACGATATGGTGCTCTTTTTCGGTCAGAAGCTTAACCAGGGATTCGAAGGTCTCCTCCGAGGTATACCTTTTCAGAGTATAGCGGCACACGTAGTCCCCGCAGTGAGCACATTGGACGTAGACCTTGATGTCTCTGGGCGGGTTGATGTACACCAGATTCTTCATCTGGGTGCCGCCGCACTTCAGGCAATGCTCGACTCTTACCGTTTCCATAAACTCCTCCTCTCCGGAAGCGGACCCAGCGCTCCCTGAGATTCAGTTTCAGAACAGTTGGCGGACCTTTCTCCGTCTGGAAACGCCCGGATATCGGGCAAACGGAATTCACGTCGCCACCTGTCGATTGGCTGGACTAAAGAACCAGATTGCTCAAAACGAACACGTACAGACTTACCACTACCACGCCGACGCCGGCGATCACCGCCCCGGCTTTAATCATGTCCTTCATCTCCAACTCCCCCGAGCCGTATGCTATGGCGTTGGGCGGCGTGCTGATGGGCAAAGCCATGGCCAGAGAGGCCGAAAGTGCTACGCACAGGGCAATCGACCGGGGACTGAACATAGCAAATCCCAACGCTATGGGCAAAAACAGGTTGGCCACCGCCGAGTTGCTGATGAAGGTGGACATCCCCATGGTCACCAGGCCAAAGAGCAGAAAGGCGATTATCAGGGGGAGCCCCTCCAGGCTGAGACGGTCCACCATCCAATTGGTTAGCCCGCTTCTCTCCATTCCCACCCCCAAAGCTATCCCTCCACCCACTATGATCAGCACGTTCCACCCCAATTCCTCGAAATCTTTCTTTTCTAAAAAGCCGAATCCGAAGAAGACTACCAGCGGAAACAATGCCACAATGGCCGTAGGTATGTTATGAACGGATCCGGTCAACCAAAGAAGGACGGTAATCATGCCGAAAACCAACACCAGCTTCTGCCTGGCGTTCAAACTCCTTTCGGCCCGGATGTCGAACTCCACCTCGCCCACCTTGCAGGGGAAGAGCCTGATCAGTATCCGCCAGGCCAAATACATGACCACCGCGGCTGCGGGGATTACCAGAATCATCCACCTCAGAAAGGTGATCTCGAATCCCATCCTTTGCAGAAGCCCGATGGCAATGGCGTTGGGCGGAGTTCCGATGGGGGTGCCCATACCTCCTATGCTGGACGAAAAAGGTATGCCCAGAAGAAGGGCCTTGCGGAAGGGATCGTCCTTGTCCAAGAATTTGAGTGCCGGAAGTATCACCACTATCATGGAGGCGGTTGCCGCCGTGTTCGAAATCCACATGGAAAGAAGACCGGTGGTAATCATGGCCCCCAACAGAACTCTCTCCGGTTTGTTGCCCGCGCGTTTGATGATGGCTACGGCCAGCATGTTTCCCAGTCCGTGCTTCTGGACCGCCAAGGCCAGGGCGAATCCGCCCAAAAGCAGCAGAATAATAGGGCTGGAGAATGAGTTGAGGAATATCTCGTAACCCCCCTTGCCCAGATGCAACGGACCCTCTGGCTGCCCCAGAAAGATCACCTCTAAAGCCACTATCACCGACGAGGTGATGAAGATGGGAACGGCCTCGGTCACCCACAGCAGGACGGCCACCACGAAGATGCCCAGGCTGATCCTCCCTGCCTGGCTCAAACCCTCCAGCGGCAGGGTGTATACTAAGTAACCACACAGCAGGGAAAATAGAAAGATCAAAAGACCCCTGAAGTTCCTGCTCTTGAAGAGATTCGGTACCTTCATCTTGTTCTCTCCCTTAAGCGCTATTCACTAATCTACGCATCCGGATTCGCCGGACGACAACAAAATCACATGATCCCGCGTCGGACCAAACCGAAGGCCTGTTTATGCCGGCCAGGAGGGTGAAAAATGATGAGATCAGGGGGTTGCGCGCAAGGAACTCTTTGAGCCGCCGAAAAAAAGCTCAAGTAACCTGCAGAATTTTCGATAATATAAGTGCACGCTCTGCACAGGAGTGGACTGTTTTATGCAAACCGACGGGATAACGGAAAAAACGACCATGCGCCCTAAGGGGCCTCCCACCGTTCTGGTGGTGGATGACGACGATCGCATCCGCTCTTTGCTCTTGGATACCCTTTCCGCTTTGGGGTACTACGCGCTGGGGGCAAAGGATGGAGAGGAAGCCATATCCTTAGTACAGAGCGACAGCTTGGATTTGGTGATCACCGACGTCAGAATGCCCAAGATGAACGGGCTCTCCCTGCTGAAAAACATCAAGAAACAAAATCCGCTTTTGCCGGTGTTGATCATTACCGGCTACAATTTCACCTACACCAAGGATCAGGCCATGCAGAGCGGGGCGGACGGCTTCTTGGCCAAACCGTTCCGCATCGGCAAGATCGAAGAGCTGATGCGCAAAGCGCTGGGGGCCAAAGCCACCGGCCAGGACAAGCCCTATCGACTCAAGAAGGTTCTGGTGGTAGACGACGACGATCAGCTGCGAGACATGCTTCTGGAGGTCTTGGGCAGCCTGGATTACTTCCCCATAGGCGTGCATGACGGGGAGGAGGCTTTGAACCAACTGCGGGTGCAGGATTTTGATTTAGTCATCTCCGACATCCGTATGCCCAAGATGGATGGTTTGAGCCTTCTCCGGAGCATAAAACAAATGGCTCCCGCACTTCCGGTGGTGATGATCACCGCCTTCTCCTCCGCCTGCCCTCCTCAGAAGGCCATGCAGGAGGGGGCCGACGGCTATCTGGCCAAGCCCTTCCGCATCGAAAAGATCGACGAGTTGATGCGCGATCTTTTGTACGGCGAAAAGGAATCGTCCTCCTAAGAACTCACCTCTGTTTGTAAGGCGTTTTTCCATGAGCATCTAAGAGGGAACGAACCAATCAAGTTAGACTTCCTCCATCGGATACGACCACCCTCGATTTTCCCTGCTCGACGGTCAAATCGCAATCCAGAACACGAACGATGCAATCTCCCAGGATAGCTCTTTTGCTAATATACCTTAGAGGATAAACGGTTTCTCTCGGGTGTCGAAGATCACAGGTTGGCTAAGTTTTCGGCAGACGATCATCTGCTCTTTATCCCATGCCGGATATTACCGCAGTTTTCTGTTGACAATCGAGAAGTAGTTTTGTAGAATGCGTCTTGTTTTTAGCTCTTTTGTTTTTCGTCTCCTCTACAAAATGATGCGCAAGTCCAAGATCATTGGAATAATCCCCGCCAGGTTAGGTTCCAGAAGACTTGCCCAAAAACCTCTCATTCGAATCGACGGAAAACCTCTCATCCAAAACGTCTACCAGTGTGCCGCCAAGTCCAGATTGCTGGATCGTCTGGTGGTGGTGACCAATTCATCTAAGATATCTGATCTGGTTTTCGCCTTTGGAGGGGAAGCATACATCAGCCTGAGAAATCACCTCACCGGCTCCGACCGGGTGGCGGAGGCGGTCAAAAATCTCCACTGTGACCTGGTGATAAACATCCAGTGTGACCTGCCCAATCTGCCCCCTTCCCTCATCGATCATTTGGCGTCGTCCATGCTCAGGGAAAAAGGTGTGTCCATGGCCACCGTTGCCACCAGGATAAACGACGCTGCCAGGCTTAGAAGTCCCAACGTGGTGAAGGTGGTGCTGGATCGAAACAGCTGGGCCTTATACTTCTCCCGTCAGCCCATTCCTCACGTTAGGCTGGATAAGTCGTCACGCAGCAGGCTTCTCCGCGCGGGGATCGACCTCAACCGGACCAGCTTTTATGAGCACATCGGCATCTATGGATTCCGCAGGGATTTCCTCTTGAAGTTCGCTTCCTGGGAACGTTCTCCTTTGGAGAAATCGGAAAGCTTGGAACAGTTGAGGGCCCTGGAGAACGGAGCCAAGATCAAGGTATATCTGACCAAACACAAACCCGTAACGTTAGACGTGCCCTCTGATTTAAAGAGGTTGAGGACACCGAAAGGAGGAGTGGTGAGGTGAAAAACGAAAAAAAGAGGGTGAAGCACATCTTCGTCACGGGTGGCGTGGTCTCCTCGCTGGGAAAGGGAATCGCCTCCTCCTCCATCGGGCTTCTGCTGAAGAAAAGAGGACTGAAGGTAAACATTCAGAAATTCGATCCCTACATCAACGTGGATCCCGGCACCATGAATCCCTTCCAGCACGGAGAGGTCTTTGTGTTGGACGACGGTGCGGAGACGGATCTGGATCTGGGGCACTACGAGAGGTTCATCGACGAGAGTCTGACCAAAGACAACAATCTCACCTCCGGCCAGATCTACGACGCGGTCATATCCCGGGAGAGGCGGGGAGACTATCTGGGCTCCACCGTGCAGGTCATTCCCCACATCACCAACGAGATAAAGAGCAGGATAAAGAAGATAGGGAAGATAAACGGCGAGGTGGACGTGATCATCACCGAGATCGGGGGAACGGTGGGCGATATCGAGAGTTTGCCTTTTCTCGAGTCCATCAGACAGATGGGATTGGAGTGTGGTCCCGGAGGCAGCCTGTTCATTCATCTCACCCTGGTGCCCTATATCGAGTCGGCCGGTGAGGTGAAAACCAAGCCCACCCAGCACAGCGTGAAGGAGCTTAGGGAGATCGGGATCCAGCCCAACATGCTCCTCTGCCGTACGGCGCAGTCGTTGAGCAAACAGATCAAGGAGAAAATCGGACTGTTCTGCAACGTTCCCAGCCAGGCGGTGATCCAGGCCATCGACGTGGAATGTATTTACGAGGTTCCCATTCTCTTCTACCAGGAGGGCCTGGATAGTCTGATAATTCAGCATTTGGGGTTGGAATGCGGAGAGCTGCAGATGGACGATTGGGTGGAAATGATAGACAAGGTCAAGAATCCCTCACACCAGGTGACCATCGGCATCTGCGGCAAGTACACCCACCTGAAGGACGCATACAAGAGCATAATCGAGGCATTCGTGCATGCGGGCGTGGAGAACGACGCCCGGGTCGAACTGAAGTGGATCGACTCCGAAGAGGTCACCCGCCAAAACGCCAAAGACAAGCTGGCTGAAGTGGACGGTCTTTTGATCCCCGGCGGATTCGGAGAGAGGGGCATCGAGGGGAAGATCGAGGCGGCCAAATACGTCAGAGAAAACCGGATACCATATCTGGGCATCTGCCTGGGAATGCAGTGCGCGGTCATAGAGTTTGCCCGTAACGTATGCGGAATGGAAAAGGCCAACAGCTATGAGTTCGATCAGGCCACCCCTCATCCGGTGATCCATCTCATGCCCGACCAGGAAAAGATCACCGACATGGGGGGCACGCTGAGATTGGGAGCCTATCCCTGCGTGCTGGAGAAGGACAGCCTGGCCTATAAGGCGTACGGCCGGGAGAAAATAAGCGAGCGGCACCGACACCGATATGAATTCTACAACATGTACAGGGACCAGCTGACCAAAGCCGGACTCAAGCTCTCCGGACTCTCTCCGGATGGAAGGCTGGTGGAGATAGTGGAGCTTTCAGATCACCCCTGGTTTGTGGCGGTGCAGTTTCATCCGGAGCTCAAGTCGCGTCCCACCAGAGCGCATCCTCTGTTCCGGGATCTGGTCAAAGCCGCTTTGAAATATCGAAAATCCAAAGGATCACCGGCCTCCGTAAAGAGAGAACCGGTCAAGAAGTAGGCACGGAGTTCCAACGCCAGCAGCGAGCAGAACAGGCGGATGATAACATCCCCTTGGGATCGACCCGATGGGTCGGATGAGTGTGCTCCCTCCCAGTAGAGGGAACAGAGGTTCTCCGCTGGAGTGCAAAAGCTTGCTTTTGCATGCATCAGCGAGCTGATGCACTCCTTGCGTATATCGACTCTCATTTTACTACAAATGCTTTACTTTTGGGCCATCCTAATCTACCTGCTGATCTTGATCGGCGTGGGAGCGATCAGATCCAGAAGGGTCAAAACCCAGACCGATTTCATGGTGGCCGGCAGGAAGCTCTCCGCGCCGGTTCTGGTGGGAACGCTTTTGGCCACCTGGATCGGATCGGGCAGCATCATCGCCAGCGCGGGGCTTAGCTTTCGCAAGGGTTTCTCCGCACTGTGGTTCGACGCCGGGGTGTGGGTGGCCATCATCGTGCTGTATTTCATCGCCGGTCGCGCCAGAAAGCTGGCCCAGTTCACCGTACCGGACATCCTGGAGATACGCTACAATAAGATTGCCCGAATATTGGGAAGTCTGACCACCATCATAGCCTATACCGCCATCGTCAGCTACCAGTTCAAGGCGGGCGGCATGGTGCTGAACCTGGTGGCGGGGATTCCGGTGGATCAGGGTATCATCCTCACCGCAGTCTTCGTGATCGCCTACACCGCCCTGGCCGGGATGATCTCCGTGGCCTACACCGACGTGGTCAACGGCGTGGTTCTGCTGGTGGGGCTGGTGATCGCCTTCCCCTTCATGCTGAAATTGGCCGGAGGGTGGAGCACCGTCACCGCCACGCTCTCCCCGGAGAAATTCCAGGTTCTGGGAACCATGACCATTTGGGAGGCGCTGGGATACTCCCTCCCCACCATGCTTTTATTGTTGGGAGAATCCAACATGTACCAAAGGTTCTTCTCCGCTAAAGACGAAAAAGCTGCCAAAGCATCCGTCATCGGCTGGATCTCCGGAACCATCTTCGTGGAGACCTTGATCGTGGTCCTGGCCATAATCGGAAGCAGCATGTTCTTCGACATAAACCCCGAGACCGTGATCCTGCACTCGGTCAGGCACGGCCTCTCGCCGGTGATCGGCTGCGTTCTTTTGGCGGCTATTGTGGCAGTGATAGTCTCCACTGCGGACTCCTTTCTTCTGGTTCCCTCTACCAACATCATGCGGGATGTCTATCAGCGATTCATAAATCCCGAAGTCTCCCAACGGAAGATGGTGCTTTACTCCAGGATAGTGGTGATCCTCTTGGGAATGGTTGCTTTCGTGCAGGTGAGGTTCTTCACCACGGTTCTTAGCATGGCTCTTTATGCCTACACCATGTATGGGGTGGGAATCACCCCCGCCACCTT
>CAYMNI010000038.1:0-14207 GCA_964391755.1 uncultured Ignavibacteria bacterium
CTCGGCCTCGCGCGCCGGGGCCTGCGGCTGCTGCGCCGCGACCCCTCCTCGTACACGCCGCTTCCGGACGGCGGCGGGCTCCTGCTGGGCAGCGACCGGAGCGCGAGCCTGGCCTCCATCGCCCGCTCCCGGGAGACCTTCTTCCACTGTTGAAGAGTAAGCTCGTTGCCTAAGTCAGACTTGATTTCCCCACCCTCCTGCAGAACCGGAAACTCGGCCGCGGTCAAAGTGGCCACAAGTTGCTCCTTGACTGACTGACTCCATCTGCGAAGCATGTTCCCGTGCAGTAAGTTCTTCAGCTGATTCTTCACTTCTACTGGCCTTACCTTCAACATCCAATTTTCACCGGTATCTATCCCCGCGAGAAGATGAGGATTCCGAGCTACATCTTGATTGATCTCAACCACTCTCCCGGTGATGGGAGAAATTTGATCCAGCTGTCGCTCTCCTCTTCTCAGCCTCCAGCCCTTTCCGCCTTGCCGGATAACGGTACCCGGTGGCGGAAGCGTCAATTCATCAACCGAGCCGAATACGGACCGGGTGAACTCATCTATTCCCACAGTCACCAAATCCGGTTGGACCACCTCTAACCAGGCATGACCCGGATGGACAAAAAAGGAACCCACCAGTGAAGGGAGTTTGGCTCTTGTGACCTCCTCCCGGGGAACCTTGGCTCGTCTCCTCTCAAACCAGAAGCCGATTCCCAGTGCAATCCCCAGGAATAAGATTGCGAGTAAGATGGACACTTCACTCACCTCTTCTTTCTTTAATGATGGTTAGTCGTACGCAGCGCTTCCTAAGTGGAAAGCAATTTCCGGTCTCGCCAAGCGCTGACTCCGATCGCAATCGCCAAGAATAAAAGACCAAAGGCTACTGACATTTTCATCACCCGACCTTCCTCAACAAGTAATGATCTTTCAACTCACTTGAATTATCTTGCAAAGGATCTGCCGAAAAATTAAAGCCCGAGGGATGTTTTTGTAATTCGAAGACCGGCTTTGAGTTGTATAATGATTTTGCTCACCGCAAAATCTGTGATGTGGGAAAAACAACCGCAGTTGTGTTGATTATCCCGACACTGCAAAACGAAAAAAATCCAACACGTTGCCTAAGTTGTTTACACAGAAAAGGAAACGTATTGTGGAAAAAGACGACAGCAGTTGTGGTGTTTCTCAACGGATTGTTTATGTTGGCTCAGCTTGTGGAATGTGATTATCAACAGAGTGTCGGAAAAGTCTGTTTTGTTAGTATGCGAGACTGGCGAGACTAACTTTGAGTAGGCCAGGGAGTGGTTCGAAACATCTGGTATTGTGGGAAAATAGCCTTCTCGATAGACCAAGTCGACGCCGGAGTCCACTCCAGCTCCACAAAATTGATGAAAGACTGAAATCATGAGGGCTGGGGAAGGATTTACGGTTTCCACGGAGATTGGTCTAAAAAAAGCTTTGCGTTGATGCGAAGGATTTGTTAGATTATTCAGGATGGGCTTCAATCAAGGTGGGTTAGATTCACGGAACTTTGCACGTCGGGGAGAGGTAACAGGCTGTAGGCAACGTTCGATCGCTTAAGTCCAGCCTGGTGCGATGCCGCCGAGTTTGAGTTGTTGATGCAGTAATATGGGAGCGTCCGAGAGTGTAATCAGGGCGCCTTAAGATGGGGTTAACAAACGGTCTTTTTGGGATAAACGTATCAAAAGACGAGAAGAATAGATGATCTCTGCCAAATCAGGGGAGCATAAGCCGTCTAAAGAAAAAAAGAAGAATGCCGACTCCAAGAGTACGCAGGACGAGCCGAACCAGACGGAATCCAGCGCGGAAGACAAAGAGCTTCTGGACATCATAGAAAAAGCCAAAGCGGGAGAGCAGTGGGCTTTTCAACACATCGTTGACAAATACAAGACCCAAGTGGCCAGCATCGCTTACAAGATGGTGGGTGACTATGAGGATGCCAAGGACATCTCGCAGATCGTTTTCGTCAAGACTTACCAGAATCTGGTCAACTTCGACACCACCAAGAAGCTATCCACCTGGCTTTACCGGATAACCATCAACGCTTCCATCGATTTCATCCGGAAGCACAAGAAGCATAAGCATGAGCTTTTGGACAACATCTTCGGCGAACTGAAGGAGAAGAAACAGGATGTAGAGAGGATCTACCAGCGCAGTCTGATCAAGTGGGCCATCAATGACTCCATGGGAGCGCTTAACGCCAGACAGAAAGCGGTTTTTGTTTTACGCGATCTGGAAGGTTTGGACATCAAGGAGGTAGCCCAGATTACCGGCATGCCGCAGGCAACTGTCAGATGGTATCTACATAGAGCAAGATCCAAACTCAGGAGTGAGCTAGCCAAGCATCATCCTCAATTGCTAAAGAAGATGGGGATAAAGAATGAAGTGTAGAAAGGCGTGCAAGCTGATTGTCAGTTATGCCGAGCTGCTCTCCCATCAGAAGAAGAGACTGGACGAACACCTTTCGTCCTGCCCTCACTGCTCCCGCGAGTTTTCTTTGTACTTAAAATCCATCGATCTTTGCAAGGAGGCAGTCTGCTTTGAGGAGTCGAAAGACTTCTGGAGCGACTACCGGATCAATCTGAACAGCAAGATTGCTTCGTCTCCCGTGTGGAGCAGACTGTGGACGAAGGTAGAAGGGATAGCCAGCCTCTTCCGGACTCCGGTTCTGGGTCCGGTTCCGGCGTACATCTTCTCCGTTTTTCTTATCGCTCTTCTAACCTTGGGATTATACTCCAGCTTGTTTGTCACCGGGCATGTGGCCGGTTTCAAGAACGATATGGTGGCTCAGGAACTGGAGGTTAGGGGCGCGTTCGACGATGGGCAGTTTTCCCACTACATCGTTGCCGTAGCTCCCCAGAGAAGATAGGCCGGAGATGGTAGGACTTTGGAGCAGTCCGAAAAGAGGGAAGAGGAAGCTCTCCGGGTAACTGGTTAGGCTCAGGTAGATATGCGGTTGACACTGACGAGGGCCGGTACGGTCCTTTGGATTTCCTGCATAATGGTGCTATCGGGGGGATGCCGCCAGAACGCGCTTCAGCATCTGGAGAGAGACATAATCCGGGTGGTGGAAAAGGCGGGGCCGTCGGTGGTCTGCATAATGGGCAAAAACGAAGTTTCCGGAGAAGTCAAGTTCGGCTCGGGAGTAATACTGGACAATGCCCACATCGTCACCACCGAGAATATCTTAGACAACGTCGATGACATCACCATCCGACTTCAGGATGGAAGGGTGATCGAAGATAATGAGATATTGAGAGTCTATTGCGACTTCGAAACCAACGTGAGCTTGATAGGAGTGAGAAACAGGGAACTTCCACCGGTGGATATCATGGAGGAAGGGGAGATAAGCAACGGATGCGTGGGCATTGCTTTGGGCAACACCAATTACTCCAAGGGCTTGGACGTCAACTTGGGGACGGTGACCAAATCCTGGATAGGCGGTGTGGACGCATATGACGAGAGCCTGATGATATGGCATGGTCCTCCCGGATCCTATCACGGAGGCACGCCCATATTCAATTGTGAAGGGAAACTTCTGGGGCTGACCGAGGGAGTTTCCGAAGGGGAAGACGGTGTGGTCTTCATTCTGCCTGCCGGCACCTGCCTGCGGGTAAGCCAGGTGTTGAAGAAGGAAGGAGATGTGCAGAGAGGGTGGATCGGGATCTTCTGTGACAGAGGTGCGGGAAAGTGTGAAAAGGGGACGGCCTCGGGAGGAATCAGAATAAGCAAGGTGGTCGGGAACAGTCCGGCCTCCGAAAGGGGATTGGCCGCGGGCGATCGAATCATAAGATTCAATGGAAAACTCATCGGCAGCGCCGGAGAGTTAAGGAGACTGATTTCCGCTACTGCCGTGGGCTCTCATGTGCTCTTGAGCGTGGTCCGCCAGGGGGAGGAAAGAACGATCGAAATCGTGGTCAAAACGGTGGAGCACGACGGAGGGGGAATGAGACGGTGTCCTTACCGGTCTATTTAAGACGTGTTTTCCCTGGAACATCTGACCCGTTTGTTTTGTATATCATAATGTGGATATGTTAGTCTCAAGCAACGGCTCTCTAACCTCTTAAAGCAAGGAGGCAAAGATGGTCATAGATCCGATCTGCCTGGCGGAGATCGATGAGAAGACAGCCCCCTTCCAGAGCGTGCTTAACGGTCAAACTTTCTATTTCTGCGATGAGGCCTGCAAAAAGAAGTTCGAAGAGGAACCGGAGAAATACATAGACTTAGAGGAAAAACGAAATTGATGCAATATAGAGGATGAGGAGGTTTGTCTCATCCGAATCCAGCGATTTGGGTCGGGATCGGGTTTTTTGTAATCTAAACCATCCCGACCTCTTAATATGACACAAAGAGTATAAGAGATGTCGTTCAGTCGGACGAAGAATACGCGGGTGATAGCAGGTTCGATCTTCTGCGGAATAGTAGCGGGGATTTTGGTGGTGGCTTTGCTTTTTTTCCTAGGCGTTCTGCGCTCGCCTTTTCGAACGGCGGAGCAGGGATCCTCCGAGATGCCACCCCTCTCGTCTGCACCCAGGATGATCCAGACTGCCGCCTCGATGCAGGACGAGATAGCCGGTTCCCGGCAGAGCGCGATAGTGCAGGCAGCTCAGAAGGTGGGACCGGCCGTGGTCTCCATCAGCGTAGTGCAGGTCAGAGTGGTGAGAGAACAACCCTTTTTCTCGCCGTTTGGAGACGAGTTTTGGGACCGGTTCTTTCGTCCCCGGGAGTACAAGCAGAAAGTATATGGCATCGGTTCGGGGGTGATAATCAATCCGGACGGTTACGTGCTCACCAATGCTCACGTGGTGTCCGGGGCGGACCAGATGAAGGTGACCCTCCCCAGCGGTCAGGAATACGAGGGAAAGGTCCTGGGGCTGGACGAGGCCTCCGATCTGGCGGTGGTCAAGATCGATGCCGAGGATCTGCCCTCCGCAGTATTGGGGAATTCGGACGATCTGATCATCGGCGAATGGGCCATCGCCATCGGCAATCCCTTCGGCTACCTTCTGGACGATCCCAGCCCCACGGTCACAGTGGGGGTCATAAGCGCCGTGAATCGTGACATCAAAAGGGAGAGGGGGCAGGTGCAGATTTACCGCAAGATGATCCAGACCGACGCCGCCATCAATCCGGGCAACTCGGGCGGACCTCTGATCAACGCTTTTGGCGAGGTGATCGGGATAAACTCCTTTATCTTCAGCACCAGCCAGGGGTCGGAGGGGATAGGCTTCGCCATACCCATCAACCGGGCCAAGATACTGCTTTCCGATTTGATAGAACACGGGAGGATTATCCCCGCCTGGATCGGCGTGAGGGTTCAGGAGGTTAATCCCATCCTGGCGCAGAGTCTGAATCTGGAAGAAGCCGAGGGCGTAATCGTATCTGACGTGGAGAAGGACAGTCCTGCGGAAAAAGCCGGGCTGAGGCGAAAGGACATCATCGTCCAGGCGGATGATCAGAAGATGAGAAGCTTGAGCGACTGGGAGGATTTGGTCTATTTCGCCAGAGAGAGGCAAAACCTGGAGATTACTTTCCTGCGGGACGGCAAGACCATAAGCACCAGGCTGGTGCCGGAGCCGCTTCCGGATCACGTCAGCGGCAGCTACGAAGACAAACTGGGAATGACGGTGGCCGATATTAGCTCATCCATAGCCTACCGGTTGGGGACCAAGGATCAAAGAGGGGTGGTGGTGGCCGGCATGGACAAGGGGGGGGTGGCCTACGAAGCCGGATTAGAGGTGGGAGACATGATCCGACAGATCAACGACCAGCGGGTGAACAGTGTCGAGGATTATGAGAAACTGCTGAAGAATGCAAAGGATAAAGATCGGTTGGTTTTGCTGGTAGAAAGGCAGGGTACTCTGTATTTCGTTCCTCTACAGCTATGAGGAGCAGTCTGGATAGGTTTGCACCAATGGATAAGCGGCTTATTATGAATTGGCGCGATCCCGGGGGCAAAGCTCACTTCCTTGTAAAGGATTTCAACCTGGCCCGTCCGTGAGCGATATAATCCAACCAAACCGGATGTTATAAAGGTATCTCTTCGAAAGGAACATTCACCTCGCCTCGTATCCGGGTGATGTCCCATTTCAGCATCTGTAGATATCGACTTTGAGGGAACCGGCTCTTAAGCTTCTGAAAGTATTCGTGGGCTTCCCGGTATTTCGCGAGTTTATTGGACGCAAGGGAGATCAACTTGGCCAGGATCTGTTCTGTTTTGGGATGATCCGGCCGCAATCGGTGAAGCTTCTCGAAGATAAGAAATCCCAACTCGTAGTGGGCGTGTTTGGCGCAATTCGTTCCCACTTCGAACTCCATCTCCTCCGACAGAATCAGCTCGTCTTGCTTCAATGCGAAAGCCATATGGTAGATGCTCAGCGCCTCTTCGACGTCCCCGGCCTGATAGGCGATGTTGAAGGCAGCAACATATTCCCTAACGGCATCATCCGGCTGCTGTTCCTTTATGTGGCTTTGGGCCAAATCCAGGCGGGGCCTTGTGTTCTTGGGTGATGCGCTGATGCTCTCCCTAAGATGCATACGCGATCGTTCATCGCCGCTCCACGAGGCGTCTTTACCCTTGATGTACGAAAGCTCTGCCTTGGCCTCTCTCAGGAGATTCATCTGCAAGCCCAGAATGGCCCCGAAGAGGAATCCTCCTATGTGAGCCCAGTAAGCCACCCCGCTGAAATAACCTAAAGAGAGCAATCCGAAGATCAACTGAGGAATAAACCACAACAGAAGCAGAAACACCCAAGCCCTTAGGTGGAAGGTGTAGATCCTGAAGAAGAGAAAGAAGAAGAAAAACCAGCGCATCTCGATCTTGACGAAATAATACCTCACCAGAAACACCCCCAACACCGCAGCGATTGCGCCGGAGGCGCCGACCATGGGAATATCCAGGGCAACTCCGCTTGCATGACAAATGGCCAACTGAGAGAGAGCTGCGGCCAAGCCTCCCCCGAAATAGAAGAGCAGAAAACGGCCGTGTCCAAAGATGCTCTCCACCACTTTCCCAAAAAGCCAGAGGAAGAGCATGTTGAAAAAGAAATGGATTATTCCTCCGTGGAGGAACATGTAGGTGATGAGTTGGTGTGGACGAGGTGAGCCGGGAACCAGGCCATAACGTGTGAAAAGCGTTTGCAAACCTTCGCAGGAAGTGAGAAGGACAGCTAAGAGAGCTAAGAAGTTTATCCCGATTAATGCCAGGGTTACGGGATAGTCCTCCCTGTAGTCCACATATATTCGGACGGGAATTAACAAAAAGCCCCCTATCTTATGGATTTGTCGGTCTTTTGACTCAGCGACTTGAAGAAAGGGAAGAGGATTCTACCAGCCTAAACAGACTGTCTTTCCGGTGTAAACGGCATAGAGGAAATGATTAATCGCCACCCTGACCAAAGGGCCGACGAGCTGATCCGCACCTCCATCCATCTTGTCGGGAAAACACTCGATAAATCGGATCACCCAACTCCACCACATCTTGTGGTCCACTCTTCGGCACCATCTCCGAATCAGAACAATCGATAGACCTTGATGCCGGAAGACCTTTCTTCCATAATAATGCAGCCTACGTCGAATATGCCGGTTCCGAGCGGTCTATAAATTGCCTGGGAGGGTTGTTCCGCTTCATGGACGATTACATACTTCACGTTGTTTCGCACCAAAGCAGCGGTGTCGATGGAGATGCAAACTTCACCCGGGACGGCTGTATAGTCGCTTAAGAGAACGTTTTTCAGAAAGTCTCCGCTGCCGCGTGAGGGACGAGAGAGATATCCGTTGACCACCTTCTTGGCATGGTAGGTTTGATAGTACATGCGGACGTTGGACATCAGGCTATAGCCCTTGCTTGCTGCAGGCAGTTCAAGCACAGCCCAATTTCGTTCGGTTGTTTTCATTTGGTGGTAACACTCGGGGATATTGATCTTGATCATGGTCGTGGGAAAAACAACGAATTCCAGAACAATCAGCACCGCCACCAAAAGGGGCATTCCTCTTCTGGTCAGGAAGCCCCGGAAGAAGATTACGAGTTCGGATGTACGAGCAGATCGAGCCGAGGGATAATGGAAAAACCGCGCCAAACCATAGCTGGAGAAAACGATCAAACACGCTGTCACCATTATCGAGAAGCGACAGGGTGTCCGACCTATTCTGAGTATTGGAAGACAATCATATAAGATGGTGTAAGGAAGCCACCTGAAATGGTATGATCGACCGAAGACCTGGAGGGCCGGACCCAAAGAGAGGACGAAAAAGAACAGACCAGAGAAAAACCAAAATTTAGCTTTATGGCGGGGCATCTTGATCCATGTATAGAAGTTGAAATAGAGCAGCACCCAGCCAAGAAATGTCTCGCTACCCGAGATCCCCAGGTAATCGAGCTGGGAGGGGAGAAAGAAGCCACCCAGAAGGGAGGTTTCCCGCGCGGGCAGGAAGTATCCCACCAGATTGGCGCTGGCTCGAATCGCTTCTTTCGAGGAGGGTTCCCAGTCAACCTGGTTTGACCAAAGGGAATATAGCAGCGGTGACAGGACTGTAACTACACAGAGAAACGCAATCAACGCGCTTTTCATGAGCCTCTTATCAAAAAACTGCCTGGGAGACCTGATAAGGAGATATGAAGAGTATAGCAGAGTGAACAAGCCGAGGAATAACGCATAGGTGAGAGACGACAAGAATGTCAGGATGAAGAAGAGCCCCGCCCCCAAGAGGTTTCCCGACGGCTTCCCGTTAAGAGATTTGAGCAGGTATAATATATAGAAAGGGATCCATTGAGTGCTTAGCAGATTAAGATGATTCATGTGCCAGAGTCGGTAGGAGCAGAAGGCGAAGAGCAGGCCACACAGGAAAGCAGCCACCGGGTGCGCAGTCAGGTGCTTGATGAGAAGATACATGCCGAATCCGGTTAACACGAAAGTCAGCATCAATATCAGATTGTGACTCAAAACCAGGCCTTGGGGGGTGTCGAAAAAACATTGAAGGGGAAGCGAAACAGCACCAAAAAATAAGGAGAGATGATAGACCAGACTGGTACCCTGAGGATAATACAGGTAATCCGTATAAAGAAAGTTCGTATGCAATTCGATAAGAGCGGTCTTAAACCACCACAAGTTCCAGATGGATTGAAACTGATCTCCAGATCCATCGCCAAAAGGTGTGAAGGTGGAAAGGTGCAGGAAAAGGGGAAAGGTGAAAACAAAAGTGAAGGCCAGATATAGGAGAAGGACGCTGGTACTCAGTTTGTGACGCTTAAGTAGTATGAAGGAGAACGAGCGAATCTGATCGACGACAAGCATAATATGTAGAAGAGGCTGAAGGGTGTCCTGCTGCTGGTTTTACAACACGACGAACTCTCTAAAAAGAGCAAATCGTGACGGAAAACCGGATCACAACCGTCTCATACTACGACCTTGGCTCTGATACAACTTAGCTCTCCCATAGGGAATTCCTGAAAATTCTACGGCATCAGTTTTGGATTTTGTTGATATGCACGGTTCAGGGTAGCCCCTCGGGATTTGATATCGAGAGAAGGGGAATGTGAAGGGAAACAGGCCAACCTGCAAACAGTTTGGAGTCGGAGTCTGCGGGGTGAATCCGGGTATCCGGAGCAAACAGCAAGACCGAACGATTTCGGTTGACATTAAAAGAGGTGGTCATTATAATATAGTTCGGTAGATTTAGTCCTCTTTTCTCAAGGAGTGTAACTATATGGTACTTACGAAGGCCGGTGATTACGGTATCTTCGGGGTGATATATCTGGCAAAACAGCCGAAGGGGAAAGTAGTATCTTTGTCTGAAGTCTCCCGGGCCGAGGGTATTCCCGAGAAATTCTTAGCCAAGATATTTCAACATCTATCCCGATCAGATTTGATAAGGTCTCACCGGGGGGCTAGGGGTGGATTCTCCCTGGCTCGACCGGCCAACGAGATCACGGTAAAAGAGCTTCTGGAGGCCATACAAGGCCCCATCTGTTTCTCCAAATGTCTGAATCGACTGGATGAGTGCGAAAAACAAGAAGTCTGCAAGTTACGTGACGTCATGCAGAAAGCTCAGAACAGCACCATAAAGATACTCTCTCAAAAGACTCTGGCGGATTTGGTGATGTAGAGGCAGGGTCGTTGCCGCAGACGAAACGCTGAGTCTTCCGATCTTCAGGGAATCGAATCTGCTTCCTCGTTCTCAATAATTGTAGCATGATTTTTCCGGTTTTCAAGGCGGATTCATATCCTTTTGAGAAACCATCCCATGACTGAAGGTGCTTGACACGGGCGAGGGTACGTGTTATACTTCGGCATGTTACAAGACCAGCCGGAAAGGTACACTCTTTTCGTCCTACCGGTAATTCAAAACCATCGGGGGAATCATGAAACCAAGAACCACCTTAGATGATCTTAGCCCGAATCCGGGGAAGAGGACTCGCCTTCACCGACTGTTGTACAAATACGGTCTGGGAAACGGAACTCTGCTTCTCTTGCCGATCGACCAAGGCCTGGAGCACGGGCCGGTCGATTTCTTCTCCAATCCGGATTCGGTAGATCCCACTTTTCAGCTGAGGCTGGCAAAGGAGGGCGGGTATTCCGGCATAGTCTTCCACGTCGGATTGGCGGAGAAGTACATGAAGGGATTCGCCGGAGAGGTTCCCTTGATCCTGAAGCTGAACGGCAAGACCAATATCCCGGGCGATGATTACGCCTTCTCTCCTCAAACCGCCTCGGTGGAGGACGCGGTGCGCCTGGGAGCTGATGCCGTGGGATACACTCTTTTTGTGGGTTCGCCTGCACAGGATGAGGATATGCGGCAGTTCGCGGAGATCCGAGAGGACTGCCAGGCGTACGGAATGCCCCTGATCATGTGGGCTTATCCGCGGGGAGAGGCGATTGAAGCCAAGGGCGGACGGGACAGCCTGTATGCAGTCGACTATGCTGCACGAGTAGCTTGTGAGCTGGGTGCAGATCTGGTCAAATTGAATTTCCCCAAGTTCGAGGAGTCCGGTGCCAAAAAACTGCCCAAGCCCTATGACCAGATGAAGCTCAGCCCTCAAGAGGTCATACGGAAAGTGGTGAAATCAGCAGGCAAAACCATGGTCTTGGTTTCGGGTGGGGGCAAGATGTCGGACGAAGACCTGCTGGAGAAGGTGAAGCTCTCCATGGAAGCCGGTGTCACCGGCCTGATCTTCGGGCGCAACATGTGGCAGAGAGACTTAGACCAGGCATTGAAGATGACGGAGAAGATCAAGAGGATAATGTCGGAATATAGCGCATAGGATGACAATTTAAATCCCCCGGAAAGATAATTAGAAGTTCAATATGCAAAAATCGAAATTGCAGAGCAAAATTCCGTTTTCTTATGTCGATCAGAAGAAACCTTTTGTAGCCTTTCTTCTTCGAATATTCTAATTTTAAAAGACAGTTTTCATTTTGCATTTGAATTTTGAACCTGTCACTATCATGCCAATAAAATCAGATACGTGGATCAGAAGGATGGCCAAAGAGCACGACATGATCGTGCCCTTCTCCGACGAGCAGGTGACATCCGGGGTGATCTCTTTCGGTCTGTCCTCCTATGGATATGACATCCGCGTGGCGGACGAGTTCAAAGTGTTCAGCGGCAAAGGGGCCGACATGATCGACCCCAAGAATTTCGAGCCGCAGACCTTCGTGGACGTCAAGGCGACCGAATGCATCATCCCGCCGAACTCCTTTGTTCTGGCCAGGACCGTGGAGTACTTCAAGATTCCCAGAAACATCTTAACCATCTGTCTGGGCAAGTCCACCTACGCCCGATGCGGCGTAATCGTGAACGTCACTCCGTTCGAGCCGGAATGGGAAGGATATGCCACGCTGGAGATCTCCAACACCGGCCCTCTCCCGGCAAAGATTTATGCCAACGAAGGGATTGCCCAGATAATCTTCCTGGAAGCTGACCAGGTGTGCCAGACCTCTTACAAGGACAAGAAGGGTAAGTATCAGGCCCAAAAGAAAATAACCCTGCCCAGGCTTTAGACCTCCGGCGTGATCTGGTCCGGCCGGAGGCATTCAGAAACAAGGAAAATCCGACTACAAAGGACTTGGTGGGTAATTGTTTCTAACTAAACTAGAGATATTCCGTAATCTATTTAAGTTGTGAAATTTTTCACTAGGTTGCTACACATTAAGATAGCTGGCAACTGACTTTTGCAGCCCAAGGAGAGGAGGATCATGCTAAAGGAAATAAGGATACACGGCCGCGGCGGTCAGGGAGTGGTGACTGCGGCAGAGCTTCTGGCGGTGGCCGCGTTTGAGGACGGGAAGTATGCCCAAGCTTTTCCCTCGTTCGGAAGCGAACGCATGGGAGCACCAGTACAGTCATTCGTGCGGATCGCCGATAAGAAGGTGCACAATCGCAGTCAGATTTACGAGCCGGATTATCTGATAATCCAGGACTACACCCTAATCGGCGCCATCGACGTATTGGGCGGACTAAAGCCGGACGGAATGGTCCTGGTGGATACGGAGAAATCGGCCGAGGAACTTGGCCTTAAAACCTCGGCGGAAGTTCGAACCATTCCCGCGACCAGAATCGCACTGGAGACCATCGGCAGGGCCGTTCAGAATACCACCCTGATGGGCGCCTTCTCCGGCATCACCGGACTGATTTCGGTGGAAGCCATTATCAAGAGCGTCAAAGAGCGATTCCCCGGCGAGGTGGGGGAGAAAAACGCACTGGCGATTCGGAAAGCATACGACATCATGTCCCGCCAAAAGACGGGATTAGCCTCTGACGGAAAAGGAGGAAAAAATGCCTAAGTCCGGATCTGGATCCACAAGACCGGAAGGAATAGTGGTCAAGCCGGGTTCCAGCAAAGAATACAAGACCGGCAGCTGGAGGGTAAAGAAACCGGTTTTCAAACAAGACAAGTGCACGGATTGCCGGGTGTGCGTGATGGTCTGTCCCGACGGAGTGATCTTCGGCGAGGACAAGAAATACTGGGCCGACATGGATTTCTGCAAGGGATGTGGGATCTGTGCCGAGGAGTGTCCGGTGGACGACATCGAGATGGTACTGGAGGTGAGATAATGAAAAAGGTGATAGAAGGGTCCATGGCGGTGGCTCAGGCGGTGAAGGTCTGCCGGCCTCACGTGATCTCCGCCTATCCCATAACTCCCCAGACGCACATTGTGGAGAACATCTCCCAGATGGTTGCAGACGGCGAGTTGAAGGCGGAGTCGATCAACGTGGAAAGCGAGTTCGGCGCTGCGTCGGTAATCCTGGGCGCTTCGGCAGCAGGCGCTAGGGCATACTCGGCCACCACCTCGCAAGGTCTGTTGTTGATGGCGGAGGTGCTGTTCAACATAGCCGGCTTGAGGCTTCCGGTGTCCATCACGGTGGCCAACCGCTCCGTGTCCGCGCCCATCAACATCTGGAACGATCACCAGGATGCCATGACGCTGAGGGATTCGGGATGGATACAGCTTTACGCCGAGGATTGCCAGGAGGTGCACGACATGCAGCTTCAGGCGTTCAAGATAGGGGAGAATCCGGAGATATCTCTTCCGGTGATGGTGAACATGGACGGTTTCATCCTGACTCATGCTTTCGAGCCGGTGGATCTGATAGATCAAAAGGCAGCGGACGAGTTTCTCCCTCCCTACAAGCCGGTTAGATATTTGAACGTTAAAGATCCGGTGACCTTCGGAGTTCTGGCCGAGCCTCAGTTCTACATGGAGACCAGATATCGGCTGCAGCAGGCCATAGAAGCCTCGATCCCCGTGATCGACCAGGTGGCCGACGAGTTCAAGAAGAAATTCGGGCGTTACAGCGGCGGCCTGGTGGACAAGTACCGGCTGGACGGTGCCAAGACGGTAATGCTGGGAATGGGTTCGGTGGTGGGCACCATGCGCGAGGCCGTGGACATGATGAGGGATAACGGTCAGAACGTGGGACTGCTCAAGCTCCGGGCCTTCCGTCCCTTCCCCAAGGAGGCCGTTTACGAGGCGCTGAAGGACTCGGATACCATCGTGGTGGTGGAGAAATCCATCTCCCTGGGTCTTGGTGGAATTCTGCTGAACGAGTTGAGATCCGTTTTCTACGGAAAGAAGAAGCAGCCCAGAATCTGCGGGGTGATAGTGGGTTTGGGAGGAAGGGACGTTCCCACCAACTCCATCGCTGATGCGGTGAAGAAGGCCGAGTCGGAAATGGTCGAGGACTATTTCGTGGACCTTA
>CAYMNI010000039.1:0-1349 GCA_964391755.1 uncultured Ignavibacteria bacterium
TCAAATCCGGTTCTTTCTTTTTTGCCACATCTCCTCCTTGAAAGCTGTCACTCACTTGCTCCGTAAACGCCCGTTATGAGAGTGCTGTGTCAGGTCAGGCCCTTGTTATCATTAAGTAATTCCAGCGACTTCAAATCTTTTCCTCTTTCCGTATGGTACTCTAATAAACTCAGCACCACCTTGAGAATGTCTCTTAGGTGTCCCTTCGGAATGTTATACGCATCCAAATCATCGGTCTTAACCGATTGAAGTTTAAGCGCCGAAGCTACGGCCTCTGGCGATAACCTGAGATATGCCTGGTTCGGAGCGGCACATCTTCGGCACACGATGCCGCCCTTCTCCGGACTGAACAGGATTAGCCCGGCTCCGGGTTTGACGTTGCAGCCGGCGCATCTGTCGAATTTGGGTTTGTATCCCAAAAGGTCGGCCAATTTCAAAGCATAAGCGCAGAACGCCTTTTCCATTGAAGCCGGGGGACAGCTCTCTAAGAAGGACAGCACATCCAGGGTCAGCTCGAAGAGCCTGGGGTTGGCTTCCTCTCCGGTGACGAGTCGATCCAAAAGCTCGAGCACGGCAGAGGCAAACACGTATCGATTCAGATCCTTGTACAGGGATTGATGCGATTCGATGGTGTCCGCCTGGGAAAGAAGGTAAATCTCGGTGGTACGCTTCTGGTAGAAGACGATCTGGATCTGCGCGAAGGTCTGCAAGGCTCCGGCCAGCCTGCTTTTCGGCCTTCGGATGCCCTTGGCAATGACCTTGATTTTGCCGTGGTCGCTGGTGAATAAGGTGGCGATTCTGGAGGTGTCGCCGAACTTGATGCTCTTCAGGACGATGGCTTCCGTCTTGGTGATGCTCATGGGGACAGGGAGTCGGGTGAAGGGACCTGGGGGGATTCGTTGTTTCTTGCCTCATCGGGATTCTCTGACTCGACAATCTGATAGAGCTTCTCGCCCTCTTTGATCATCCTCAATCTCTCTCTGGCTTGTTTCTCCAAGTAAAAGTCGTCATCGGTCAATCTTTGTTTCTCGATCTCCATGTCGACGATCTCCGCATCCAGCATCCTGGACTGATTCTCCAGTTCCTTTTTCTCCTGCCAGAGAGAGTGAATCTCGATGAAGCCGTAAGGGCCGGTGATGAAGCGATATGCCAGAAAGGCAAAGGCCAAGAAGAGCAAAATCCTCTTTATGGTTTTCTTCTTCTTGACACTGCGAGCCTTCACCTGGTTGAAGAAGTTACTCGCCGGGAACTCTCTTTTTCGCTTTCTTCTGGCCATTAGTCGTTTCTATCTTATGGATAAAATATGTAATTTTCCGACTAGTTGACGCAATTCTGTTAAGCAGGCTTCG
>CAYMNI010000039.1:1359-14114 GCA_964391755.1 uncultured Ignavibacteria bacterium
TTATCTACGAGATAGCTCAGGTTCCCCCTCACCATAGCCCTCTCCTTAAGGGGAAAGGGAATTCTTTCGTCAACCAGGTACAAACAGCATGGAGGATCGGGCGCCTACCTCTTCGAGATATTGTGGAAGACGGCCTTTCCCATGAACTGTGCTCTTTCCTTCAACTCCTCCTCAATGCGCAGCAGGCGGTTGTATTTACAGATTCTGTCGGTACGAGAGGCCGAGCCGGTCTTTATCTGTCCTGAGTTCGTGGCTACTACCACGTCGGCTATGGTCGTATCTTCGGTTTCGCCGGACCTGTGGGACACCACCGCAGTGAAACCGGCAGTCTTCGCCATTTCTATGGCATCCAAAGTCTCGGTCAGCGTCCCGATCTGATTAAGCTTGATCAAAATGGAGTTAGTTGCCTTTAGCTCGATGCCCTTTGCCAGCCTCTTCATGTTGGTGACGTAAAGGTCATCCCCCACGATCTGAATCTTCTTTCCCAGCCTCTCAGTCAACTTCACCCATCCGTCCCAATCATCTTGCGCCAATCCGTCCTCGATGGAGATGATAGGATATTTGTTGACCAGATTTTCGTAGAAGTCTATCATCTGCTCGGAGCTGAGCTTTTTACCTTCGGCCTTTAGGTTGTAGACCTTTTCTTTTTCGACGTAGAACTCCGAGGCTGCTGGGTCCAAAGCTAAAAGTACCTGTTCTCCCGGTTTGTAGCCTGCCTTCTCGATGCCCTGCATCACCACCTGCAAAGCCTCTTCGTTGGACTGCAAGTTGGGAGCAAAGCCTCCCTCATCACCCACGGCGGTGTTGTAGTTCTTTTTCTTTAGTACACTTTTGAGATTGTGAAATATCTCCGCGCCCATTCTGAGAGCCTCCTTGAAGTTGGGCGCGCCCACCGGCATGATCATAAATTCCTGCAAATCCACGTTGTTGTCGGCGTGTGATCCTCCGTTTAAGATATTCATTTGGGGAACGGGGAGAACCTTGGAGTTGACTCCGCCTATGTATTGGTACAATGGCAGGTCGCAGCAGAATGCAGCAGCTTTGCAGGCGGCCAAAGAGACACCGAGGATGGCGTTCGCCCCCAGGTTGCTCTTGCCTTCAGTACCGTCCAGATTGATCAAGAATTTGTCCAGCGCCACCTGATCCAGCGCATCAATCTCTTCCCCCAGCAACTTCGGCGCTATTACGTCGTTAACGTTATCCACCGCTTTGGTTACGCCTTTTCCCATATAGCGACTGGCGTCCTTATCTCTCAGCTCCAAAGCTTCGTGTTCCCCGGTAGAGGCGCCGGAGGGAACCGCCGCCCTGCCGAATGATCCGTCCTCTAAAAGTACGTCCACCTCCACCGTTGGATTACCTCGTGAATCCAAAATCTCGCGCGCGTGACATCCTATGATCGCTGGCATCTGCTTTTCCTCCTTCAGGATTGTAGAAGGTTCTTGTCCTTGGGGGGTAATCTAACTTAAAGTAAGTGTTGCGCAAGGAAAAAATGGTCGTTCCGACAGCACGAATCCGGTTCACAAACCGATCCCGCCTAGACAGGAAGAACGGGTTTGATGGACAAACACCACTCCCCAGGAATCGAACTCCTTCGGGTAAGGATCGAATTTTCAACGGATCAGCAGAACATTCGGCCCGCCGAGTCGGAACCCTTGAGCACTTCGCCCGATAAATCGGGCAACTACTTGTGGGATTGTCGAGTCTGAATAAGGGTCGTCAGAGAAGCTGCGATCTCTTCCTTATGGCCCACTCGATGGAGAGACAGAGCGCGAATACGACAAGCAATAGGGGATGATTCCAGAGTTGAATCTCTTTTTCCTTCAGCTCCTCTTTCTTCGACAGGTTGAGGTCCTGTGCCAAATTGTCTATCTCTTCTTTCTGGTAGTACTTCCCTCCCGATGCTTCGGCCATCCTTCTGAGAAGATCAAAGTCGGTTTTCAAATCCGAGTCTTCCACGCTGTATTGCTCCACTTCAAATTCGCCCGTCTTGGACCCGATCTTCTCTCCATCCCTGAAGACCTGTCCTTCATAGGTGTAGCTTCCCGGGGGAAGCGCTCCCAGCCTGGCTGTGTAGTCTCCCGACTCGTTCAAACTCAGGTTAACCAATTCCGAATCGGGCAATGCTTCTCCTTTGACGTTCACCACCACAGAAGCATCTTTTATCTTCTGATAGTTCTGATCGAAGATCTTGGCGGTGAACTGGATCCCCTCGCCTCCCAAGTATATGCTTTTTTCCGTGTACACATTGACCAGATCCATGTCTTCTCTCACCGCCAGCCATCGGATGCAGTTATTCCAGAATTTTCTATAAATCTGATCATCCTTACCTATTCCCCACATGAGAAAATCCCAACGCCAGAAAGGCGTTACGGTGATGGCCAGCACCTTACCTTTACCATAATTGCTTACGGCAATGGCAGGAGAGGAATGCGCAGAGCGCAGCGGATCATTGAATTGGACCAGACTGGTGGCGTTTTTGGCTGCGGGACCCAGCGTGACCGCGGCCAGAAAGGGGGGAAGATCAGACCAAATCCCCTCGTTCTCCTCCGGGTTTTCTGTCAGTCGGGTAACCGGATGCAATCTCCCCTCCTCGGTCAACTCCAGGTTGATGCTGCCGGAGGAGAAGCTGATGTTCGTTCCTGCAGAAACGAAGGGGAGCAGCGACGATATCTCCAAAAAACCGTGGCTGTCCATGAATTCTTTACCCAGCAAGAACAGAGCAGAGCCGCCTTGAATCGAGAGGAACTCCTCGATCTCTTTTTTGTGGTCGCGCAGAATGAACCCGTGAGGATCGACGAATACCAGGACGTCAAAAGACTGCAGCCCTTGCGGGAATCTTCCCACCACGGGTTGCTCTCCATTTCCGTAGACCAAAGCCTCCAGCTTCACGTTCTCATCTTCTTCCAAGGCTCTTTTCAGAAAAGTATACTCCCAATTGAGGCTTCCCGAAACTAAGAGCAGGTTGATCTTGCTTTTCAGAACCTTGATGGCGAAGACACGCTGGTTGTTTTCTCTCACCGACTCCCCCTCCATAACCGGGACGCTTAATTGGTACCGGTGCAGTCCGGGCTCCTCCGGAATAACGGAAAGGTCTACAGTCTGGATGGCACCGGATTTGCTCAACGTCAGGTTTTTCTGGGTGAGGGTGGTTTTCTTCTCCCGGATGGAGACGGGAATCTTGAGTTGATCGAAGCCGCTTTGGGAGATGTCGACCTCAAGTGCTATCTGGTCGCCCACGTAGCCCACGTCCGGATAGGCTATTCTCTGTATGGAAACATCCCGGGGCGGCAGGTAGGTGCCGACGCCGCAGGTGAACACCGGAACGCCGGCGGACCTGGCTGCCAATACCGGATCCTGTCCCAGGTTGTTTGCCCCATCGCTTAAGACGACGATGCCCGCCAGATTCTCATCCTTAAACCGATTCTCCACCGACTTTATGGCTTCCCCCATAGCGGTGGCATTGCCCAGGGAATCGGGAAGCTGGTCTCTTGAGGATAACGGAATCAGAGAGTCGGCGAAGGCGAAAACAGTTAGTTTGGATTCAGAAGAGAGGTCGTTAAACGCACGACTTGCGATTACCTCTTTGAGCTCTTCGATCCTGGTGGCGTCGGTTCCTTTCAGGTTCATACTCCGGGAACCGTCCAGAAGCAAGGCCACCACGGGCATATGTACAGCCCGTTTGGCTATGGTCAGAATAGGCTCGGAGAGAGCCAGAAAAAGGCAGAACAAGGCGATTATCCTTAAGCCCAGAAGCAAGGCCTTCTTTCTTCCGCCCAGGGGAGGAAAGGTGTGCCGATAGGTGAACACCGCAAGAGCCAGGGCTAAAATAAAAAGTATAATCACCAATCCCAGATGGCTCTCTTGCGGGTTCAATATCAGTTTGTCGATGCCCAGCAAGTGGTTTCACTCCGGTTTAGACATTTATACAAGCATACGCAACAGCAGAGTATACCGTTTTGACAGTGCTCCTGAGGTTTCGGTTAAAAACCGAGATTCGATGCCTGGTAAAACGAGTTTAAGGAGGATATGATGCACGATCGGATGGAACGGAAAACGGCTTTTACTTTTCCCTCTGGGTCACAAAACGGGTTAGATCCTCAAAAGCTCTTTTGTATTTGGAGTCTTTTATGCCGGAAAGACAAACCAGAGCTTTCTGGCCGAAAGTCATAGCCTTTTTCCGGGCATACTCCATGCCGCTGTTTCCCTTTATCATAGAAAGAATCTTCTGGAAGTCTTCTCGATTAAAGTCGTTTTCCAGAAGCTTCAAAATCCTCTTCCTGGAAGCGGAATTGCACTCTCTGAGGGTGTGTATCAAGGGGAGGGTGATCTTCCCTTCCTTTAGATCGTTTCCCAAACCCTTGCCCGTCTTTTCGGTCTCACCCACCCAGTCCAACAGGTCGTCGGCAATCTGAAAGGCAATTCCCAGGTTCTCCCCATACTCCTTCAGCTTCATTCGAAGGCTGCTTCCGGCTCCAGCGGCCACCGCTCCGGACTCGCAGGAGGCGGTGAAAAGTGAAGCGGTCTTCTCCGAGATGATCTGAAGATAGGTCTCTTCATCCAAATCGAAGTTGTGGCTCTCCTGCACCTCATTCATTTCGCCGATGCTTAGATTCTCCGTAGCCTGGGATATGGTGGAGAGTAATGCGGGGGATTTGGTTTGAACGATCAAACGTAAGGATTTGGCCAAAAGGAAGTCTCCCATCAGCACTGAGACCAAGTTGTTCCACTTGTGATTGACCGATACCTGTCCTCTTCTTACCTTGGATTGATCGATAACGTCGTCATGCAGCAGGGTGGCGGTGTGGATGCACTCGATGGCCAGGGCCACGTTCATTACCTTGGAGTCGGATGCGGATCTGCTCCGGGAGTTGGCGCACAATCCGTAGGATAGAAAGACCATTGCCGGCCTGAGCCTCTTTCCCCGGCGATTTACCAGATGACCGGCCACCTGTGAAATGAGGGTGGAGTCGGAACCCAGATTCTCTTGTAGCTTCCTATCGAACAGAGCCAGGTCCTTTTTGACAGGCGAAAGAATCGTATTGACATTTAAAGCGTATGACAATCTGACCTCTGATTTCTCAACGTTGATTGCTGCAGCAACTTAGGTTCACTAATATACGTTTCGCCCGCCAAAAGTCAAAGGAAAAAGGATGTGCTCTTGCGGATGATCTCGGCACGGAAACATCTTGACTTGGAACTCGAGAAAAGGTAAAATGTTATCTGTAAGACTATTATCTTGGAATCGATCCGTCACCGTTCATCCGTATTTGACCGATCCAGAACAGGTTCCGTTGGCCGGTCAAGTTGCACGGTTATTATGCTAAAAGATCTTTCAGTAAAGACAATCTTTGTAGCTGCCTGCGTTACGAGCATACTCGGCTGTGCATCGACGGAGAGGGAGAAGGAGGCAACCTCAATGCGTGAGCTAGTGCCCAGCCAGATGGATGGCTGGAAAACCCAAGAGGAAGTAGAAGTCTATGACCGCAAGAATATCTTCGATTATATGGATGGAGCCGGAGAGATATATCTGATGTATGATTTCCGGGAGTTGATGGTTTTGCACATGATCAGGACCTCCCAGCCAACCATCCTGGTGGAGATTTTCGATATGGGCTCATCGCAGGAAGCCTTCGGAATCTTCAGCCATGCGCTCGAGGGTCATGAGCTGGGTGTTGGTCAGGGTTCGGAATATCGCGGTGGGGTGCTGAGTTTCTGGAAGGACAACTACTTCGTGTGCGTCTCCTCGGACGGGGAGACACCCGAGACAGAAAAGACCATTCCCATGCTCGCCGGGGAGATCGCCGGCAGAATAACCGCCACCGGGGATAAGCCTGCACTTTTGAGTTGTCTTCCGGATCAGGGCTTGCAGCCTGAGACCGTCCGGTTTTTTCACAAACACACCTCGCTGAACTATCACTACTTCCTGGCCAGCGACAACATACTGCAGCTTGGCCGGCACACCCAGGCGGTGCTTGCCAAATACCGGCCGGGCCAAAGCGTCCTCTTGTGCGTGCTGTATGAGGGTGAGAAACAAGCCCAATCTGCCCTCAACAATTTCCTGGCCGCCTACCTCCCGGAGGCAGGTGAATCACGGACAGCTCAGACCGATGACGGAAAATGGGCAGCGGCAGAATCGAAAGGGCCGTTCGTCCTGGCGGTCTTCGATGCTCCCACAAAGGATGATGCGCTGGGTTTGCTGAAGGCCGTCGAAACCAAGCTTCCCAAACGGTGAACAAAACAGGGAGAAGATCCATGAAACAGGATCACAAGACTGTCACCCGACGCGACTTCCTGCGCGGTTCGGCCTGCGCCACCATAGCATTTGCCATGGGCTTGTACTACCAGGAGGAAAAGACCGTCGAGCTTCCGGTGAAGAGCAAGGTGATTTTGGTTCGTAACGAGGAGGCGATAGACGGCGAGGGGAAGGTGAACGCTGAAGTGATTCAGCGAATGCTGGACGATGCGGTAAGCTCTCTTCTCGACCAGGATGATCCGATCAAAGCCTGGAAGCTGTTGGTGAAACCAACGGATACGGTGGGAATAAAGAGCAATGTCTGGGGACAGCTTTCCACGCCGAAGGAGGTGGAGCAAGCCCTTAGAAAACGAGTGATAGACGCCGGGGTTCCCGAAAAGAAGGTCGACGTTGACGATCGCGGGATATTGGGCAACCCGGTCTTTCAGAAAGCTAACGCCCTGATTAACGTGCGCCCGCTGAGGACACATGCTTGGGCAGGCGTGGGGGGATGTATCAAGAATTACGTCATGTTCGTGCCCAAACCCGATAAATATCACGAAGATTCCTGCGCCAATCTGGGCGCCATCTGGAACCTGCCGGCGGTAAAAGGCAAAACCAGGCTGAACGTCCTGGTGATGCTCAGACCGCTCTTCTACGGCAGGGGCCATCACCATTTCGATCCGGACTACGTCTGGCCCTACCGGGGAATTCTGGTGGGCACAGATCCGGTGGCCTTGGATGCGGTTGGTTTGAAGATCTTCCAGGCCAAGCGGCTGGCTCACTTCGGAGAGGAGCGGCCGCTGAAACCCCCTGCTCATCACGTCCTCTTTGCCGATACCCGGCACAAAATAGGGACCAGCGATCTGAGAAAGATTGAGTTGGTGAAACTGGGTTGGGAAGAAGGGATTCTGATTTAGCGCCGCAGCATAAACTAAACTGGTCTTACGGGAAGAAACCTCGGTTTCAGCCCACCTTCTGAAAACTGTATCCTATGACGGCATCTCTCAAAAACGTCCCCTCCTTGTAACAGGGGCACCAGACGACTCCTGTGCTTTTAAGTCTGATCTTTTTCAATTTGTCAAGATCCAGGTTTATCTTCTGGGAGACGATCTTCAGCCACAGAAGCTCGGCAATCTTCTTGGCATCATCTTCGGAGATGAATACCCCTTTTAGATTCTCGTTCCTCATCGCCTCGGTCTTTAGCCGGGGCTGCGTGCGGACGTAAGCCAAGGCGATGTCTCCCACCTTCTTTAAGTTGGCCAGCTCGAAAGCCGGGATGCAGAAAAGAAAAGGTCTGGACTTATCCCTCACGTTGAACAGGCCGATCTCCGAGGGCAAGAGCTTGAAGACTTCCTCAATGGACGATTTTTTCTTCCGCCCCAAGCCCGCCTCGAAAACCCAGAAGGGGAAATATCCTGACGGCTCATTTTCTTCTGAGTCCGGCTCCTCTTTGGGCCTTGCGACTCGGCCCTTCATTTCCCCGTAACCATCCCCTTCTATCTTCCACAGCTTCCCGCAATTCCCGCAGGGGAACAATAGGTGAAACGATTTGACCGGCAGGTCCCAGCCGCAGTTGGGGCATCGATGCGGCACGATTTGGAGGGGATAAAAGGTCTCAACGTCACTGGATTTGATCTTCCTCCGTTCGAAGCAACCGGAGCCTTGTTTGAGTACTCTTCCGGTGATACCGTCGATCACGTGGAAAAACCTTCCCTCTGGAGCGATGAAATCCACTACCCATAAGGGGAAGTAGATCAAAGAAAGCCGTTCTTCGATGAGCCGGAGCACCAACTCGCCCGCATGCACTTTATTTTCCAGAACATAGTATCTGAGCGATTCGGTACCACTCTTTTTTGCCCTCTCGGAATCGACCTCTAGGCTCAGAATTTGCCCCCTTTGCCTCAACCGGTCTGAGTCTGTGAGGATCTTCAGCTTCAGCCAGTCGGGTCTCATTCCCAGGGTTGATATCCCCAAATCGTTGGATGTATGTCCGACCAAATTCATGTCCCATTCCCTGGTCAGAATCTCCTCAGCTTTCTCTTCCTCACTCAGAACCAAACCAAACGGTGAAAACTGCGGCCGGTTGATTACGGTGTAGAAAGCCTGGGTGGTAAACCTCCAGAACGGCAGGTAAAACAGGGTGGTTTTACCCACCATCTTGGGCAGGGATTCGTCGTTCTCCTTGCGATGTCGGTCTACCCAGAAGGGAATCGACCTTCTCTGGACCTTCGGTTCCAGATAATACCTCAATATATTTTTCTTGGATTGGAAAAGGAGAGGGAGATTGCAGTAGGGACACCTGGCCACATTGGCCCCCTCCAACAGATCAAAGGGCGCACCACAGGCGGGACAGGAAGCAATTGCCTTCAACCTCTGCATGGTTTTAGTCTACTTTCTCTCCGCAGTTGAAGCAGAACTTGGTGCCCGGAGGCAGGATGGTGCCGCACTTGCCGCATTTGACCTTCTCGGTCAGATTGAAGCCGCACACCATGCAGAAGTTGGCCTCAGCCGGCAGGTCTTTACCGCATTTGGGACACCTGTTGATCACCACGAATTGATGGCCGCACTTGTAGCAGAATCTGGAGTGCTCCGGAGTGTCGGCACCGCATTTGGGACAGGTTATGGTGGGCAGAGGATCGAGCTTGAGGTCCTTTTGATCCGGCCCCAGAGCTTTGGATACTAAGCTGGGGACCAATACACCGACTCCCATTCCCATCCCCATTCCCGCGCCGGCTTGGGCATAACCATCCGAGCCGGACTCGGCCAAGGCTTTGGCCATTCCGAATTTCAGGAAGTTGTCCAAATCGCCCACCGCCTTCATCCCGGACCTTTGATCTATCATCTTCTGAACCTCATCCGGCGGCGTGATGGACGAAATGTAGAAATCGATAAGCTCCATTCCGTATTTGGTAAACTCGTTTGTGATTCTCTCCTTAACCTCCTCTGCCAGCTTCTGGTACCTCTGAGGGAGCTCCAAGATGGTATTCAACTTCTCCCCGAAAAGGTCAGTGATGCGGGATAGTATGACCTGCCGGAGGTAATCCTCGACCTGGTCAGTGGTGTAGGCGTTTTCTCTTCCCACCAAAGTGTTGAGGAAAAGTAGGGGCTCTACGATTTTGGCAGTGTACGCGCCGAATGCCCGAAGCCGGACCAGACCCAGCTCGCTATCCCGGAAAGCCACCGGATCTTTGGTCCCCCATCTTAAGTTGGTGAAGATCTTGTTGTTGACGAAATACACCTCCACTCTGAAAGGAGACTTAAATCCCCAGGGTAAGGCAAGGATCTTGGTGAGTATGGGCAAGTTCAGCGTGGTCAAGGTATGCCTGCCCGTTCCCAATACGTCGCAGGCCTTGCCGTCTCTGAAGAATACCGCCGACTGGCTGTCCCTGACGATGCACTGGGCTCCCAGCTTTATCTCCGCAGAGCCTTTTTCCGGAATCCTGTGGATCATCTCGTTTTCCTTAGGATTCATCCACTCGATTACTTCCAGGAAGACCGACATAGCGCCCCTTTCTGTAGAGTTTGATATAGTTGTGTCTCTCTGGATTTATCGGCAGTGCGACAGCACTCTTTTATTCAGTTGGCTGCAAACCTAACGACCAAAAGTGCCGCGTGGGACTTCATAGCGCGCAATAGGCGTAGGCCAAACCGGAGCCCCCACCCTACCCATATCCCACTTATCGACCGTTCAGTGGATTCGTCCCCAGGGGAAACCAAGAAGAACCAGTGCCACGGCAGAGAGGATAAGAAAAATAGAGGCCGGCAAGAGCATTTTGTACACACGGGAGAAGCTCACCTTGAAGTAACTTTTTGTGACAACCAGACACAGATGAACAGGGGAAAGCATGACGCCGGTGAATCCCGCACCGTAGGCCAACATCATATAACCATAGTTTACACCGTCGGGCACCAGAAAGGAAAGGAGAACCGGATAGGAGATGCCGATGAAAGCGGAAGTCATGCCGGTGAGGATTCCCACCGCGAAAGGGACGATAAGCACGGCGAAAATGGGAGATAATCCAAGCCCGGCCAGCGAATTGGGGATGGTCTCGACGGCCCCCGACACGGTGATCAATTTCTTGAAGATCATCACCGCCAAGATCAGAATGACTATTTCCGCGTTGAACGCTCTTTTGATCATTTCCAGCCAGGATGTGACACCCACCCTCTTGATCAGACTGAACAGAACCAGTGCCCCGGTCAAGGCCAGGGCTATGTCGACTGCCAGAATCAGATTCAATCCCACCACCGTCAATACCGGCAGGATTCCCACCAGCGTCTGTCCCAGGCTCTTAGCTGACCGAGGTCTGTGCTCGACCGAATCACTGTCGACCTTCACTCTGGAGACACAAAAGATGATACCTCCCAGGATCATGGCCAGGCTCAACGGAACTTGGGCTAAGATCACCTCCCGCAAGCTTATGCGCAGAAGAGAAGCAGACAAAATCACTCCCAGATATAGCGGCCAGGTGAACTCCAGGATATGCCGAAACCAGTAGTTGACAACCATCATCACCTCGGCGGGAAGTTTTTTCTTTTTTCCTATTTCCTCAACCATGGGAGCGGACATCATGGCGCCGGCCGGCATGGGGAGAAGCCCCACCAGCGCAGGTAGAAACGTCATCTGAAGTCTGGTGCTTCTAAACAGGTTTTCCAAACCCGCGCTCAGACTCTCCAGGCTTCGAATGGTCTTGAGGAACTCCCCGAAGACCAAAATCAACAGCACTACTATCAGAAGGTGGATGGTGGGCCATTCGACTGCAGCGATTCCGGAGTGTTTCAAAACCTGCAGAGGCGGGAGTCGAAAGAGCAAACCCAATAAGAAGCCACCGGTAAGAATGCTCAAGCCCAGGGAAACGTTTCTCTTAATCAACAGAAGGATCAGAAGGAAAACCAACAGCAGCTTTAACAATTCGAGCATAGTTCACGCTCCCACGATCCTTCATGTTAACATATGCTCCTTCAAAAGCAATGTATTTCTTGAGCCACTCCTCATTCATTAAGACTGACCATTTGATTTCCCCTTAGAGCCAACGTTGGGGAAAGAAGCGCCATCATTCCGGGCAACAAAAAAGGCTCACGGTGAGCCCTTGGTCAATTGGTCATAAGGCTGTGGTATGAGAGATGCGGAAGGGATTAAATCGACATGGATGCTATGCTCCGCTTTCGAGTTGAGCTAATCTCTGCTGTGCGTCCTCAAATTCCGGCATTCTGAGGTCATGCCCCTCCCAAAGTTGAAGGAAACGGGTGTAATGTCGGGCGGCTTCCTCTCCCCAGCCTTTCTCCTGGTAAATCCTGCCCAGCATGTAAATGCTTCTGGCGAACATGTCGCCATAGAAGAGCCTTCCCGTTGTCAGAGAGGTTATCCTTTTGAACTGCTCCTGAGCCTTCTCCAAGTCGCCCCACTGGTAGAAAGCTGCTGCCAGAGGGTAAGTGAATAAAGCATTGTCATCGGATTCCGAATGTTGAAAAGGCAATAAGGACAGTGCAGTCTGAAAATGTGAGATGGCCTGAGAGACGTTACCAGTTTCAAGCTCTATCATCCCCATGAGATGATGGTGATATCGCATGAGCCTCTTGTTACTCTTTGCCTGGATTATCTTCCTAAGCTCGTCAGCCAGTCGCTCTGCCTCAGCAGTGAAATTATTCTTAAGCTGTACCAGTGCTCCAAGGTGCAGCAGAGGTATAAGATCCGAACTTCCCTCGGGGGCTATGCTCCTGGCGATCTTCCACTGTCTTAAGGCTTCATCCGTTCGTCCGGCTGCCAGATTCAACCGCACCAGCCACAGCAGCGACCGCATCTTCAGTTCTGCATCTCCAGCCTTTTCTGCTAAAATATATGCCTGTTCGAATTGCCGCGCGGCCTCATCGAATCTCGCCTGCGACAGGCAAAGAGCACCCAATCTCATCCGGCCATGGCACTGGACCTCCGCTCCTCCGGACTGGAGTTCCTGGCGATATTCCGCTTCGGCTCTGGCCCAGTCACCTCGACAATGGTGGATATCGCCCACGAAGAAAGGACGGACGGACTGTGGATCCGAAAGGAGAGATTGCTGTACTTCCTGCAGAGCCAGGTTTAGTTTGTTTTGACACAAATAGACGGCGGAAATCCGTTCATGCAGCCAAGTCTCGTCAGGGAAATTCTTCAGGCATCTCTCCAAAACAGCCCCGGCCAAATCATACTTACCCATTGCCATGTAGACTTCTGCCTGGTAAACGTACGGCTCCGGGGTCTCCGCATTGTTCTGAACAAGTACCTCCAACCGCTTTGCGGCTTCGTCCCATTGTTCCAAATCCGAACATAGCAAAAACCCTAAGTTGAAGTTCGCGTCCGGGTCTTCCGGGTAGCTTTCCAACAGCTTGTTGTATGCTCCCAGCGCCTCGTCGTCGGTCTCCTCCGACATGCTGTAAAGCTCTCCCTGCACCAGGTAGTACTCTCTAAGGCTCAGCCGGTCCTTCAGCTCTGAAGCTTTCTTGAGCGAATGCCACGCCTCGGATATCAAGCCGAGCTCGTTGTACG
>CAYMNI010000040.1:0-13815 GCA_964391755.1 uncultured Ignavibacteria bacterium
CGGGGAAGATGTCGCTTCAGGAATCTATTTCTACCGAATAGAAGTAGAAGATTGCTCCTCAGGCGGGGTGCGAGAATTCTCTGAGACCAAGAAGTTGGTGCTGTTGAAATAGCGGTCAAGCGCAGATGACTTGTTGCATCGGGACTTTGTAGTCCCGATGCTTTCGATTGACAGGGAAGAAATTAGCGTCGGGATAACAATATCCCGGCGCAACCATAGAGCGGGCCGAGCTGAAGCTCCGCCCCTGCATTCATTCCCCATATTACCCAACTCTCACTTGGGGCAAGAAATACCTTATTTCTTCCTCTTTTCCGGCTCGGGCATCTCTTCTTCTATTCCGGCGAGCCTACGGGCGAGTTCTGCTTTGTCATCCAGTTTCGCCTGGGCGCGTATCACCAGCTTGGCGCCGTCGGGTGACCCTCCGCCGTGCATGCAGCCTGGAACTCCGGGACCGATGGTGAACCACTCCACCAGTCGAGCCGCCCTGGTGCGCGCCTCGGCAGACGACTTGGCTTTCAGGTACTTCTTGACCAGGTGGCCGTATTTCTCATCCTCGAAATCGACGTATGACGGCATGCAGCCGGTCTCGGCGATGCCGCCGGAGATGTCCTGCGCAAGCACCGAGGTTTCGTACGGAAGAGTTGCCACGTGCACCTTGTTTACATTGGAAAGCAGGGGATTCGGCTGCCAGACCCCGGAGGGATGCTTTCGTCCCAGCGTAGCTGCAGCGATTCCCATCCCAAAGGTGGTCTCGTTATTGATCACCATGCGCACCAGCTTATCCGAGAAGGCCTTTGAGGGAAGGCCGTTGGCTCTGGCCACCAGCATGGCGCCTCCCACCTTGACATCCCCCTGCCCCGCCACACAGCTTCCTATGGCCGCTCTGTACGGCATGATGAAGTTCAAAACCGCGCCCAGGCTGTATTTGTACTCTCCGCACATGAAGACCCGTTCGTTGGGAATGAACACATTCTCGAAAAAGAGATAGGCCTGGGTGATCCCGCCCTTCTTCACCGGTATGTCAAAGCCCTCTTCTTCCTCTCTGGTGTCAGACGGCCGGCGCGTCTCGACTATATACAACCCCTCGGTATCCCGCGGTATGACGAAACTGATGGCCCAATCCTTGTCCTCCTCCTTATACCCGGAACCGGGAAGAACGAATATTTCGTTTGAAGCCGCCACCCCGCAGATCATCACCTTGGCTCCCTTGACCACAATACCGTCCGGCCTTTTCTCCACCATGTGAAGATTCATGTCCGGGTCTTCCTGCTGGGAGGGGGTCTTGGTCCGGTCCCCCTTGGGATCGGTGAGGGCACCGGAGATGCTTATGTCATTTTTCTGTGCTTGGATCAACCAGTTCTTCAACCTCTGATGGTAATCCGTGCCCAATTCTTGATCCATGTCGTATGTCGTAGCCCACATGGCATTGATGCAGTTCCAACCGACACATCTGCCACCAGTGCAAGTGCCGGTCAGATTGAACATGAGCCGTTTCATTTTGCAGTTGGCCACCATGTCGTCGGCACTCTGGATGACGGAGAGATAACGAGAGATCTTCTCACCGCTTAGATGCGAGGTGGTGGTAACCAAATCCTGATATTTCGCATCATGCTGTGCCGCGTATATCTGCGCGTGTCCCTCTACCGTCGATCGGGTGGCTGGGTGGGTGCTCACATCCTCTATTGCTTTCCCGAACTTGTACACGTTCGGTCGCATCTTCTTCAGACTCTCTTTGTACTGCTCAACCGTTCTTAACGCCATCATACACCTCCATTGTTCTTGGTTCTATTTTTCTTGATCACATTATACACAATTTGCGAGTAAAATCAAGCGTATTATGTTGATGTAAATGGGGTAAAGGGTCCGCGCTTGTGAAAAAACCCACAATCGCCGGTAAAAAGTGGTTGCCAAAAAGGGAAATTCGGTTATACTACTTTTTTGCTTCAAGCCCTGAGTAAATGGCCAAACTAAAGGAAGGTCGTTCAGATGCCCATATCGAGAGTAATGGTGATCGGAGGAGGTGTGATGGGAAGGGGGATATCCCGACTCCTGGCAGGAGCGGGAATCGAAGTCGTGCTGGTCGATTTGAGCCGGGAAATCATACAGGAAAGCCTCAAACACGTGTCCGAGGAGATGGACTCAGACATAAGCAAGTGGGGCATGACAGAGAGCGAAAAGAGGGCCATCCTTTCCCGAATCAAGTGGACTACCGACTATGACGACGCCCCGGAAGTCGACCTGGTCATAGAGGCCATTCCGGAGGATCTGGAGGCCAAACAACAGATATTCGCCAAGCTGGACCAGCTCACCCGACCGGAGATCATTCTGATCAGCCATACCTCCACTTTGTCCATAACCGAGATCGCTGCAGTCACCCAGAGGCCCGACAAGGTGGTGGGGCTGCACTTCATCCCCCCTGTGACCAAAGTTCCTTTAGCGGAGGTGGTAAGAGGGCTGAAGACATCTCCGGAAACCCTGGGTGTGATCAAGCAGTTCGTAGAAGAGCATCTGGACAAAACCGTGGTGACGGTGCATGAATATCCGGGGTACGTAACCACCCGGATTGTCGTCCCCATGCTTAATGAAGCCATGCACGTTTTGATGGAGGGCATAGCCACGGCCGAGGATATCGATACTGCCATGAAACTGGGTTACGGGCTGAGTGTAGGGCCCCTGGCCTTAGCAGACATGATGGGTTTGGACGAGGTGATGAAGTGGATGGAGAACCTTCTGCATGAGCTATCGGACCACAAGTACAATCCCTGCCCGCTCTTGAGAAAGCTGGTGCGTGCCGGGCATCTGGGCAAAAAGAGCGGACAGGGCTTCTTTAGATATGACGAGGAGGGGAATAAAATCGGCGAGGCTGACCTTTTCATCAGATGAAAACGGAATCGAAAAACGCTCAGATCGCGGGAAGATCCGACTTGGTTGAGGAGTGGTGAAAGACTATGAAAATACTTGTGTTAAACTGCGGGAGTTCCTCGGTAAAATATCAATTCATAGACATAAGCAAATCTTACGTGTTGGCCAAGGGCATGGTGTCGCGCATCGGGGCCAGCGCGGCAGTGCTGGTTCATAAACCGCACGATCGCCCTGAGGTCACCATCTCCAGCGAAATCCTGGATCACATCATGGCGGTGGAGCACGTGATCGCCATGCTGCTTTCCCCCAATCATGGCGTGATTCGGGACAAATCGGAAATCGACGCTGTGGGACACCGGGTGGTGCACGGGGGAGAGAAGTTCCCCGATTCGGTGCTGATAGATCGTGAGTTGATGCAGGTTCTGCGAAGCTGCATCGAGCTGGCGCCGCTTCACAATCCCCACAACATCCGGGGCATCACCGCATGTATGCAAATTCTTCCCGGGATTCCTCAGGTGGCGGTGTTCGACACCGCCTTCCATCAGAAAATGCCGCCTTATGCCTACATCTATGGGATTCCTTATGTGTTGTACAAAAGGTACTCCATACGACGATATGGTTTTCACGGCACGTCACATCACTATGTCTCCAGAAGAGCGGCCAAGATTCTTGGCCGGCCCATCGAGGATCTGAGGATAATCACCTGTCACCTGGGAAACGGTGCCAGCATGACCGCCATCCAGAGAGGGATATCCATCGATACCTCCATGGGATTCACTCCTCTGGAGGGACTTCTGATGGGAACCCGCTCCGGCGATCTGGACCCGGCCATTATCCTGCACATCATGGCCAGAGAGGAACTCTCCCTCCACGAGGCCAATACTCTGTTGAACAAACACAGCGGGCTGCACGGCATCTCGGGCATCTCCGGAGACATGCGCGACATCATCAACGAAGCGCAGAAAGGAAATTCTTCCGCTCAGTTGGCGCTGGACGTATACTGCTACCGGATACGTAAGTACATCGGAGCGTACTCCGCAGCTTTAGGCGGTCTGGACGTTCTGATCTTCACTGCCGGCATAGGCGAGAATTCGTCGGTGGTCAGAAGGAAATGCTGTGAGAATCTGGAGTTTCTGGGCATCAAAATCGATGAAGCAAAAAACGATGAAGCCTCGAACAAGAGCTCGGCCCGAATTCAAACGGATGATTCGACCGTGGAGGTCTTGGTCATCCCCACCAATGAGGAGTTGGTGATCGCCTTGGACACCCAGAGGGTCATCCAGGAAGCCGACGAGAAGAAAAAGATGCGGAAGGGGGTGTGAGTTTGCGAAAAGCTCTTCTGGCCGTGCTGTGTTTGTCGGTAATCATGGCCTGCGAGAAATCGAAGTTGGAAACTCTTCAGGCCCGGCTGGACAGGTTCAGGAACATCCTGCCCTCTGAGCTAAGGCAGAAGTTCGATGTCGGGGATTACCAGATCGTAGCCGGAGACATCGACTCTCTGGTTCAGATCGATCCGGAGTTCAAGGAGAGCTACCAGGCGCTGAAGCACGACGAGCTGATAGACGTCTTCTCCGCCCGGGAGGTTGTGGATTTCTTCCGGGAGTATTTTGTGGAGGAGATCGAAAGACTTAAGCAAACGGAGGAGACAAACTGGTAGCATCGTCGCCATTCTAGGCGCCGGATGAACTTCAAGCGCCAAGTTTTGACTTAAGCCCAGAGGTGACTTTGCAGGCAAATCCAGGGTCACCCGACGGAATGAAGCAGCGTGGAGGCGACTGGTGAACGGAGTTGGGCAGTGCCGGAGACTCTCGGCAGCAAAGGACATCCGGCTTCGCTGAAGAATTGACTTAATCTATTTCACAGGAGGACGGTTTGTACGACGTACTTGAACTGGAGAAGCTTGCTCCGCAAATTAACCTGCTGAAGCTGCACGTTCCCCTGATAGCCCGGAAGGCGAAAGCAGGACAGTTTGTGGTGCTGAGAATCGACCAGGAGGGTGAGAGGATTCCAATGTCCATTACCGATCTGGACGCCAAAACAGGGATCTTGACCATAATCTTTCAGGAGGTGGGAAAGACTACCGCCCACCTGGCTACGCTGAAGAAAGGGGATCACCTGGCGGACGTGGTTGGTCCTTTGGGAATTCCAACGCATATGGAGAACTACGGGAGTTGCATCTGCGTGGGCGGGGGGATCGGAATTGCCCCCATACATTTCATGGCCAAAACCCTGAAGGCTGTAGGGAACCGGGTGATCTCCATCATAGGCGCCCGCAGCAAAAATTTGCTTATTCTGGAACGACAGATGAGAGACATATCGGATGAGCTCCACGTCACCACGGATGACGGTTCGTATGGTCACCACGGATTCGTCACGGACATTCTGACCCAAATTCTGTCGAAGGATCAAAAGCCGGACTTCATCATGGCCGTCGGACCGGTGATCATGATGAGGGCTGTATGTGGCGTCACGGCTCCCTATGGCATACCGACCCTGGTGAGCCTGAACCCCGTGATGGTAGACGGCACCGGCATGTGCGGAGCCTGCCGGGTGACGGTGGGAGGAAAAACCAAGTTCGCCTGCGTAGATGGCCCGGATTTCGACGGGCATCAGGTGGATTTCGATGAGCTTCTGAAAAGACAAGCCATGTACCGGAAACAGGAGAAGGTGGCTGTGGAGAGATGGGAGAAGATGTGCCAAGGACAGGCGAAAGGAGGGGGGGCGTGATGGAGATGAAGGAAAGGTTGAAGATACCACGGCAGAAGATGCCCGAACAGACTCCCCAAGAGAGGGTTAAGAATTTCAAGGAAGTTCCATTTGGTTTAACCCCCGAGATGGCTATAAAGGAAGCTCAAAGATGTTTACAATGCAAGAAGGCTGTTTGCATAGAAGGCTGTCCGGTGGAAATCGATATACCTGCTTTCGTCCGACTCATAGCCGAAGGTGATTTCATCGGAGCAGCCAAAGAGTTGAAGAAGAACAACAGTCTACCAGCCATCTGCGGACGGGTATGCCCGCAGGAAGATCAGTGCGAGAAGGTGTGCACCCTGGCCAAGAAGTATGAGCCGGTGGCCATCGGGAACTTAGAAAAGTTTGCCGCGGACTACGAAAGAGAACAAGGAGAGGTGGAGATTCCCGAAGTGGCACCGCCCACCGGGAAAAAGATGGCCATAGTCGGTTCCGGGCCTGCCGGATTGACCGTGGCCGGTGATCTGATCAAATTGGGGCACCAGGTGACCATCTTCGAGGCCTTGCACAAAACCGGTGGAGTGCTGGTCTATGGCATACCGGAGTTCAGACTTCCCAAGGCCATAGTCCAATCCGAGGTAGACTACCTGGCTAAATTGGGAGTGGAAATCAAGACCAGCTTCGTGATAGGCAAACTGTGGAGCATAGATGAGCTGTTCAAAGAGGGATATCACGCGATCTTCATCGGAACCGGAGCAGGGCTTCCCAATTTCATGCGCATCCCGGGAGAAAACCTCAACGGGATTTACTCGGCCAACGAGTATCTCACTCGATCCAATCTGATGAAAGCATACGATTTTCCCAACTACGACACGCCCATTTTCTCCGGGAAAAACGTGGCCGTGCTGGGGGGCGGAAATACCGCCATGGACTCGGTACGCACCGCATTAAGGCTGGGAGCGGACAACGCTTACATCGTCTACCGTCGGTCCAAGAAGGAGATGCCCGCTCGAATAGACGAGATTCATCACGCCGAGCAGGAAGGGGTGCAGTTTCACTTCCTCACCACTCCCATAAAATACACTGGAAACCAGGACGGGTTTGTTACCTCCATGGAGTGTTTGAGGATGGAGCTGGGCGAACCGGATGCCTCCGGTCGAAGGCGGCCGGTTCCTATCGAAGACTCGAATTTCACCATGGAGGTGGACACAGTGGTGGTGGCCATCGGCAACAGCTCCAACCCCTTGGTGCCTCAGACCACTCCGGGTTTGGAGGTGAACAAGTGGGGGAACATAGTAGCGGATCCCGAGACCGGACGGACGTCCCGCGAAGGCGTATGGGCAGGCGGCGACATAGTCACTGGAGGAGCAACCGTGATATTGGCTGCTGGCGCAGGAAAGAAGGCGGCCAAGGATATTCATCGCTACCTGCAGAACCTCTGATTAGTCTAATATATAAGGAGAACATCATCTCTGCCCGCCAAGCTTCCCGGGCTTGGCGGGCTTTTTCCTGCTCGGCAGAGCTGTGCGATCTTGGGGGTTCCCTTCTAATCCTATGGTCCGTGGAATAGAGATCGGCGACGGTCTTCCTTTGGTTCTCCCGACTATCTTCGCCTCAAAAACAATTGACTAATCGGAATATTATCTTATGTTTCTCGCCGTGACCTCTCTTTCTATCATCAATAATCTTACACGGAGTAACCACATGAAGAACTTCATGCGAGTATTGGCGTTTCTTATACTGGCAGGCTTGGGCCTGCTTGGCAGTGGCTGCGGTGAGAAGCAGCGGATTGAGTCCGGGTCGCGAGGCCAGATCGCTGCCTCCGCACCTGTGTGGGAAATCTCGTTCGAAAAGGAGATCAGGTGGCACTGGATCACCCCTGCCGGCAATCTTGTGGTCGGAACCGCGGACGGGATTCTGGGCATCGACCCGGAGGATGGCAGCACCGCTTGGCAGCTTGGCAATATCGGCCAACCGGAGGCGGGTGAATTCGAACTGGTTTCCTACTCTCCTTTCGCTCTCCTGAGTGTGTCGAAGAAAGTCCGGGGAGAGCTCCCCACGTTGATCATGGTAGATGTGATCTATGGGCGAGAGCTCTGGACCACCGAGGCGGCGGGCTTGGGAAACTCTTACGGATACATCCCTTTGCCTCAGATAGGGGGCATCATGATCTACGGCACCATGGCCGCCAATCCCAAGCAGAAAGTAGCCATGGCCTTTGACTTGGAGACGGGCAATCTGCTCTGGGAGGTCAAAGATTTCTTCAAGGACGCTGAACCGACCAGATTCGACATCGGGGGCAGGCAGACTATCGTCGGAAACCAACCTCCCTTATTCGATACAGAGGAATCGATGATTATCTTTCTGACCTGGAAATCCATCCGCAAGTATGCCGTTCGAACGGGCGAGCTGCTCTGGGAGAACCGCGAGAACTTGGGGATGGCAGGATATCGCTGGTTCCAGGAGAAGCCGGATAGATGGGATGCGCCTGCTTTAGCGTATGGCTTTGCTCCCATGCGGTTGAGTGAAACCGGAGATCGGTTTTTTGCTCCTCACCAGAATACGGTCGGAGCCTTCAGCACTGCTGACGGACAACCTTTGTGGGAGGAAAGACCGAACCTGGATGGGCGGGTGGTCCAAATGGCCGTCATCCCTGAAGGGTTGGTGGTCCGAACCAATCCCCTGACCGCCTCAGACGGCCCTCACTGGGTGATGCTGCTGGACAAATCCACGGGCAAGATTCTCTGGAAATCTCCCGCAAGAAAGGGATCGATTTTCAAGAAGATGGCCGGCCAGTGGTCCACTTCCACCAACTTCTATATTCTCGATGACAGAATCATGTTGTCGGCCGATGGTCAACTCTTCTCCATCGATATCTCCACCGGTGAGGAGACGTCCCTGGGCAAACTGAAATTCAAGGATTCCGAGGAAGCCGAATCGTTTGAGCTGACGAATAACGGGTACTTCGTCTCGGGAATGCAAAATGCAGCCTCATACGATCTCGACGGGAACAGAAGGTATCATGTGTATCATGAGGCACCCGACGATTATGGGGACATATTCGGCGCCATCTTGTCGAGTGTGGCCAAGGACATCGCCGACGAGATCGTTGCCCACGCGCTCACGGAAGCGACCGGTGTGACCTTCGAAGCGGGATACGACGAGAGCGAAGAGGGCAGGACTTTTGGGTATTACCACGCAACCGCAGAGACCCAAGATCATATCTACATGCTTGCCAACATCGATGAGGGCGACCGCAGCGCACCCGGGCTGCTGAAGATCGACAAGCTCGACGGCCGGACGGTCGACCGGCTCATACTCGACACGCGGGAACCTGACTACATTCTCGATGAATTCAACGGCAGGCTGTTTTTCAAATCCGCCCCTAATTCGATTTCCTGTTATGAGTTCTGAGGAAGGCCAAGCACCCTCTCCAGACCTGCGTTACGGGTAGACCCGCCGGTGGCCCGGTTTGCTTGCCAGACCGGGTATATCCCGAGTATAACGCAGCAAGATGCACGACCCGGACTGATAAACAGGCCGAGCCATCGGCCCGCCAGCCCCCGCCGAGCATTTATCGCCAAAACCACAGCGCCCGCCAGGCTTTCGAACTTGGCGGGCGCTCTTGTTCAAAACGAACAATCCTGGTCTCTTTCCTACGGGTCGCCGGGCGGCGAGCCGCCTCTGTACAGGTAATTCAACAGGTAGATGGCATCGCCGACGTCCACCACCTCATCCAGATTGACGTCCCCGCAGTCGGTGATGGGATCGCACGACGGAGGTAGATCACCTCTGTAAAGATAATTAAGCAGGTAGATGGCATCTCCGATATCTATGTTTCCATCGCCATTGGCATCTCCGCAAACCGCAGCACACTCCCAGACCCAGGCATGGAAATCATCCACACCTGCTTCCACCACTGAAGAGCCGCCCAAATCCGAGGCTTCGAAACGAATCCTGACCTGCTGGGACGGCGTGATGTAAAAACCGGCCCACAGGTCGTATTTCTTCCAGCCAGTCGAGGTCTCCGGCCCAATGGTTTTGGCCAGCGTCCAATTGGCACCATCGTCGTTGGAGAGATAGACCTTAAACACGTCACTGGCTTTATCGCTTGTGCCCGGAGGGCTAATGGCTGTGAGGATGCTGTCCGGATCCTGCCCGTATTCATTCACATACCACAAGGCGAAGTGAATTCTGGCATCGGTGCCCTCGCTCAAGTTCATAGCCGGCGAGATCAACCAGGTTGTTCCGTGATCCACGTCGAAATTGCCGTACTCATTATCCGTCAAATAGCAGCAGCCGGAGCCGTCGAAATCGGCAGGTGGATCGCCTCTGTCGCCGTCGCCCACAGGAACGCCCCGCTCCCAGGCTCCGGTGGTAAGATAAGGATCGTTCTCCACCGTCCAGCCCGAAGCAGCCTCGAAGTTGTCGGAGAAAACCGGGGTAAGCAGCCCGACCAGCGAGGAGTAAACCATAGCCGGAGCACTGGGCGGATCGCATACCGTGCCCGCCAAGACCGCCTCGGCGCTGAAGTAGAACTGCGGAGACGTTCCGCAACCGGTGCCGGGCAATGTGGCTTCATACAGATCGCCGCCCAAGGAGACCAAAGGCAACGTCAGGTAAATTCCGCCATGGTAACGATAATGAAGCATAACCGTGCCCGGGATGAAGGAATCGTCCACCTCGCTGACCTCCACCCTGAAGGTGGTGGGACTACCCGGCTCCAGAAACTCGGGCAAACCTTCGGGGTAGTCGAAGTTCAGAGGAGTCTCCAGTCTGCTGAGTCCTTTCATACAAAAGTTTGCCGTACCGGTCCACGGCGGATCGTCGAAATCCTGCAGGTCCGTCCAAGTCCCGCCCTCCCGATAATAGCTCTGTCCGGTACGGGCGGAGGATTCCACGATGGTGCGATATTTGGCTCCCAACAGTACCGGAACATCGGAAGTTCTGTCGTAAGGCTGGCCGCCATCCGAGAGGTACAGGTAGACATAGAAATCGTTGCCCTTCTGCAGGGCAATCGGCGTGTTCAAATTAATGGTGTGGAATCCGGTATACTCAATAACGCCGGATTTGATAGAGAGTTCATCTAACAACTCGCCCCCCTCAAACCGATCGTAGATGATAACGGTGTAACTGACGTTGTCCGCAGCAGTAAAGAAGCTGACCGCCCTTAGGACCTCCTGCCCCGTGGTGGCACCCCCGGCGGTAAACTTGTTGAAAGCCTCCAGGCAATCCTGCTTGGTATCGCGCCAACCGTGGTAGTCGTGGTAATACACCCGGTCGTACTGCATGGGTTCGACGTTATAATGAGAAACCGCTCCCATCTCGGGATGCTGGCAGCTATACTTGTCGTAGTAGGATATCCAGAAGTAGCCGTCCAGACACCAGCCCTCTCCCCAGGAGTTTTTGACCAGCCAAGCGCCGGGCTGAGAGGCCTGGGTATTCTTGTTATCATCCCAGCCGATGATAGTCACCGCATGATTGGGCTCCTGCGTGCTAGACGAAGGCTGGTAATGACAGCAGTTCGAGATGAAGGAGCCGCTATAGCATATGCACGTGCCGATGGCTCCGTCACTCATGATCTTCTCTTTTATGGTATTGATGTTGGAGAGATCTGTCCCGGCGACGTACCAATCGATGTCCCGGGGATAGTAGTAATGGTAGCCGGTATCGCTCCTCTCAGGAGCAATGCTGTAAGATTGGCCGTCTATGTCCCGCACCGCTCCCTCACCTCGAGTGAGATAGGCCGAGGCCACCCGGTAATCGCCTCCCTGGTGAACCACCAATCCGCTTCCCGTCGGAGGATTGATGTCATCGTTATTGTGCTGGTTGAAGCCATTCCACCAGTCCAGATGGTACTCCGCCAGATTAGGCTCCCCGCTCTCTCCCGCTCCAGCCCAGAGTCCGGTCATCAACAGATTGCTTTCCATTGAGGCCATCACACCATGCGTCCAGCACGTGCCTCCCTGTTGGCTCTTAACCGAGGTTACATAGTTAACGCCACCCACGTCTCGCAGGTCAAAAGAACTCGGCGGGTCCGACCTGCCGTCACCGGGAACCGCAAACACCAGGGCAACTCCTAGAAAGACCGTCAGCCAGAGGCTTGCCGTCATCTTATCCTGTCGCATCCTTCTCTCCTCTTTGCTTATTCACTCGTTACACATGGTCGATTGGCGACTGAACCTACAGTGGGTCCTCCCGATTGATCTACGTCGCCGACTATGGATTGCTGGGGGGTGGTCCGCCCCTATACAAATAGTTGAGCAGATAAATGGCATCTCCCACGTCCACCAAGTCATCCAGATTCACGTCGGCACAGGTAGTGATGGGATCGCACTGCGGCGGGAGACCTTCCTTGTAGAGATAGTTGAGTAGGTAGATCGCGTCTTCCAGGTCTATCGAAGTATCGTCGTTGACGTCCCCGCGAATGAAATCCGCACAGCTATGGAGCAAAACGCTGAAGTCGTCTACGCCCGCCTCCACCACCGAACCGTCGTTTAGGTCGGAGGCCTCGAAGCGCACTTTCACCTGATCTGTCGGAGTCACGAAATCCCCAACCCAGAATTCGTACTCCTTCCAGCCGGCGGAGCTTACGGGTCCCAGGGTGTCGACTGGAGTCCAACTGGAACCGTTGTCGCCGGAGACGTAGACGATAAACAGATCGTTGTCCGGATCTGCGCCGAAGTTGTTGGTGTACCACAGAGCATATTGTACTAAGGCATCTTCGCATCCGGACAGATCAAAAGATGGCGAAATCAACCAGGTAATACCTCCGTCCACGTCCGAATTGCCGTACTCGTTGTCGGTCAGATAGCACTGGCCCGATCCGTCGTAATCGGCAGGAGGATCGCCCCGCTCGCCTCCGCCAGCGGGTACACCGCGCTCCCATGGCCCATCTGTGAGGTAGGGGTCGCTCTGTACGGTCCAGCCCTGATGGATTTCGAAATCATCGGCGAAGATTGAAGTAAGCTCTCCGACCAACGAGGAGTAGACGGTGGCGGGGGCGTCAGGAGGATTACAGATCACTCCGAACTGTGCAGCTTCTGCGGTGAAGTAGTATTCGGGTTGGTCGCTGCAGCCAGCTGCGGGAAGTGTGGCCTGATACAGATCTCCTCCCAGGGAACTCAAGGGCGAGGTGAGATAGGTTCCGCCGTCGTAACGGTAATAGAGCATGCTGCTCCCGGGAACGTAGGTGTCGCCCACCTCTTGAATCTGCACGGTGATGCTGGCAGGAAGCCCTGGGTCCACACACTCGGGCACCCCGTCAGGAAGCAGGATATCCAAGGGTCGCACCACGTCCACCAGTCCCTTGATACAGAAGTTGGCTGTGCCTGTCCAGGGAGGATCGTCGAAGTCTTGCAGGTCGATCCAGCTGCCCCCATCGCGATAATAGCTCTCTCCCGGTCGAGCCGAGGACTCTACAATCGTACGGTATTGGGCGCCCAGAAGCACCGGAACGTCTGAGGTTCGGTCGTATGGATGTCCTCCGCTGGAGAGGTATAGATATATGTAGAAATCGTCACCCTCCGGAAGGGTAACCGGTGAGTCCAGATTGACGGTGTGGAATCCGCTGTACTCCACCGTCCCGCTGGTGGTGGAGAGCTGGTCTTGAAGCTGTCCGCCTTCGAAGCGATCATAGACCGTCACCGTGTAGCTGACGTTGTCCACAGCCGTGTAGAAACTGACGGCATGGAGGTTCTCCTGCCCCTGGTCCGAGCCGGCGGCGCTGAATGCGTTGAACGCCTCCCAGCAGTCATCCTTGGTATCGCGCCATCCGTGGTAATCATGATAGTAGATGTGTTCGTACTGCAGGGGCTCGACGTCCTGGAAGGATATGGCTCCCATCTCCGGGTGCTTGCAGCAGTGTTTGTCGTAGTAGGAGATCCAGAAGTAACCATCCAGACCCCAGGAGCTTCCCCAACTGTTCTTGATGAGCCAGGCGCCTGGGCCTTCCGGAGCCTGTGTGACTTTGTTGTCGTCCCAGCCCACAATGGCAACCGCGTGGTTGGGATCCAGGGTGCTGCTCGGCGGCTGGTAGTGGCAGTAGCTGGCGTTAAGGAATGATGCATCGTAACATAGACAGGTCCCCATTACCCCCTCGCTGATCACCTTCTCTTTGATGGTATTGATGTTGCTCAAGTCGGAGCCGGCAACGTACCACTCGATGTCGCGGGCATAGTAGTAATGATAGCTGGGGTCGTACCTGGCCGGAGGAGTGCTGTAGGACTGGCCGTCGATCTCGCGCACCGCCCCCTCTCCCCGGGT
>CAYMNI010000041.1:0-13677 GCA_964391755.1 uncultured Ignavibacteria bacterium
AGACAAAAGCACCCAGGAATATATACACCATCAGGCCCGGTCCGAACATAATATGAACGCTGGCAAATATGACCGCCGAGAGAACCACTGCTACCATCACCCCGAATTTCCCCAATAGAGCATTGAGAACATACCCTCGGAACAGAAACTCCTCTGTTACAGGAGACACAATGACCGGCCCGAGAAACAGTATTATCCAGTCAATATGGGTCTTTACACTAATAAGTTGGGCGTCGCTCCCTCCCCGCCAATACATGTCAATCCCAATCGCCCCGAGGGTGGTCTCAGTCAGGTGATACAGTCCGAGTACGACCAAATAGCCCACGACAGCATAAGCAACGCCTTTAAGTGTCAGCGATCCCCGGAACCCGGTTGCAGCCAGCGATTTTCCTTCCCTGCGCAGCAGCAGGTATAACGTCACTGCTGCCAGAATCATCCCGAAATCCCAGAGGGCGATGGCGAAGATGGCGATATCGCTGAATAGGCCCCAGCTTAAGATGAGGCGGGAAGGATCGCCTCGCTCGATGGTGCCGATGACGCCGAAAACAACGATGGTGAAGGCAAGACTCAGCCACGGCAGGTAGAGCCATTTAAGGCTCAGCCGATCAGAAGTAGTCGCATTTTCAGACGTGTTGCCTCCATTTCCTTGGTTTCGCATGCATTCAGTTCACTCTTCCGACGGCCTCGCGAGAACCGCCGTATCATTCCAGCCAAGAGTCCACATCACAGTGTACGTTTTCAGATGGCTCTGGGGTTCTCGTTTCTGCACTCATCCCACGCCCCAATCTTGACAGGATAGGGAGAATTCTTGTGCCCGCCAGGTCCCTAAACTGGAAGGTCATTGTATGGGCTTGATTCCCGGACGCCATACAGGGGGGCGTCTGCCGACCGCGCCCGACGATTGGATCAGTCCGACCCTCACAGGGCCACCAATCGAAACCAGACTTTTCTGGTGGGGAAAGTGATGTAGAAAGTGGTTGACAAGGATGCATAAACGATTATAATGTCTATTGATCATGTGGCAAGACGCAGCTTACGGGCGAGGGGAATGGTGTCTTTATGCGGCGCCATGACGCGCAATGCCTGATGAAACAAGAACCACATTATCAATGATGAAGCACAGACCGGAGGAATGGGTATGACTAGCGGGATTCCGACCTGGTGGATAGACTCTATTCTGGCTAAGCCCTTAAGACGCTTGGTAGAGACTCCCAAGAGAATGCTCAAGGGTTGGGTCAGGCCTGGTATGACTGTTCTTGACATTGGTTGCGGGGGCGGTGATCATAGTCTCGCCATGGCCAAGTTGGTGGGGGCAAAGGGACGGGTCGTCTCTGTCGACCTTAAGGCCGAGAAAATCGCAGCTCTCAAGCGGCGGGCGACTCAAGCCGGGGTTTCCGAGCGAATCCAGGCGCGGGTCTGTGGCGAGCAGGACCTTGAAGTCGGTGACCTCACCGGTCAGGTTGATTTCGCGCTTGCTGTCTACGTTGTGCACCATGCAGCGGATGCCGCCTGCCTGATGAGGGACATACACGGGGCATTGAAGCCGGGGGGAATACTCCTGGTTGTGGAACCCAGACATCACGCCTCATCCGCTGAGTGTGAAGCCACTGAATCTGCGGCGCAAGAGGCGGGATTCACAATAGTCGATCATCCGAAGCTGTGGCGGGACTGGGCAGTAAGGTTAGCTAAAGGCTGAGACTGCGAGGTGATTCCCGCCGAGGCCGTGCCCCATCGGGGCTGAGCCCGTAGAGTGGGCAAGGCCTAACGGACTAAGAAACGCTATGAATAGGGCATTGGGTTCATTCGCTCGTTTGGCTGTTATCCTCGTTACTGCATCAGCAGGTCTGGTTATGACCGTCGTCAGTTGTGACCTTGATCCCACCGGCCCCGGTTCAAGTTGGTGTGGTTTGGACACGCTTTACCAGAGTGGAATCCCGGTCCACTATACTTCGGATGTTCAGATAGCCTTTGAAGCTTACGTAGCATTCGTAGACACCACAACAGCCGAGTTTCCGTCCGAGCAGGATTGGACGTATCTGGCATCTCGTCCTTACAAAGTGTGGCGGGATCGTCTCTATTGGCAGGTCGATCACGAATCCTACTCGACCAGCCTCGGCAAAAGGGCTACACGTCGCCTGGTCTATATCGACGAAAACGGCGTTGTCGTACTGCCCCTCGGATGCATCTAAGCAGTGGTGGATGAATGACTTTGCCCCCCTGACAAGGGGGAAACAGGGGGTTGGCATGATGGTAGTGCCGGCCTGATGAACAGACCGGGCCTAGGTCAAGTAGGTGCCAATAGTATGACGAACCCTGCCTGAAAAGCAGGCGGGGATTCCCTTGGAGTGAAGGAGGTGATATTGATGGATCTTCGGAGGTATGCCTCCATCCTGATTCTTATTTCAATCGTTCTGGGCTGTGCCAGCACCAAACCATTCACGAAGTATCTTCCAGAGCAGCAAGAAAATGTCTTCCCCTTCTTTACATCTGGTCAGCCTATAGGGGCAATCGAAACCGCAGAAGCTTTTCTCTTGCTTTCCCTCGAACCGACCTATGTTGCCGGTCGACCTTACATTCGTCTTTGGATGCTTTACCAAAATACATCTGACAAGCCATACCTGTTAGAACCGCTGCAGTTTGTGACATTGACATCTACTCACATATCAAAGGACAAATCGAAATCGAGCCAACCAGAGTCTCCGACAAAGATTCTTGCTCACATATCGAACGACAAGGCAGCAACGATGATCATGCAGGCTATTGGCGGAACTCTTGAGCAGATGGCTGTCAAGCCAACCACTACGCGTACAGAAACATACGAGATAGCGAACGGGGGTGTCCGTACATCCACCGCAATCACGACCGTAGACGACGAATCAAAAAAACGTGGTGAGATTCATGATCGTACGGTCAATGCAATGATGAATACGGCAATTTGGTACGAATTGTATCAGAGTAGCGTCAGCGAAGGAATTCTAAGGAGGAACACTATTTTTCCTACACAAAGCGTTAATGGCTACATTTACTTTCCTTTTTCATGGCCAGGTGGATTAGATTGGGGGTATCGCAGGTATCGAGACCAAGATCTTTTTCTTCGCAGCATGGACTACATTTATTCTGTTAGCTTTGTCACGGCGGAAGGGGACCAGGATATCAAGTTTGTGCCGATTGAGGGTGAATAAGAGAGACCTCCCTTCAAACTTTTCCAGCTGCTTTCAGGCAGCTGATAGAACAGATCTTATGTCTATTCGGCTCTAGTCACGAAGGTCAAGCATGTCCGCAGGACTGCTTGACGTACTGGATTGTCAACCACACTCTTCGGGATGGTTGACCTACGAACTCCTGTCTACTCGTATCTCAGCGCTTCAATTGGGTCCAAGAGGGAGGCTTTTCTGGTGGGGTAGAAGCCGAAGAAGATGCCCACGAGGATTATTCACAGTAGATTAAACCGATTAAGCAGATGGGTGTCGCCGATATCAGCCTAATCTGCTCAATCAGCTGTGAGTTTTAAGCTTCTAGTCCCCCACCCTTAACCTCTGGTTCTGGGTGCCTGAGACTGGCGACTGGTGTCTGGATACTTAAGTCTGGTTTACTCGTATCTCAAAGCTTCAATCGGGTCCAGAAGCGAGGCTTTTCTGGCGGGATAAAAGCCGAAGAAGATTCCAACGAAGGCGGCAAAGAAGAAGGCCAAGGCCACTGCAGGAATGGAGACGAAGGTCGGCCAGTTCAGCACTCCGGATATCACCTTGGAACTCAATATCCCAATCAGTATGCCGATCAAACCACCAGCCAGGCACAGCACCACGGATTCCACCAGGAACTGAACCAGAATATCCCGGCCTTTGGCTCCCACGGCCATTCTCAGCCCCACCTCTCGTGTTCTTTCCGTCACGGAGACCAACATGATGTTCATAATGCCTATGCCACCCACTATCAACGAGACGGAGGCAATGGCAGCCAACAGTATGGTCATTATCTTGGAGGTGGAACCGGCCACGCTGGCGATATCCAACTGACTCCTGACCGTGAAGTCATCGTCTTCGCCAGGCGGGATCTTGTGTCGCTGCCGGAGAAGCTGGGTTATCTGCTGCTCGGCTAAGTCGATCTGAGATCTGTCGACGGCGGAGGCCATTATGGATTGGACATGGGTTATCCCAATGAGCTTTTTCTGTGCTGTGGTGTAGGGGACTATCACCAAATCGTCCTCATCACGGCCGAACGCGTTCTGGCCCTTCGGCGATAAGACCCCCACCACGCGAAATGGAAGCTTGCTGATTCGGATGATCTCTCCCACTGGATTCTGGCCGCCGAAAAGTTCGTCCACTACCGTCTTTCCCAGGACACAGACTTTGGTTGCGCCCCTAACGTCCTGATCGGTGAAGAAGCTTCCCGAGGTAATGGGCCAGGAGCGAATGAAAACGAAATCCGGTCCGTAACCCTCAACCGAAGTAGCCCAGTTGAGGTTGCCCGCCACCACCTGAGCGTTTGTTCGAACTCTCGGACTAACTCTCGATACTGCTGGGCAATTCTCCAGAATGGCTTTTGCGTCTTCATCGGTCAGGTTGGTAATGGTACCAGCTCCACCCCGCACGCCACCCCCGAAATGGCTTCCGGAGAAGATAGTGAGAAGGTTATCTCCCAGCGAGCTGACCTGGGCGTCGATCATCTTCTTCGCTCCCTGGCCGATGGCCACCATGGCGATGACCGCGCCCACGCCGATTATTATTCCCAGCATGGTCAGGCTGGAACGCATCTTGTTTCTGGTTAAGGCGCGGTAGGCCACCTTTAGTATCTGGAGGTATCTCATATCTCCTCCTCCAAATCCGTCAGAGGCATAGACACGAGTTCCTCTTTGGCGTTTCTGCGACGTGCGACAATCTCGTCCTTCACGATTCTGCCGTCCCGAAATGCTATGTTCCTCTTGGCATAAGCGGCGATGTCTCTCTCATGAGTTATCAGCACGATGGTTATCCCGGAATCGTTTAGGGATTGAAAAATCTCCATCACCTCCACCGAGGTTCTGGTGTCTAAATTTCCGGTCGGCTCGTCCGCTAAGATTATGCTCGGCTGGTTGATCAGGGCACGGGCTACGGCCACCCGCTGTTGTTGACCGCCGGACAACTGATTGGGATAGGAACCCTCTCTTCCCTCCAAGCCTACCATGGCCAGAGCACTTTTTGCTTTTTGGATTCTGTCCCTGGTGGAAGTGCCGTCGTAGAGTAAGGGCAGTTCCACGTTCTCCAGCGCGGTAGTCCTGGGAAGGAGATTGAAGGTCTGAAACACGAATCCGATTCTCTCATTCCTGACTGCGGCCAAGCTATTTCGATCCAGAGAAGAGACGTCCCTGCCCTCCAACACGTACCTCCCCTTGGTGGGCCTGTCCAGACAACCCAAAATGTGCATCAGGGTGGATTTTCCCGATCCGGATGGGCCCATGATGGCCACGAACTCGCCCTTGTCGATAGACAAGCTGACTCCCCTCAGGGCATGAATATCGAATTCACCCAGGTGGTAGATTTTGACGACGTCCTCTGTCGAGATCAGCGGACTTGAATTCATTACCGGCGTCTCCTGAACTGGGGAACAAAGGGGTTTACCTGCTGATTGGTCGACATCATCACCGAGTTTCCGAATCCGATGATCACCTGGTCGCCTTCTTTGATATCGCCGGAAGCTATTTCAACGGAAGAGCCGTCCGATATTCCGGTTTGAACCGGAACCGGTTGCGGTTCTCCCTGCTGATCAAGAATCCAGACCCGATCCTGCTTGGCGCGTTCCGCATCCTTGGGGTGCGGAGAGCTGGAACCTTCAGTCGGTGGGTGCGAGTTGGATGCGCGCGCCCCGTCATCTTCTCCGTGTGAGGACGATTCCCCTACGACTGTGGGTGGATTGAAGCGCAAAGCGCCTGCCGGGACTTTGAGCACACCCTCCCGGTAGTCCACCAGGATGGTCACGTTGGCGGTCATCCCCGGCTTCAGCAACAGCTCGGGATTCGACACCTCCAGGATGACTTGATAGGTGACCACATTCTGAACTATCTCCGGCGACAGCCTTATCTGCTTTACCTTTCCTTCGAAAGTTAAATTCGGATAGGCGTCGACCGTAAAAAGAACCTCCTGTCCTTTTTTTATCTGGCCGATGTCTGCCTCATCGATGCTGGTATTGACCTGCATCTGAGACAGGTCCTGAGCAATGGTGAAAAGGGTGGGAGCCTGCAGGCTGGCGGCCACGGTTTGCCCCACGTCCACGTCTTTGGAGATGACCACCCCATCGATGGGAGAGACTATGGTGGCGTACTCCAGATTGGTTCTGGCCCGGTCCAAGGCGGCCTTGGACGATTTCTGCTCGGCCACCGCCAATTCATAATTGGTCTGCTGCAGGTCCCTTTCGGACTCGGATATGAGATTCTTCTCGAACAGCGACAGGGCCCGCTCATACTCCTTTTTGGAAAGGTTAGCCGAAGCGTCCGCCTTTTCCAGATCTGCCCGAGCCTGCGCCATCTGCGCCTTCAGAAAAGTCGGATCCAACTGAGCGACAACCTGTCCTTTTTTCACCCGGTCGTTGAAATCCACATACAAAGCGGAGATGGTTCCGGAAACCTGGCTGCCCACCTGAACCGTGGTCACCGCCTCCAACGTGCCGGTGGCTGTCACCAGAATGGAAATATCTCCCTTTTCAACCTTTGCCGTGACGAAGGTCGCTTCGGTCTCCTTTCGCCCGGACAGGAGTACGACAAGCAGCACGATCACTACCAGGGATGCGGCGATGATGATTATCTTTCTCTTCATGCGTTTTCCTTTGTCTTTTTGATAATGGACACAGACCCTGTGGGAAACGTTTAACCATAATACGCGTACGTGTTGGCGATAGATTGTTTTTGTGGTTTGCACACAAATCCGATTCCTCAGGGAAATGTGCTGTAGGCGCGGGCGCACGGAACAGCCTCTCCGGCGGATGGGAGGTTTTTGAGCTTGCCAGATCAGGTCGGATTTTGTATACTAATTCGACCGAGGCCGGCGGACGACACGCAGCATTCTCGCTCAAAGGAGTCTGAAGGTCATTCATGACAGCAAGAACCAGAACCTTACTTAAGTTAGATTCCGGTTCCCTCATGCCAACGAAAGGAGTCACAAATGAAAGACGAAAGGATGGTCACCCTGGCCAAGAACCTGGCGGGCTATTCTCTGGATTTGAAGCCGGGAGAGAGGGTGTGGATCGAAAGCCGGGGCTTTCCGGTTCTGGAGATGGTCAAGGAGATGATCACTCAGGTAACCAAGAAAGGTGCGGTTCCCTTTTGGTATTACAACGACGACAGCCTCACCCGGAGATGGCTTTTGGAGTGCAACGAAGATCAGATGAAGCGGTTTGCCGAGTTTCAGCTCTCCATGATGAAGATGACGGATGCCTTTGTGTCGTTCCGGGGAGGGGATAACGCCTTTGATTTGGGTGACGTTCCGGATGAGAAGATGCAGCAGTACATGAACATCTACTACAAGCCGGTGCACTTGGAGCAGAGAGTCAAGCACACCAAATGGGTGGTTCTGCGCTATCCCACAAACTCGTTCGCTCAATTGGCGGAAATCCCCCAGGAGACCTTCGAGGATTTCTATTTCGAGGTGTGTACTTTAGACTACAGCAGGATGTCCAAGGCCATGGATCCCTTGTGCGAGTTGATGAGCCAGACCGACAGGGTGCGGTTGGTCGCGCCGGGAACCGATCTTTCCTTTTCCATCAAAGGCATACCGAATAAGAAGTGCGACGGAAAGCTGAACATTCCGGACGGAGAAGTTTACACGGCCCCGGTCAAGACCTCCGTGAACGGAACCATAACCTACAACACCCCTTCTTTGATGCAGGGTGTGCTGTACGACGGCATAAGCTTCAAGTTCAAGGACGGGAAGATAGTGGATGCCAAATCTACGGTGAATCAGGAGAAAATGAACAAGCTTCTGGACACCGACGAGGGAGCACGGTACGTGGGAGAATTTGCCATCGGAATAAACCCCGCCATAAAAAGATGTCTGAAGGACACCCTGTTCGACGAGAAGATCTTCGGCAGCATTCATCTAACTCCCGGAGCAGCCTACGAGGACGCAGACAACGGAAACAAATCGGCCATTCATTGGGATCTGGTTCTTATTCAGACTGCCGAATATGGCGGCGGTGAGTTGTACTTCGACGACGTGCTGGTCCGTAAGGACGGGATATTCATCCATCCCAAACTTAAGGACGTATTGAGCGAGAAGGCTCTTAAGGATTAGGCCCGAAGTAGGCGACGATTTCTTTTAAGAAGCGATTGGCGTCTCAAACGAGGAGGATGAGGTGTCGGTACCAAAATAGTTGACTTGCGATTGTTGTTCAAAACGGGATGGATGTTCATTGGAAAAGGAGGTAAGGCTGATGAAGTGCAAAGTTGATCCCGATCTCTGCACCGGAGACGAGATCTGCGTGCAGGTATGCCCGGAGGTCTTTGAAATGGAGGATGATAAGGCCGTGGTGAAGATGGACGAGATTCCGGAGGAGCTGCAGGACTCGGTGAGAGAAGCCGCAGATTCCTGCCCCTCGGAAGCCATCACCATTGAGGAGTAACAGACACCATAACACGATTCGATTGAAAACGACGGGTCCACCTTGGCCGGTTCAGACCGGGGCGGACCTTTTTCTTTCCCCCCGGAGGATGGGAGCACACTGGTCACTGTTTGTCGGTGACTCCGGTCAGCAGGGTGACATTGCTTTTGGTGAAGAACCCGTCGAAATCTCCGTAGCGGTGGATGTATTCGTTAATCAACATGGTATGCTCCGACTGCACGGTAAAGGTCTGCTTCAATCCCTCGTCCGGTGATCCCACCAATTCGATCAGGAATTCCATGCCGTCCCGCTTCAGCGCGGAGAAGGTCTGGTCTATCTCCCGGGTCTGGAAGGCCATATGATGCACCCGAGGGCCGTAGTTATGGATGAACTTCTCCGTCGGGCCGGATTGGGTGTTGTTGGCATACGGAGATATCCCTGAGGTGAACACCATGGCGAAATCCTCAGCCGAAAGTCGGGCCACGTTGGTGATGGAATTGAATAGCCTGACGTAGATGGCGAAATCGAAGTGGTAGTTGGTGAGCTCCATGAACTCGAGAATAGCCGCATCCCGATCCACCGCTTCCACCCGGGTGGCGGTGTGATCCAGTTTCCCGATGTTTTTCAGATATTCCTTCTCCGGTTTTTCAATTCTCCAATCGAGAAATTCACTACCGGCAGTAGAATAGTCTCCGCGAGCATCTTTCCACTGGATGAATCCCAGCGAGTTGCCGGTAAGATTGGAGGGTATGGTTTGGATGAAAGAGAAGTTCTCGTTATGTACAATGCTTTCTGTGAGGAAGTTGACCCCTCTGTTTTTCTGAATGGAAAAATACTCTTCGATGTCCTTTGTTCCGAAAACGAAAGTCTCCAGCCGGGTGTGGGGAAGGTGCTTGGATTTGGGGAAAATGTTGAAAGGAATAAAAGGATTGTCGCCTCCCGTCCGCGACCTGACCAGAAAGTCGGCCGAACCTTCCGTCTTAAGCACGCAGGTTGTGTAGTGCGAGTCCCGGAAGGTCTGCCGGATCTCCAAACCGGTCCAGCGGAGAAGCTCCGCGACCGCTTGCTTCTGCCGATCGGGTTCGGCGTTTATGATCACGCACTCCAGTCCCCCTACCAAATCCTCCAGCCCTAAACTTCTTCTCTCTTCTAAGACCAGAGGAATCTTCTCCTTCAGGTAATCGTCGCTGTTTTTGAAATCGTAGACTTCAGGCGGGCCTTGATGGCAATGAGGACACTTGCCGTGCTTGGGCTCATGGAAAACCTTCATGCATTTCGAACATATGAACTTGCCCATGTTAAAGTCTCCGTTTTACAACTGCATAAACACTCCTATTCCTTTTACGCCATGGTCGGTTTCGCAGGTAGGAAGGGCGCCGATAGATCGAAAGCTAAGGGTCGGCAGCTTGGATTAGATGGTGGACCTCACCGCCACCCTACGATGTCGAATCCGATAGCTCATCTTGTTCGGCATCCGCAGGGGGTGGTGTTTTGATCTTGCAGGTGTTGATCCCCAATGGCACATACAAGCCGCATCGGCCGATTAATCCGGTGAGAAAAAGCGCCACCCCGATCAACCCCCACCAACTGTTGTAGACGGCTCCCACCACGATGATGATCACGCCGAGTAGAAGCCGGATGATCCTGTCGGTGGCTCCCACATTGGGTTTCATGAGCTTCACCTCCTTATTCTCTGGTTCTCTCCGTAGCCTGCAGTTGGCAGATACATTGCATGATTGCTGATTTCCACCACAAATCCTATCCTGATAATAAATCGGATCTATGCCTCGCTGGGTGAATATCCCTCGCCTTGGATTATAGGGGATGTGTTCAGATATGACAAGGGATTTCTCTTTTCATCTCACCGCGGATGGAAGGAGAAGAAACGGGTTCCTCCGTCGCTGCAGAAATCAAGTCCGGACGGAAGAACCCGTGTAGCCCTCCTTAATCTGTATAGTATGCGACTCTATCTCAATACGCTCTCCAACAATTCCTGCGCATTCGGATCGACGAAGGTAGCCCTCTCGATCTGAATGCTGCCGGTATCGACCGATCCTGTTTCAGCCGGCACAAACTGGAGGTTGAGGATGGCTCCGGCACCCGGCTGGATGTAATTGATCCCATCTATGTCAACCAAACCGATGCTGAGCTTCCCTCTCTCCAACTGATAGTATATTCCCATCATCTCGGTTCTGCTGGTCTGAGTGGGCGGCAGCAAAGAGACCTCGTCCGGATCGAAGGTAATGACCAGTTCAACTCCAGCCACAGGATTCTCGAAGCTGGCCAAAACCGGCATTCGGTTTACCCGGGAGACGTGATCGTAACGCACCGAGGAGAACCCTACCTGGGCTATGCCCGGCGGCAAGCCTGGTGCCAGTTCTCCCTTCGGTTCGACGCAGCCCGGCTCCGGCGCTGTCCCTCCTCTCAGAAGATACTTGATCTCATAAACCAAGTCTACCGTGTTAATGAAGCAGTCGGCGTTGACGTCCGTGGATCTCATGGATATGGGACCCGGCCCGCCGTAGGCCATGTAGTTGATGAAGTAGGGCGGATCAAGGAGATCGACGTATCCGTCGTAATTGAAATCGCCCGGCAGGCATCTGATCTGAGGCGGCGGTCCGTCGCGGTAGAGGTAGTTGAGCAGCCAGATCAGATCGGACAGGCCTATGAAACAGTCTCCGTTGATATCTCCCGCCGAGGGTGGATTGGAAGGCGGTCCGCCCTGGAACAGATAGTTCAATATGAAAACCCCGTCGGAGACTTCTATGATCCCGTCCCCGTTGACGTCTCCCGGCATGGTAGAAGGCAGCACGTCGTAAGGCAGAACGGTTATCTCCACCGAATCGGTGTCGGTGCTGTCTCGACCGTCATCCACGTTGAACACCACGGTGTAAGGGGAGTTTAAGGTGTCGTCCGGCGTGGTGGTCCACTGGAAGTAGCAGACCACAGGCGAAACCCGGGGATAGCAGGGAAAATCCCCAACTCCGGATTTGGTCAAAGTTAAAGTGTCCGCCGAATCGGCATCGACGGCCACGACCGGAAATGCGATCTGCAGACCTCCGTAAACGACCTGCGGCCCGGGAAGGGTCAGTTCCGGTTTGCGATTGAACGAGGAGGTGACGTACAACAGCACCGTGGTGCTGTCTACGAACTGCTTGGTTTGCTCGGTTCCGATTATCAGCAGCTCATAAGTGCCCAAAGGGGTCAGCGTATCCGTCACCACAGTCAAGACGGAGGTGTCGGTGGGAATCACCACCGGCGGGTCAAAGCTGAATGTAGCTTGGGAAGGAAGACCCTCTATCGTCAGCGTGCAGGACGAGCTGAATCCGTACAGCGAAGTGAGGATCACCGAGTATTGGGTGGAATCGCCTTCCTTGACCCACTGGGTGTCCGGCTCCGCATCCATCTCGAAGTAGGCGGTGTAGATGATGGAGAAGAAATCATCGCTCTGGTCGTATGGATCACCGTCCTCTGCGTCGGACACCTTTACCAAACACGTAGCCGAGACGGTATCGGGTATCAACCAGGGGTGAACCCCGTCGTTGGGAGTATCCTCCACGATGGCAGCCCAGCTGCCCCCGCCGTCTGCGGAGAATTCTACATCCACGTTTTCTCCATAGAAATTCTCCGATATCCAGGTGATGTCGTGCGTGTCACCCACCACCCAGGCCTCGCCTCCGTTAGGAGAGGTTATCCTGATCTGGGGACCACCAATCCAGAAGCAGTGGGGGAGGTTATGCCGGGGAATATAGGAAACGGCGTCCGATCGGCTGAATGAAAACTGAGAAGCAGGCGGCCAGAATGTGCTGTCCATGCAGACGTGCATGGTATCCTGAACCCTCAAGGTCATGGTGGCAAGCAACACCCTATCGCTCTCCCACCACGCCTGATTCTGAGCATTGATGGGCACCAGGGTCAACCAGAAGTTGGCCGTGTCGTCCAAGGACAATTGAACAAAATCCCATCCCCGGTTGCTGAAATCCGCCTCCAGCAAAGCCATCCGGTTGCGATAAAGCTCGCCCGATGTGTCGGGATAATCGGTTTCGAACATATGCCGGAAGACGCTTCTTACGAAATTGGGGAACCACCACCCCATCTCGGTGCCGTTCCAATAAGCGCTCACACTGCAAAAAGCAGCAGTATTGGTGTGGGTAAAGGTCAGAGGAATGATGAAGCCGCGTATGGAATCAACCGGGGCGGGCTGATCGTGAGTTACCAGAAGAGGAAACCGCACGGTGTAAGGCCCCGTTCCACTCTGCTCGCAATCCAGGCAGATCACGTTAAGGGTGTCGCACTCTCCATTGTCATTCGGATCTTCCGGACACTGACCCCAGGAGAGGGTGAAACACCCAAGCACCACGACGATCGCTGCCAAAAGAAACAGACCACCTTTCCTCATCCTAAGCTCCTTGTTTAGAAGGTGTTGAAGCCAAGAAATTCGTCTTTAGGTCTACACCTATGACCACTGGATGTTGTGTACTGCTTCTATGATGTTCCCGTCGGAGCGATACAGCCGGTCGCTCGGCAGGAAATCAGATATTCCTCTGCTTTAGCCTTTGATCACAAAATCATCTGCAAACGAGTTCCCCAACACTACTTCGATAGATGCGTACAAAACTTCGCTAATTGGAGGCGGCTTCCTGCTGCTTCTCATTTTACGTATATCTTCTCCGGCCACCAGGGATCGCCCGGCAGCGGATCGACTCCGAACTTGAATAAATGATTCAGTAGATAGATTACGTCTTCGATGTCGATGAGCCTGTCCGGCATATTGATGTCAGCGGAGATGGGATGTTGCGGGAGAGGACCGCCTTTGTAGATGAAGTTGAGCAGATAAACCGCATCCGCTACATCCCGCAGTCCGTCCATGGTAACGTCACCGGGCAGGTAGGCTACGATCGGGATCTCTCCAACCACAAACTGAGGACTGTAACCCTGAGGCTGGGTGGTGGTGAAGAGCACGTGGTTGATCGGTTGCATGAAGACCGAATCGATCTGCACGATCCCGGTCTGGTCGGTGAGCGTAAAACACAATGTGGTGAAGAGCCCCTGGGTGGGAGGGAGGGGCGGATCATAGAAGGGAATCAATCCCACCATAGCCCGATCGGT
>CAYMNI010000042.1:0-13635 GCA_964391755.1 uncultured Ignavibacteria bacterium
CGTTGGAACTGCCGTTTGCAGTTGCCAGGTCCAGGTCCCCATCCCCATCCAGATCAGCAGAAAAAACTGAGTAAGGCTCCTCACCCACAGCATAGACGGATTGGGGGGCAAAGGTGCCGTCTCCGTTGTTCAGCAGAACCGAGACATTGCTGGAATTGATGTTTGCAGTTGCCAGGTCCAGGTCCCCATCCCCATCCAGATCGGCAGAAAAGACAGAGTAAGGATGGTCACCCGCTGCATAGACCGAATCGGAGACAAAAGTGCCTGAACCATCGTCGACTACTGATGTGAAAGACCACACATAAGCGCTGTCTAGAGGAAGTCCGTCGAAGGATTGGATGCCGGTGGTGAGTACCACGGTAACCACTTCTCCTTCATCGAAGTCCTCGACAGGGTCAAAGGTTGCAGTCTTGGTCGGACCGTTGTAGGTAATAGTGCCCGGATGCAGTCCGGTCGACCTGGCATTCACTAAAAAGGTGGAGTCGTTGATGGTGGTCTCGTCCATGTCCACATTGAAGGTCACCGATACGTTGGTTGAGACCGGCACGTTCAGCTCATTCTGTGCAGGCGAGACGGAGACAATATGGGGCTGGGATTCGTACAACGGATAGATGTTCCTGATCAGGTATTCCTCTTCCCAAGGACAGAGGCTATCAGGCAATACCCAGTAGCAGTAGAGGCTATCGATGGAGTACCAGGCGGTGGCCGAACCACCCCATCCGTAGTTCATGTGGTATTGATCCAGCCCACCGGCGTCCCTCCATCCATCACAGACGATAGAATGACTTCTTATGCGATACTGTATGGGGCGGCTATTGTCTATCTCTTCCTGAATAATGGAAAACCATTCTCCTTGCTCGTGGAGATCCCGATACTCAATGCCTATGTCAGGGTCATACCTGAAGTAGGTGGGGAAAACGTCCACAGCCATAGAGGTCCATGTTCCCGAGCCGCATACTCCGAACATCATCTCGAATGCCACGCCCACCTCGTAGCACAGCTCCGCCACGGCGGCTGAATCCTCAGGGGTATACTCAAGATCGAAGCTGTCGGGCATGTGTGCCCAATCGTAGGGATCGGAGAAATCGGCAGATAGCCAGGCTCCTGGGCTGCTGCCGTAGCAGGAGTTGTCGCCTTCCCACCAGTATTGGTGCGTTCCGGTGCCGGAGGGGGGCCAGTTCCAGTATCTCAAAATCTGCGCGGTGGCTGTCGCCACGCAGCCCACCTTGCAGGGGAACGTCGCCGGCTTGCCGCTGGGACAGGTGACGCAAGTCTCGTCGCCCATAGGGCAAAGACCGTTGTACGGGCCGTATTGATGCCAGGATGTGGTCAGCAGAGGTCCGGCTTCTGTCAAAGGATCGAATTTTCCTTCAGCCAGATCGGCTTCGAATTCCCGGCTGCTCTTTAGGAATCGATTCCACTCCACCCTGTGTCCCCGTCCCAAAAGCACGCCACCCTTCTGTGGCTGGACTGCATCCGGACTGCCATACACCCGGGTGAAAAGCCTCACCCTGTTCAGCAGGACCTCCCTGAGTAGCAGGGCCAATCCACCCTCGTCATTCACGTTCAATCTGCATTCCTCTGAATAAGCTTTGATGGGGGGAAGCTCTTTGAGAATGGGGACGATCACGAATCCGCCCGGAGCGATGGAGAAGCAGCGAGCCAGTAGGGTGTCACCTTCGACGATCTCATCTACGGCCACTATCTGCGGTTGAGTCTCCCCGGCCCACTCTCCCTTCTGGTAAACCAGGTACGAAAGCCAGTTCTGGCACACTTGCTCCATCTCCGGCAGGGTTGCTTTCTCTGCCCGCAAGGGAGGGCTAAGATAAACACCCAGGCATAGAATTACCGCCAGCCAAACGGCAAGCATTCTTTTGGACACAGTAGGTCTCCGGCTTTTGAGGTTCGAAATTCGAGGATTTGCTCTCTTTTTGAAATATAATTGTTTTTCTCATATGGTCAAGGAGATTCTCCTTCATAAACCATGGAAAGTCCGGAAGGCATCATCCGGGCGAGGAATCTCATTTTCCCGTGACTGAATCGAGATGCGTGCATATTGTGTTCGGAGTCGCTAGACCCAATAATGAAGACCTGCCGCATCCGTCGTCAGCGGGAGTACTTGCACACCCAATTTCTTAAAAAAGGTTCAATTATCCTGAAGCTTCGAATGTATATTAGTATTGACTACTCAGGAGGAAAACATGACAGAGAAACATGATTTGGAAGCGGTGGAAAAGCTTAACGAAGCCCGAAACAAGATCAAAGCAGAAATAAAAAAGGTGATCGTAGGACAGGAGCGGGTGATCGACGAGCTTTTGATTGCGCTTTTGTCCAACGGTCATTGTCTCTTAATCGGGGTGCCGGGATTGGCCAAGACCTTGATGATCTCCACCATATCCAATATACTGGATCTGAAGTTCAACCGCATCCAGTTTACCCCGGATTTGATGCCCTCGGACATCACCGGCACGGAGATCATCCAAGAGAGCACGGCCACGGGGGAGAGGACCTTCAAGTTCGTCAAAGGTCCCGTCTTTGCCAACATAGTCTTAGCCGATGAGATAAACCGAACCCCTCCCAAGACCCAGGCAGCGCTCCTGCAGGCCATGCAGGAACACGAGGTAACCGCCGGAGGGGAAACCTTCAGACTGGAAGAACCCTTCTTCGTACTGGCCACCCAGAATCCCATCGAGCTGGAAGGAACCTACCCTTTGCCCGAGGCGCAATTGGACCGGTTCATGTTCAACATCTACGTGGACTATCCTTCCGAGGAAGAGGAGAATACCATAGTCAAATCCACAACCAGCGCATACGATTGGGATCTGGATAAGGTCATGGGAGCGGAGGAGATAATAGGACTGCAGAGGCTTGCCCGGCGGGTGCCTGTATCCGATCACGTGGTGGGCTACGCAGTCAGGCTGGCGCGGGCTACCAGGCCGAACGAGAACAACTCCCTGCCTTATATCAAGAACTGGGTCAACTGGGGCGCGGGACCGCGCGCATCCCAGTACATGATACTGGGGGCCAAGACCAGGGCGATTTTGGACGGCAGATATACCCCCTCGGTGGATGATGTCAGGGCGGCAGCCAGGCCGGTCTTAAGGCACCGCATCGTCACCTCCTTCAATGCGGAGGCAGACGGAGTGGGGGCACTGGACATCATCGAAAAGCTGTTGGACGATATCAAGGAGGAGTGAACGTCCGCGCCGGTGAGCCGCACACTACCTCGATTCGTCTGATCTAAAGGCAAAAAGTTACGCAGCATGTGGTTTATCGGTGCCGTTTGGTGCCGGTGCATCAGAAAAAGGGAAATCGTTAGAACTGCTAAATTCTTTACCTGCGATGATCATGAGGGGAGAGAAAAGGGTACTTCCACTTCTCGTCGCCTTCCTGTCAATGGTAATCCTATCGCTGCCTCTGTCCTGCGGAGAATTGGGGAAGGAGAATGGCAAGATAGGAATTGTGGTCAGCATTCTTCCCCTGGCGGATTTGGTGGAGCAGGTAGGCGGGGAAAAAGTAGAGGTGACGGTGATGGTTCCGCCCGGCGCCAGTCCGCACAGCTACGAACCCAAACCCTCGCAATTGAAAGCGGTCAGCGAAGCGGAGATGTTCGTCAAGGTGGGGACGGGAGTGGAGTTTGAGAAGGCCTGGATGGACAGGCTGGTGCAAATCAACAAGGACATGTTGGTACTTAATAGTTCTGAGGGGATGCAGCTTTTGGGAGACGATCCGCACGTGTGGCTCTCCCCACTCAATGCCGAGAAGATGGTGCAGAATATCTGTGCGGGTCTGGTCAAACTCGATCCCGGAAACGAGGAATATTACACCGACCACAAAGATGGTTATCTAAGACAGTTGTCTGAGCTTGATGGATATATAAGAGAACGGCTCGGCGTCGTGAAGGATAGGAGGTTCATCGTCTATCATCCGGCCTGGGGCTATCTTGCCCGAGACTACAACTTGGAGCAGATACTTGTGGAGCGGGGGGGGAAGGAGCCGACCGCAGAAGATATCGGAAATGCGGTGGCCCAGGCGAAGACGCTCCGCCACAAGGTGGTTTTCGTCTCACCGCAGTTTGCCACAAAAGGTGCCGAAACGGTAGCCGACGAGATCGGTGGCACAACCGAGTTTCTCGATCCCCTGCCACGAGACTACATAGCCGACATGCGTGCCGTGGTCCAAAAATTGGCTCATGCTATGAGGTGATTCATGGCTCCCCGCGTGATTGTGTACTTGGAAAAAGTCCGGGTGGTTTACGATGATCTGGTGGTGTTGGAGGAGGTCGATCTCTCGGTTTATGAAAATGACTTTTTGGGGATAATCGGACCCAATGGAGGGGGGAAGACCACCCTTCTGAGGCTGATCCTTGGTTTGGTGCACCCCAGTCGGGGAAAGGTGAAGGTCTTCGGCACTACTCCGGACAAAGCCAGGGGATTTGTGGGTTATGTTCCGCAACACAGTCGTTTTGACTTCGATTTCCCAGCAAGTGTCCAAGAGGTGGTGCTGATGGGACGATACAGGCACTCCGGACTCCTAAAAAGATATAATCGCACGGACCGGGAGATAACGGCAGACGCGCTTAAGAAGGTGGGAATGTCCGATTTGAACCATCGACAGATAGGGAGGCTCTCCAAGGGGCAGCAGCAAAGGGTCCTTCTGGCCCGGGCATTGGTGAGCGAACCGGAGTTGCTCATCTTAGACGAACCCACGGCCAGCGTCGATGCACCCATGCAGACCGGATTATACGAGTTGCTGGCTGAGCTCAAAGAGAAGATGACCATAATCTTGGTATCCCATGACATCAGCGCCGTGTCCGTCCACGTGGATAAAGTGGCCTGCCTGAACAGAAGACTTTTCTATCACAACTCCAAGGAGATCACCGCGGAGGAGTTGATGAAGACCTACCAGTGCCCGGTGGAGATGATCGCCCACGGTGTGCCGCATCGTGTTCTGAGAGAGCACGAGGATCAGCCATGACGGAGCTTCTGCAGTTCGATTTCATGCGCAATGCCTTCATTGCCGGCATTCTGGCCAGCGTGGTCTGCGGAATCATCGGTCCCTATGTGGTGGTCAACCGCATAGTCTTCATCAGCGGCGGAATCTCCCACGCCGCGTTCGGCGGGATCGGACTGGGTTATCTTCTGGGAATCAATCCCATTTGGGGAGCGGTGTTTTTCTCTTTGGCATCCGCTTTGAGCATCGGCGGGGTGAGCAGGTGGACCGACCTGCGGCAGGACACGGCCATTGGAATAATGTGGGCCATAGGCATGGCCTTGGGCGTGATTTTCATCGGGCTCAGCCCGGGCTACGCCCCCGATCTTTTCAGCTACCTCTTTGGCAACATACTGACCGTGCCTTTCTCTGATATCGTGGTGATGTTGATCTTGGCGGCGATCATCATCCTGGTGGTGTCTTTGCTCTACAAGGAGCTTTTGGCATTTTCCTTTGACGAGGAATTCGCCATCGTGGCGGGTGTTCCGGTAACACTGCTGTATTTTCTTCTTCTATGTCTCATCGCCTTGACGGTGGTGGTGCTCATCAGGATCGTGGGGATCATCCTGGTGATAGCGCTGCTTACCATTCCTGCGGCGATCAGCGCCCGCTTCACTCACAATTTGAAGAGAATGATGATGCTTTCCATCATTTTGGGGATGCTCTTCAATTTCTGCGGGCTGTGGCTCTCCGCCGTTTTGAATCTGGCATCCGGCGCCACCATCATCCTTGTGGCCGGCACTGCCTTTCTGATTTCCCTGCCTTTCAAGGCAGAGTGGGGTCAAGCAAGCCAAGTTCAGCAGGATTGAACATGGCCAATCTCCACTTCGGAACGCAAACAGAACCGGGATGCACCGTGTCCGTCGAAACCCTACACCGGCGACGACCATCGGCCGACAGAATCGACCAACGGATGTCACTGATCGCAAATCCTTAAACACAAAGTGAAGTAAAACATATAGATGGAGATGCCACTTGGTTGGATTCTCGTATACCGTAGGAGCTTTTTTTGAAACGTTGGAGGTTGATTTGAGCACGATAGGGCAAACTCGAACTGTCCTCTTACTCCGGGCGATGGAGACCAAGGTCAAAACGTCAAAAAAGGTGAGGGACCTATGAGGTGGGGATACCTGCCTGTAAGTCTTTTGATCCTAATCCTGTTCTCCTTGATCGTAGGTTGTGCGAACAAGGAAAAACGGGCAGAGGAACACTTCAAAAGAGGTTTCACATACCACAACCAGGGGGATCTCGACAAGGCGTTGGAGGAATACAACAAGGCGTTGGAGTTGAATCCCGGCTACGCGCAGGTTTATACCAATCTGGGCACGATCTATCTGGGGAAGCAAGACTATGATAGGGCCATAGCAAACTTCAAGAAAGTTCTGGAACAAAACTACTTAGACAAAAAGGCACACTACAACATTGGCTTGGCTTATTTGTATAAGGGAGATGTGGAAAAGGCGAAGGAAGAGGTGAAATACCTCAAAAGCATCCGTTCGGAAATGGGTGATGCGCTGGAGCGGAAAGTTGCGGAGAGTAAATCATCACCTTGATTTGTGTTGCATCTTATCTGAGTCTCTGTTGGCATGTCGGCCTTTGTGTTTTGCTTGTTTAATTGTGAAATTACGGTTGCGTAACGGTACGATTGAACTGGCGGTAAGGACAGGATAATGACGGAAGACTATCGCAGATTCTTAAAACCGGACGTGGTCTCCAAACTGTCCGGGATGGAGATGAAGGCCAGATTGGTAGTGGAGGGATTCATCGCCGGCCTGCACAAAAGCCCCTATCACGGTTTCTCCGTGGAGTTCGCGGAGCATAGGCAGTATATGCCGGGAGATCCTTTGAAGAACGTAGACTGGAAGGTCTACGCCAAAACGGACCGGTTTTTCATCAAAGAGTTCGAGGAAGAGACCAACCTGAAAGCATACGTGCTGGTCGATACCTCCGGTTCGATGGGATACGGTTCCGAGGGCTTGAGCAAACTGGAGTACAGCTGTTATCTTTCCGCGGCTTTGACCTATCTGATGCTGAAACAGCGGGACTCGGTGGGATTGGTACTGTTTGATCAGAAGATAAAGAAGTACATTCCTCCCAAGTCCGCGCTGAGAAGCCACCTGCACGTCATCCTGCAGGAGCTGGACAGGTTGCAGCCTTCCCAAACAACCAATGTCAGCTCTGCGCTGCACGAGATGGCGGAAAGGATAAAAAGGCGCGGCCTGATCATTTTGATCTCCGATCTGTTCGACGATGCGGACCAGGTGATAAACGGCCTAAAGCATTTTCGCCACAAGAAGCACGAGGTGATCGTGTTTCACGTACTGGATCCCAAGGAGCGAACCTTCGCCTTTCCTGAGCTGGCCATTTTTAAAGACCTGGAGACGGACGAGGAACTGATGACCTCTCCCTGGCAGATAAGGAAAGAGTACGCGGAGAGATTTAAGGCTCTGGTGGAGAAGTACACGCTTCAATGTCGGGAGAGTTTGATCGACTACGTGCTTCTGGATACTTCGGTTCCCTTCGATTACGCCTTGTTTTCCTACTTGAGCAAGAGGCAGAGGTTGTGGTAAGCGGGCTTGTCATGGGATGAAACAACCGAACGTCCATCCAAGCCCGCCTTTGCGCGTCCGTCCGGACGGATGAGGAAATAGAATCGGAGCGGACCGCGCGGTTTGTTCAACAATCAATCAATCAGTGAGAAGCATGCCCAAAAAGCCTTTGGTTGGTGCTCATATGTCGATCTCCGGAGGAGTCTTCAATGCTCCTCTCCAAGGGCGGAAAATGGGATGTAGCACCATCCAGATCTTCACCAAGAACAACAACCAGTGGAAGGCTAAGGAGCTTACCGCAGAAGACGTGGAGAAGTTCTTTAACAATCAAAAAGAGACCGGAATATCTCCCATAGTGGGTCACAACGGTTATCTCATCAATTTGGCCTCTCCCCGGGAGGATATCCACGAACGATCCCTCCAGGCCATGCTGATTGAGCTTCAGCGCGCCGAACTGCTCCGGTTGCCTTATCTGGTGATACATCCGGGGTCACACTTAGGCAGTGGAGAAAAAGAAGGGATTAAAAGAATCATCAGTTCCATAAACTGGCTTCATCGGAAGACCGAGGGATACCGGGTTATGATGATGCTGGAGACCACGGCGGGTCAGGGCAACTCCGTGGGTTATCGTTTCGAGCACTTGGCCGGAATCATCGAAGGGGTGAGGGACAACCAGCGATTGGGGGTGTGTTACGACACCTGTCACGCCTTCGCCGCTGGCTACGACATACGAAGCAAGAAGACTTACCGGGCGACGTTCCGGGAATTCGACAGGGTCATTGGGCTGTCCCGGCTCAAGGTAATTCACGTGAACGACTCCATGAGAGAATTGGCCAGCCGGGTGGACAGGCATCAACACATCGGGGAGGGCAAAATCGGGTTGGAAGGATTTCGTCTGTTGATGAATGACGGAAGATGGAGAGATGTTCCCAAGATTTTGGAGACCCCCAAAGAGGAGGACGCAGAAAAGGACATCAAGAATCTGAATTTACTGCGTAGTCTTATCAAAAGGTCTTGAGGCAGCCGCCGCGGCTTTCGGTCTACGGAAACCGCAAATCCCTGGAGAAGGGGATCGATAAATGAAACTAAAGCTATGTTCCGTAACTTCGATTCTTATCCTGATGCTGAGTTCAGGAGTGGTCCGGGCCTCTGAAGGGGTGGTGCTGAACATAAGAGTGGAAGAAGGAACATCCTCAGACAGCACAAGCTATCAACTCATCGACGAAAGAGAGATCCAACTTTCGGATGGCCAACAGAAAGCATCTTTTCAAGCCAATTTCACTCTTACCGTGACCCCCGATATCCTGGATGAGGAAAATGTCATACTGAATTTGGCTCTAATCACCTTGCTGCCTAAGCCCCAGACGGTCTTCCGGGAGGTTCTGGTCAAAAACGGCCAGTCGTTCTTACTGGATGAGGTGGGGGTGAAGGGGGATAGGGTGTTCCGGGTTTACCTTTCTCCCAGAATCGAAGAGGTGCCAGATTCGGAATGCGACTTGAATACCCTGGATAAGGAGAACGAGGAATGGGAGGAGCTTCCCAGCGCACATTTCTTCTTCCGCTATCTTCTGAACTCCTTAGCCGACCTGCACTGGTCCAGGCTCAAGGGGCACGCGGAGACCGAGTACAGACGTTTCCGAAGGACATTCGGATTCACCCAGCCGGCCATGGACCGGATGGAGTTTTTCTTAGTCCACTGTCGCGTGCCCGAAGTGGTGTGGGACGATCGTTTCGACATCGGTCTGGACCCGGTGCGCAACAAGCTCTACGCCGTATATAATCTCTATGAACGGAGCTTGGACTCTCCGGGAATAGGGTTTCTTCTGTTCTATCGTATCTGGGGCTATGCTCCTCCCATGCTGGCGGAGGGGGTGGGTAACTATTTCTCCTTATCGCACCATTTCACCAAGAAACTGATCCGCTCCCGAAGGTGGATACCGTTGAAGAAGCTCATCCTCACCAAGGATTACAGAAGTCAGCCGGAAGATGTAGCCTTCTGGGAGTCCAGCTCCTTCGTGAGGTTTTTGATTGGAGCTTACACTCAGGATAAATTCAAAAGGCTTTATCAACAGGCCACCGACCTGACCTTAGAACGGGATTTCCGGGACATGTACCAGAAAGACCTGGGAACCCTGGAGGGGGAATGGCTTTCCTTCTTGGATGCATATCAAGACAGCATTTACGATTTCCATTACGTGGCCAACGTCAGGATGACCAACCTGCACTATGATGAAGCCATAGAGTTGTATCAGGACATGCTGGACTTTTACGGGAGAGATCCGGCCACGCTTCGCAGCTTAGCCTACGTGTACTACCTGCAAGGTGACTATGATGAGGCAGAGAAGTACTACCAGGAGGTTTTGGCTGGGGATACCCTCAACCTGGAGTACCTGCATATTCTAGGAAATATCAAACGGATCAAGGGTGAATATGACCAAGCAAAAGACTACTATCGGAAAGTCGTCGACTTAGATTCCACCTATTCGGAATCTTACAAGAAGTTAGCTGAGTTGGAGATAGCCCATGGAGATCTCCTTTTGGCCAAGCAGCATTTAGAGCACGTGCTGCAGCTCGAGCCGGGCACTCAGTCCTTAGTCGAAATCCACCTGGATTTGGGCTTGATCTATGAGAAGTTGAATAGCCCCAAAGAGGCTCAAGAGAACTTCGAGAAGGCGCTTTTTCAGGCTAGACGTTTCATCGTCGAATTTGCGGGCACGCCCATCCCATATCTGAGATTGGGCCAGTCCTTTTTCCATGTGGGAGAACCAGACTCGGCCATCCATTTCTATCAGATAGCCGAGTTTTTGGAGGAAAGGCCTCTTTATCAGGGCAGAGTGTCTCTGGCTATGGGAAAAGCCTATCAAGAGATAAACGATCTACCCACTGCCGAGCATTACTTCCGGGAGGTGCTGGATCTGGCCACCGGGTACGAAGAGAAGAGAGAAGCGGAGAGGTTGCTGGAGTCTCTTGGCCGCTGAAAAATGACGGACCGAAATCTCTGCACCTTTTTCCTCCTCCGTGGGATGAAGGGGGAGAGAGGTAGGAGGGCATAGAATAAGTGTTTGGTTTTCTGAATCCCGTGGTTTTGTTTGCGGCCGGTGCCGCAGTCCTTTTGCCCCTTCTGATTCATATCTTCAACCGGCAGAAGGTGAAGACCATTCGGTTCAGCTCCCTTCTGTTCTTGAGGTCTCTGGAGAAGACCAGGATGAGAAGGGTCAAGATCATGGAGTACTTGCTTCTGATACTGCGTACTCTGATAATCCTTCTGGTGGTAGCAGCCTTTGCCAGGCCGGCCATAAAAGGAGGGTTGGCCGCGAAAGTCGGAGCACATGCCAAGACTTCGGTGGTAATACTCTTGGACAACTCGTACAGCATGGGCTACGACACCAAAGACGGGCCGGTCTATGATCTAGCGAAGAGGAAGGCCGAAGAGATACTCGCCCAGCTGAAGGAGGGGGACGAAGCCAGCCTGGTTTTATTTTCGTCCCAGCCGAGGCCGGTGACCTCCGAGCCGACTTACGATTTCAAAAGCCTGACTGGGTATCTGGATGAGGCGGGTCTCTCATCAGAGAATACCGACATTGGTCAAGCCCTGGAACTCGCTTACCGGATTCTGGACGAGTCCAAGAACCTAAATCGGGAAATCTATCTGATCACCGACATGGATGAGTCGGGATGGTCCGGTTTGACCCCCGACCGTCCTCCCACCGAAGACGAGAATACCAAGCTCTTTATTGTGGACGTTTCGCCGCCGGGGAAGCAGAACATCTCCGTAGAAGAGATAGACTTCGGGAATCAGTTGATAGAGAAGGGAAAGCCCTTTCAGATCACTGCTGCGATCGTCAATTACGGCTCCGAGCCGACCAGAAGCCTTCTGACCGGGTTGTATCTGGACGGAAAGAGGGTGAGTCAGACCGACGTAGACATCGACAGGGAAGGCAAAACCAGAGTAAGATTTGTGCCGACAGTGGAGGATGCGGGCATCCACACCGGATTCTTCGAACTGCCGGACGACGATCTGCTGATAGACAACCGGAGGTTCTTCGCCTTCAGGATTCCGGAGAATATCGGGGTGTTGATCGTCGGAGAGAACGAAAGAGACTTACGCCATCTGAGCCTGAGTCTGAATCCTTCAGAGAGCGGCGATGCCAACAAGGTCGTCGTTACAGCGGACAGAAGCTCTTTTGGCGGAATCGATTTGAGCATGTATCAGGTGGTGATCCTCTCCAATGTCTCCCGGTTGTCTGATGTCCAGTTGGCCAATCTGGAGAGATTCGTCCAAAGAGGCGGAGGGGTTTTTTTCATTCTCGGAGACAGCGTCGATCCGGAATTTTACTCCAAAGAGATCGCCGGCAGGCTCTTTGGTCTGGCTTTGAGAGAGCCGTTTGCCCCCACCAAAAATGTGGGAGGTTTCTTCAGCTTCGGGAAGGTCGATTTGGAGCATCCCATCTTCCAGGTTTACCGGAACGTAGAGGGAGGGGGAGTTCCCACCATCAAATTCTCCAATATCTTCGAACTGCCGGAGAATTCGGAAATAAAGACGCTGATCCGCTTCAATCTGGGTAAGCCGGCCCTGGTGGAAAGAAGCTTAGGGAGAGGTAAGCTGCTACTCCTGGCGGCTCCAATCGATGAGACCCAGGGCGATCTGGTGATACATCCCTTCTTCGTTCCCATGATCAACCGCTCGGTGGAGTATCTGGCCTCCGATCTGACCAGATTGGACGAAGACTTTTTAGTAGGCTCGGAGGTCTTCCGGGAGCTTCCTGCGGATTTAGTCGGCAAGGAAATCGATCTGGTTGACCCGCTCATGATGAGAACAGCGCTGCACCCGTCATTTCAAACGGACAAGCTGGTTCTGAACATCACCGATACTCATGTTCCCGGGATTTACGGAATCCGAGCTTCGACTTCCTCGGCCGATCGGACGGAAATTGTGGATCGTTTCGCGGTGAACATAGATTCCCGGGATTCCGATCCGCGTAAGATTGAGATCTCGAAAGTAGAGAGTAAACTTAAGGGAATCTCCCTGACCTACCTCGATCCCGAAGATGACTTGCAGAAATCGATTCTGCAATCCCGCTACGGCAGAGAACTCTGGAAAACCTTCCTGTGGATAGCCTTCGGGATTTTAGCCTTGGAGATGCTCCTTTCAAGGAGCAGAAAAAAGGAGATGGTGACCGAAGAGAAAACTTGAGAATCCCTGCACCGCACCCTTACTTGGCCTCATATGGACTTCGAGGCAGGGAATCTCGGAAAGTATCTCCACATCGGAATTTGTTTTCCATTCCCGGATAGTATTGACCAAACCAGCCGCGCATGTTATCGTATCAACATGCGCGTTTGTTTTCCCAACTGTTCAGTCAAGATAATCGCATTATGACCTTATTGAACTTAAGAAGCATTTCAAAATCCTACGGTACCAACCTGGTGCTGGACGGTATCACCTGGCAGATCGAAGAAGGAAGAAAGATCGGGCTGCTGGGATCCAATGGCGCGGGCAAGACCACGCTGTTCGGAATCATCACCGGCGAGTTGGACCCGGATAGGGGAGAGGTCAGCAGATCCAAGCACCTGAAGATCGGCTTTTTGCATCAGGAATATCAACCGGAGGACGATCTGACTTTGTTCGACGAGATGCTCAAACCTTTTTCCAAGCTTATGAGTCTGCACGACGATCTGCGCAAGCTGGAGCAAGGGATGTCTTCTGCCCCTGATCCAAGAAAGCTTTTGGATGCTTACGGCAGGTTGCAGCTTGAGTACGAGAACAAGGGCGGCTACAACTACGAGAACAGAATCGAGACGGTTCTTCATGGATTGGGATTCGGAAAGCAGGATTTTGAAAAGCCCATCAATATACTGAGCGGTGGGGAAAAGAATCGGGCCGCTTTGGCGTCGGTGCTTTTGTCCGAGCCCAATCTGCTGCTTCTGGACGAGCCCACCAACCATCTGGACATAGAGGGAACCGAATGGCTGGAGCAGTACCTGTCGGAGTTCGATGGCACGGTGGTCATCGTATCGCATGATCGGTATTTCCTGGACCGGGTGATACAGGAGGTGGTAGAGCTTGAGGATCACGTCGTCACCAGATACCCGG
>CAYMNI010000043.1:0-13558 GCA_964391755.1 uncultured Ignavibacteria bacterium
AGCCAAGTATATTGCTTCCTGGAATGGCTCTTCCTGGTCTGCTCTGGGATCGGGAATGAATTCTGACGTTAATGCCCTGGCCGTCTATGACTCTAAGCTGATAGCAGGAGGCTGCTTCACCACCGCCGGTGGAGTTGCAGCCGACAGAATCGCTTCCTGGGACGGCTCATCCTGGTCGCCTGTGGGATCGGGAATGGATTCTTACGTTTATGCCCTCACCCTCTATGACTCCAAATTGATCGCCGCGGGCTGGTTCGACACCACGGGCGGAGTTGAAGCCCATGGAATGGCTTCCTGGGATGGGTCCTGTTGGTCGGCTTTGGGTTCGGGCATGGGCTCCTACCACTGTGCTCTGACCGTACATAAAGGCAGATTGACCGTGGGAGGTTGGTTTTCAATTGCCGGAGAAAAGGTGGCGGGATATGTCGCGCAATGGACCAAGCGTGATATCATCTGCGGCGATGCCAAGGGCGATGGTCAGGTGAATGTGAATGACGCGCTGTACATCCTTAATTACCTTTTCAAGGGCCAGCCGGCGCCCGATCCGTTATGCATCGGAGATGCAAACGGTGATGGCATGGTCGATGTGAATGACGCGCTCTATCTTCTGAATTACCTCTTCAGATCTGGGCCGGTGCCGGTCGATGATTGTTGTCCGTAAACCCCCCTTCCCCTCTCATATACATTGCACGTTAATAACCAGCAATTCAGAGAACCGGTTGATATGAAATATAGAAAAAGAAATTTGCCCGCTCCCACGCATTTCCAAGCTTGGTTGCCGTTCTTCGGGCTGTAGAGGGTATCAATCCGTGTTATATGAAAAATGTAAGCTTAGTCGATCTCGAGTTTTCCAATCAAATCTCCGATCCTGGCCAGTTTTTTCTCTTTCAAATACCCGTGCAGTCCATCGACGATTTTGATCGATGTCTGCGGGTCCACGAAATTCCCGCAACCCACCTGAGTCATGCAGGCGCCGGCTAAGATGAACTCCAAAGCGTCCCGGGTGTTCATGATGCCCCCGATCCCTATCACCGGTAGGTCTACCGCCTGGACCACCTTCCACACCATGACCAGCGCCACCGGTTTGATGGCCGGTCCGGAGAGTCCGCCGGTGACGTTGCCTAAAATGGGGCGTCTGTTCTCCACGTCGATGGCCATGCCGACCAAGGTGTTGATCAGGGAGACGGCATCGGCTCCCGCCTCTTGCACCGCTTGGGCGATCTCCGCTATGTCGGTGACGTTCGGCGAAAGCTTGGCGATTATGGGATATGAGGTATTGTCTTTTATCTGCCGGATGCAGGCGCGAGCGCTTTCCGGCCTGGCGCCGAAGGCCAGTCCGCCCTGTTTGACGTTGGGGCAGGAGATGTTGATCTCCAGCATGTCGATTCCCTTGCAATAATTAAGCCTTCTGGTCACCGAGACGTAATCTTCTATTGTGCTTCCTGCCACATTGACGATGACTTTGGTCTTCAGCCTCCTCAGAAAGGGAAGCTTCTCTCGGATGAATGCGTCCACCCCCAGGTTGGTCAACCCGATGGCATTCAGCATTCCGCACGGAGTTTCGCAGGTTCTGGGAGGGGGATTTCCCTCTCTCTGCTCCAAGGTGACGGACTTGGTGATGATTCCACCCAGCCTGGAGAGGTCTATCAACTGGTCGTATTCCTCGCCATAACCGAACGTGCCGGAGGCTACCAGAACCGGGTTGGAGAACTTAACTTTAGCTATTTCGACTGAGAGATCCGGCCCTTTTTTCAATTTGACTCCCAAAAGAGACTCATTCCAAGCTCAATTCTTTAGCATCGAAAACCGGTCCGTCCGCGCAGACCCTTTTGTAAGTCCCATCCGACTGTTTGGCCGCGCAGCCCCAACAAACTCCCACCCCGCAGGCCATGTGATTTTCCAGGGAGACCTGACAGGAGAAATCCAATTCCCTGGCTATTTCCGCCATCCTCTTCAGCATCATCCGAGGACCGCAAGAGTAAACTGTTAGCCGATCACAATCGAGCTTCTTTCTCTCGATCTCCCTGAGGAAAACCTCCGTAACCAAACCTCTTTTCCCCATGCTTCCGTCGTCGGTTGCCAGCACGAACTTGCATCCACCGGCCTTGAACTTGTCGACGTAAACCAGCTCTCTTTTGTTCTTAGCACCCAGAAAAAAGGTCAGTTTGCCCGGATCGGACCTTCGGATGAGACGCAAGAAGAGAAACCACAAGGGAGCTATTCCCATCCCTCCCGCCACCAGCATGACCTGGCTTCCCTTCTGGGGAAGAGCGAAGGTGTTTCCAATCGGCCCCAGGACGTCCAGGCTGTCTCCGGGACGCTTCCCCGACAATATCTTTGTCCCTTTCCCCACCACCTTGAAGAGTATGTCGAACTGGCCCTTCTTCTCGTTCACCCCGTGTATGCTGAAGGCCCTGCGCAAAAGCGGGTAGTGATCTTCGGTTACTCTCAAGTGGACGAAATTTCCCGGCTCCGCGCTCCCAGCGATTTCCGAAGAGGAAAGACTTAGCCTGAAGACGTTCTCTTGAAGGATTTCTTTGGATCTGATGGGGATCAGGTGCTGACGGTACTTGCTCTGGCTCATACTGATTCTATATATGCTGGACGGCGTGGGCAGGACGATCAATCCTCCGGCGGTTTCACCTCTACCGAGTAGAGATAGTACCTTCCCAACTGCTCCATGTCCAGGTCCTCCGGATCGAAGACGGTGTTCATGGCCGCTTCCTTGGCTGCCTCATCTATCCACACGTTGTCCAGCGAATTGACCACCTGCGCCTCAACCACGGTGCCGTCCATGGCGATTCTGATCTTCAGCAATACCGCCCCTTCTATTTCGGTGTAAGTCTCGCTCTCCGGATACACGAACTCCCCTTTAGTCATCGGTTCCGGAGCCTTGGGGTATTGAGGGCCTGAGGTATCCGGGGCTGCAGCCAACGTGGTGCTGTCCTGTTTTTCCTCCAGGGGAGCGGTCTCCCGGGGCGCCGGCGTGGTGGAATGAGCCCTATGGGAAAGCCCCAGCCTTATTCGCGCCTCCTCGGCATATTCCGATTCCGGATACTGGTCAATCACCTCTTGATAGGCAAAGATCGCGGTGCTGTCGCCCGGGTTGGCATATTGTTCGATGGTCCAGGCTCGGGCGAAGGCCGATTTGCCGGCATAGTTGCTGTATGGAAACTGCGTCATTATCAAATCGTACAGGGCCAGGGCGGAGTCCGCCTCCCTTTCCACCAGCAGAAATCGCTCCGCCAGCAGATAGGCCTTCTGCGGGCTCAGCAGATCGAAGGTATCAGGCGATGCTTGCAGAAAATCCAGTGCTTCGGCCCGGTAATCCGATTGGGGATACTCGTCCAAGATTCTTCGATACAATCCGGCGGCACCGGTGGAGTCCTCCTTGACCTTTTCCATAATCCAGGCGGCGGCATAAAGCGATTTGGCGGCGTATTCCGAGTTGGGGAACTGCTTGACCACCGACAAATACTCCGCCAGGGCGGAATCCGGCTGGTGCATTTGGGCCAGGTACAGCTCGCCCAAAAGGAACAAAGCCTTACCCGATTCCTGGGCGTCCTCGTCAGATAGTTCCTGGTAGTATTCTTGGATTCGGGAGATATTGGCGCTTCGGGTCAATGCCTCCTTGGCTATCGGCGAGTCCCTCTTCTCGCGGTTGGATGCATCGAACATCTTCTTGGCTTCCTCCAGATGACCGAACAGGTTCTGATATATCTCTCCCAGCTGAAAATAGGCGTTTGCGGACTCCTCGGTTTTGGGGTACTTCTCCGTCACGTCATAATACTCCATCATGGACAAGCACAGCTCGCCCAAATGGTAGTCAGCCTCGGCCATCTTCAGTTTCACCGAGGCGAGTCTGTCCGAGAATCTCTCATCCCCGGAAAGCTCCTGGAAGGTCTCCATCCCCTTCTGATGGTCGTCCAGAAGGTACCAGCACTCCCCCTCCCGGAACCTGGAGTCGAAAAAAAGCTCCGAAGAAGGCTTGTGCTTCTCGACTTTGATGAAAGCCTCCCTGGCCCTCTCGTACTCCTTCTGCTGCCACAAACACTCACCTATCCGAAACTGGGTTGTGGCCGACAAGGTATCCGGATCGAATTCGTTCAAGGTTTTTTCGTAATAGGTCATGGCCTCCGGGTAATCTTCACGGCGGAAGTGCATCTGCGCCATGAGGAAGGAAGCTTCCGCCTTTCTCCTCTTTCCTATCTTCTTGGAATCCAGAAAGTCTTCAAGCTGCTTGATGGCCTGAGCTTCTTCCCCGGAGTAATAGCGGCAAAGGCTGATGTAGTAGCGGGAGTCGTCCGCCAGCTTGCTTTTGGGGAAGCTGGCCAGAAGCTCTTCGAATTTCCTTCCGGCCTTAACGTAGTCCTCCATGTTGAAGTAGGCCCTGCCGATCATGAATAACGCATCATCGGCCCATTTGCTCTTGGGATGGAAGGTCAGCACCTTGGAAGCTTTCTTGATGGCCTCCTCGTATTGCGATCGTCCCGTCGAGGCGCGGCGGCTCGGAGCTGCCTTCTCCTGTGCCTTCTCTCCCTCTTTGAAAGCCTTCTTGGCGTTATAGAAGGTGTTGTAGTAGGTACAGCCGGAGAAAAGAAGAATCCCCGTCCATAAGATCATCAGACTACTCTTCCACACGCAGCGCATTGCTTTTTGGCCCCTCCTGCATCCAGCCCTTGCTTAAACCTAATTCGAAGAAACTCTCCACGGCGGCTTCATATTCCTCGGGGGTAATTTTTCTGTTTATTGATACGCACCGCTCTGCCTTAAAGCTGGGAAAATATTGACCCATCAGGCTCACGTATGTATCAGGCGAGATCTCCTCTTTGATGAATCGGAAAGTCTCGGCGCTCCCCGCCAACTTATCGGGCAGAATCAGGTGACGAACGATCAGCCCTTTCCGAGCAATGCCTTGCTCTTGGGTGACCAGATTTCCCACCTGCTGGTACATCTCCTTTATCGCCTCTCGATTCACCTCCACATAATCCTCTGCCGAAGAGAATTCCTGCGCCGTTTGGTTGTTCGAATATCGCATGTCCGCCAGATATATGTCGATCACGCCCTCCAGCAGCTTGAGCGAATCGACCGAATCGTACCCGGAGGTGTTGTAGACCAAGGGCAGGTCGAAATCCTTATCCCAGGCATAAGATAAAGCCTGCAGTATCTGGGGAACGAAATGCGACGGAGTCACCAGGTTGACATTGTGACAACCCTTCGACTCCAGGCGAATCATCATGTCTGCCAATTCCTCCGCGTTTATCTCCTTTCCGTGTCGCAGTTGGCTGATGGGGAAGTTCTGGCAATACTTGCATCTCATGTTACAGCCAGAAAAGAAAATGGTTCCCGATCCCCGGAATCCGGATATGGGAGGCTCTTCTCCGTAGTGTAAGTTATAGCTGGCCACCTTGGGCTTCTCCGCCCCTCCGCAGAATCCGACCTCTCCCTTCAACCGGTCGGCACCGCATCGCCTGGGGCAAGCCGTGCACCCTTCCAGAAGAGCGCGCGCTGCGTCTATTCGTCGTCCGATGTCCTCAACTCTCACCGCATTCCTCCTGCTAAGGGAGACGGTCTGGTTGTATCGGCCGGGAGCAATCGGCTCGCCGGTCTAACGCCCCGTTTGCGAATGTGAGCCAGCCTTAAGCATCGTCATTTGAGGAGCTTCACCAGTTGGGGAAGTATCTCTCCCGACTTGCCCCACAAGCTTTCATCCACCCACGGGGTGATTTCCGTGGGCGACAGGTTCACCTCCACCAAAAAGGCGCCGTTTCTCTTGGCCACCAGAGGCAGCGAAGCGGCAGGATGGACCACCGCGGAGGTGCCCACCGAGAAGAAAAGGTCACACTGGGAAGAGACTTGGAAGGCATGGTTGAGGGCATCCTGAGGCAGCATCTCACCAAACCAGACCACGTCCGGGCGAAGGTTGTCCCCGCAGGAACACTTGGGAGGGTTGCCGGGAAGCGTCCCCTCCAGGGTTGGGTATTCCTTTCCACACCGGATGCATTTGTTCTTCCTGATGTTCCCATGCAGTTCCACCACCTTGGCCGATCCGGCCTGATGATGAAGCCCGTCCACATTCTGGGTGATCAGATCAAAAGTATCGAAGTGATTCTGAAAATCGACCAATGCCAAGTGCCCCGGATTGGGCTTGATCTCCTCGATTATCCTCCTCCGGTACTGGTACCATTCCCAGACCAGTTCGGGATTGGCCATGAAGGCATCCAGGGTGGCCAGCTCCTCCGGACGGAATTTCTTCCACAGGCCCTCCTCGCCGCGAAACGTGGGAACCCCGCTTTCTGCGGATATTCCGGCGCCGGTGAGAACCGCCACCTTGCTGTCTTTCAACAGAAGCGATTGCAGCCTGTCCGAAACGGAGATTTTGTTTTTCATCTTCTTTCTCCTCCGACCATATATACTTGATATGGTGAATTAGTCAAGGGATTTCACCTCCGGCAATGTGTGAGTGTCGAGCTTCAGCCTGACTGAACGGCGACAGGCGTGGATCTGCGGCGTCATGGGCAGAATAGAGACAGGAACTAACTCAAACTCGCGTATGGATAGGGCTTGTTGAGCTTGCGAATCTAAGGCGGGCAGCCACACGGTTCGACAGGCTCACCGTCCTGAGCGAAATCGAAGGAAGGGCTGTCCCTACGAACACCTTTTGTTTTATCAAACGCCGTGAGACTTTTTCAACAGTTCTCTCAGCTCGATCCGGGCGCTGAGATTTACAAGGAATAGCCGTAAGGAAAGAGAAGACCGGAACCTAACTTAAATTAGGTTCCGGTTCACCGACACAACCTGCCGGGGTGACGTCAAAAAGACCTTGTTTCGCCGAAACCTCCTACTTATCTTGAAACACCGGCAGGTGGATTCCGGATTTTTAAGGAGCGCTCGAATGACGAAAACAAAACCATTTCTGCTCTTGGTCCTCTTTTCATTCTGGCTCGGATGGGGATGCCGGGCCTGGGGACAGACGGACGTCGGATCATCTCCGGTGACGGAAACGCAGCCCGACACCGTGCTCCAAAAAAAATCCCCTATGGGCGCCCTCTTAAGATCGGTGGCAGTCCCGGGGTGGGGACAATTTTACAATCGCAAGTACCTAAAGAGCGTGGTGGTATTCGGGGCGGAGGCCACCTTCCTGACCATGGCGGCCGTCGACTGGAGCCGGATGAACCAGCACAAGAAAAACTTCCAGAATCCGGATTATCCCGATAGGTACTGGGAATTCGACCAGTTCGAATTCTACGAGGACAGGCGGAACATGTTCTTGTGGATCACCGCCGGCATCGTTTTCTTGAGCATGTTCGACGCATACGTAGACGCCCACCTGTACAATTTCGAGAAAGAACGGGTAAGGGATTTGTCCATAAGCGTGGTGCCCGGGGCAGACGGCGGGGAGGATATAAAGGTCGTCTTATCCGTGTGGTTCTGAGTTAGGGAATGCCTGCGTCTGGCTCAATAGATGTACCTGGCTATGTCCAGGTCGTATTTGCGGGGATCGAAGGTCTTCAGAATGGTCTTCCGGTGCTTTCCGGTGCTCTCGTCCACGGCAGTTAAATCCACGGTTTCTATCTTCTCCTTTTTCCCGCTTCTGTCGGCGATAATGGCCACCTCCGGACGGGATAGCTCCGCCGGATTGGCCTTCATCACCACCCCCACCTCTCCCGTATCCAAGACCACCAGGGAGCCCACCGGATAGATGCCCAGCATGTTAATGAACACCTTGAGAAGCACCGGATCGAAGGCCGTGCCCTGGTCTGCCAGCATTCGCCGCAACGCCTCTTCCGGGGTCATGGGCACCCGGGCATATACCCGCCCCGAGGTCATGGAGTCGTAAACGTCGGCTATGGTGACTATGCGGGTGAACAGGCCGGGGTCCTTTTTCGTATTCAGCCGGGGATAGCCCGACAAATCCAGCTTGAGGTGATGCTCGAAGGAGACCACCATGGCCCGGGCCGAGAACCTGTCCAAGCTGCGTTTGGACAGAAGGGTCTTGACTCCATACACCGGGTGCTTTCTGACCTCCTCCCACTCCTTCTCATCCAACTCCGCCGGCTTGTTTAATATCTTCAAAGGCAGCCTCACCTTGCCCACGTCGTGGAACAAGGCAGCGAATCCCAGCTCGCTCAGCTTCTTCTTGGAGAGGCCCAGCCTGGCGCCGAGCGACACGGAGAGTATGCACACGTTAACCGAGTGGGCAAAGGTGTATTCGTCGAAATTCTTGATGGAGGTTAAGCTCATCAGGTTAGATTCGTTTTGAATGAGTTGGTCTATCAGAAACTGGATGGCCCGCTTGCTTTTGACCGTATTGATGCTGCGACCGCTTTTGGCCGACTCCATGCTCTCCTGGGCTACCGAGAGGGTTTTGAAAAACCTCTTCTTGGCCAGTTTCTTCTGGTTCTCCGGCACCGACTCGTCGCCCACGTCCCACTCGGATGCGAATTTCTCCAACTTGACGTTGCGGATGTCGGAGGAGAGTACTTTCTTCTCAAGGGTCTCGAAGGGTTCCTGCGCCTCGGTATCGGCGTGGGCTAAAATGAAGATGAACTCGTCCAGTTCCGTGGATACCAGCCCGGAGTTAATGATCAATCCTTCAAACTGCAGCTTGGAGAAGATGTCCATGAGAAACTTGCTGGAGACGTATCCGTCGAAGGAAAACTTCAGCCGGGTATCGTTTAGGAACAGATACCCTTCCTTTGATTTCAGATAGAGCTCCTCATGCTTCTCCAGCAAAGTCTCCATCAGCCGGAACAGTCCCTCGGCCTGTCGTACGTAGACCGAATTGGATCGATCATAGATCTGGGCCGTGCGGATGGAGACGTAAAGCTGGTAGACCAAGATTTTCCCCTTTTCCAGAAGAAAGCGCTTCTGTCCCGGGGTCATGATTTTCTTTTTGGTCTTGACTTTATTTTCGGAGGTCAAGGTATCTCCTTTGCTGCCGGGCCATTCGAGATGGGACCAGACTTGGATTCCGAGCCTTCTCTGATGTGCCGGCTTTCCATCCGGCGCAGCACGTTCCGGCACGCCTGACGGATGACTTTGTTTCGCTTTTTGCTCAACTGGCGCAGGGATTCGTCGGCCTCTGGAGTGTGGATCAAGCCCAGCGCCCCAATGGCCAGAATCCGGGTTTCGTTGTGCTTGTCCCTTTTCAGCAGATTGCGGTGGGTGATCGTCTTCACCAGGAAAGCTACGGCCTGGTCCTGTCCGATCAGGGCCAAAGCCTCCAGCATGCTCTTCTTCTCTTCCGGGGAGCTCTCTTTGAAGCGGGTGTCTTTGAGGATTTCCAACAGTGCCGGCATGGCCTTGTTCTCTTTTCTCTGTGACAGGCCGCGCGAAGCCAAAACCCGGATTCTCTTGTCTTCGTCCTGAAGGAACGACACCAGCAGTTCTCCCGCCTGCGGGCCGGGAATCTTAAACAGGGAGCTGACGGTCTCCTTTCTCACTCTCAGATCCCGGTGTCTGGCGATCTGTTTTAAAAGCCTGACCCCTTCCTCCGACCCGATCGAGCCGATGACGGAAACGACGTTTCTCACCACGTACCAGAGCCGGTCGGTCAATCCCTCTCTTAGGAGCTCCACATTCCCCTTGGCCTTTTCAGTCAGCACCTCGCACACCATCCGGCGAGCCTGGAAATCTCTAAGGTCTCTTAACATATGCACCATGGGAGTGACCGAATTCCAGCCGAGGGACAAGAGGTACTTTTTGACGAACCCCAAATCGACCGTCTCTTTTTCATTCAGCATAAGAGAGATCTTTTTGACTTTTTCCTCTTCTCCCGCCCGATCTATCATCCGTCCGATCAACTCCGCCTTCCTCTGGTTGGGGGAATCAGCCTGATCGGACGGTTCGCTCAAGGTCTTTCCAAGACTTTTCAGCCTGCGGATGATGTTGGTGGCAGAGTGGAAATCGGTCACGTTAACCAAAGCGTCCAAAACCCTGGCCATGGCTTCTATCATGCGGTCGAATTCGGAAGAATCCCGCTCGCCAATGAGTACCTCGGTGAGCACGTCCAGAAATTCATCCAAGGACCGGTGCCGGTTGTCCATGTCCAAAAGCCGCTGGATGTTCTCCACCTCGTCCGGCGAGAATTCCCTCAGCTTACGCAAAAGCTCCCGGGTCTGCTCCTGCCTGTAGCGACCGAGATTATCCTGGGAATCCTCACCCCAGCTCTCCTTCTCCGGCTGGGAGAATCCTATCTCCGAGCTGAACAGTTTGTCGAAATCCCAGTTGTCCGGGACATCTTCGGCCGAGGGCACGTCCACGTCCAGAAGATCGTCCACCACCAGATACTTGATGTTGTTTAGGTCCTTTTCCCAGAGCATGGTCACCAGATCTTCCTCTAAGTCGCCGGACTTGAGGCATTCCTCCAACACCCCCAGAAAATCGTCGATCTCAAACGACTCCAGGCCCTTGACGAAGGCCAGCTCTCTGATCCCATCCTGATGCAGCAAATGCACTAATCCTTCTTCCTTCGCCCCCTCTTCCAGCACCACGTTCCCTTCGTATACCAGCTTGGAGCTGTCGATGTTCAGCTTCAACTCGTCGCGCTCGTCCAGAAACTCGGTTAATCCGAGGTAGAGCTTTCTCTTGAACTCCTTGGGGAGAGGATTGTTGGCCGGATAGAGCAGAAGGCTCTTCAGGGTGTTGCTCAGCAGTTGAACCAGTCTCTTGACAGATTCCAGTTCGACCGCGTCGATCTCGTAAGATTCAGCTAGGTAGTCAAACTCTGACATACGACCCCCGGGAAGCAACGTCACTTAATTGTTATCGACAGCTTGATGCGCGGGGATTAGCCATTTCTCAACGGCTGAAGTGATTGATATTACTCGTATTCGGGAGCGAAGTCGAAAGCCGGGAGGGAGACCTTGGAGTGGGCCGATTTCATCGGGACGTATGTCGTCGGCTGTCAGCGGGAGATCATATGTGATCCAACATCTGATCCGCCACCTCTCCTGCCCTGTCTAAGTCTTTCCGGGGGACCCAGACGGTTACCTTTGAGACCGGGATGTGAGTGGTGGTGGTTCTGAAAGCGATCGCTTCATCACCCTTTATCATGGAGGCGATGCCTTCGGCTTCAAGCGCCTCCCGCAGCATCTCCGCATAAAGTCGCGAAGGAAGATTCCTGAAGGGCACGAAATCCGGGTTTGGTGTCGGTTCTTCCGGCTGGTTCCGGACGGATTCCTCCGGGAGTTTCTCCACCAGGCGAACGCCGCAGTCCGGGCATTCCCTTACGTTAGGCTTGTATTCGTAGCCACATTGGGGACAGAATGGCATCTTCGGTTTCCTCCTGGTTTGGCTGCAATCAGATATCCTCAAACATCTGGTCTGCTATCTCTCGGCAGGTTTTGTGGTCTTTTTTCGGAACCCAAATCGTTACGTTTCCGCCGGGCGGAGGACGGGACGAATCATCGAAGCTTGCGGATATGGTTTCATCCTTATCGTCCTTTATCACGGAAGCTATCCCTTCGTTCTCCAACGCACCCTGCAGCATATATGCATACATGCTGGACGGGAAATCCCTCAAGCATACCAAGTCGTCGGCTTGGGGCTTTTCTTTCGTCTTCCTCCCGTTCTCTCCGTCATCCAGCCGGTTGACCAGGCGGGCGCCGCAGTAAGGGCACTCCAAGACTTTACGACTGTATTCGTCGCGACAATTGGGACAATAGGGCATGGCTTGTTCTCCTTGCCCATGTCTACGCCCTTTTCTACTCGAAGGTTTCGGGGATCGCTTTGGAATCTGCCTGCATTCGCAAGGCATGGCGTCTGCAAGGTGGTGGATTTTATAGCCGCAACCTTCAGATTGCGCGGTGGGGTGGAAGTCGGTTCAGATGTGGTCCAGCATCTGGTCGGCTATTTCTTCGCACCGCTCCGCTTTATCTTTGGGCACCCACAGAGTCACCGGCACGGCGGAGGTGGTGCCGTGGCTGGGGAAGGTGATGGCTACGTCGTCGCTTTTGATGAAGGATGGAATTCCCTCTTTCTCGAGCGCCTCCCGCAGCATCTCCGCGTAAAGGCGGGAGGGAAGAGTTCTTAAGGGAACATAGTCGATTCCCTCGGAAGGTTTTTCCTCCGGCAGCTCATCCACCAAAGTTTCATCACAGTCCGGGCATTTTTCGATTCCCGGCTGGTACTCAAATCCACATTTGGGACAGTAGGGCACCTTGCTCTCCTGGCAATTTGGTGAGGTCTACTCTGTAACCACTCTTATGCGCTTTTTTTCTGCGATTACGCCTGCTCCGATGGTTCCGTTTGCATCGCTCAAGTTGCCGGTGGGCAGTCCGTCGGGTAATTCAAAAGCCATTCCCGGAAATTCGGGAAATCCACCGTAATAGGCCACGACGTATATTTGGTACACTCCTTCGACCAGATTTCCCTGGCTGGTTCTGAACGCCGACACGGGCACGGTCTTCTCCAAACCTTTCACCCCAGATGCAAATCCGACTGCAGATGGAGAAGCATCCGGCGTCACTAAGGTCAGGAAGTAACCTGAGGCACTGGCTGACGAACTCCAGGTGACTATAACTTCCTCACCTGCGGGGTTCAGTGTATCGCCCGGCAGACTCAACTGATTCATTTGGAATGTGCCGGGCATAATGACCGATGCTGCGAGATTGAAGTCGTCTCCGGAGGACGTAACCGTCACGGAGACGCTCTGCTCGAAGCTGAAAAGGGAGGAGCCTTGTTTGTAGTAGTTGCCGCTTCCCTGGCTGGTCAAGGTATATGCTCCGACTTTCACCACCGCTCCATCAAAGGCATCGGAATCTCTCAGGACGTTGAAGTAGGCGAAGTCGGTCTCTGAATTTTTGTCCTTGACCACTACGCCATTGATGGTGAACTGCTTATCTTCGCCATCCGTTCGGGTGGTGACCTTGCCTCCGCAGGAAAGCAGCATTGACCAGCCAAGTAGAATAATCGTCCAACCGGCAATGATCACACGAGTTTTCATTTTTGGCCCTCCCTTGGTGTTTGATCTTTGTAGCCTGCGTTTCTTCTCGCACCCTAAAGGGTGCGGCTACAAACCCAACTACAAATCCGGCACGCCCGATGAATCGGGCAACTACAATCGCAATGACTTCATTCTGTGAACAGCTTCTTCCAATCTATCTTTGTCTTCGATCAGAGAGAATCGCAAATATCCTTCGCCTGACGGACCTAACCCAACGCCCGGCGTGGTGACTATCCCTGTTTGTTCGATCAGCATATTCGCCATTTTGTTGGAATCCGAATCGTAAGGAATCTTGGCCCAGACGAAAATGCTTCCCTTGGGATTCTTAACCTCCCATTCCAGGTTCCTCAGGCCCTTGACTAATACGTCTCTCCTTTGTTCATACGTCTTTCGAACCGGATCTATCTCACTGTCTGAAAGCGATAGCGCCACCACTGCCGCTTTTTGCAGCACGTGAAAAGCGCCGGAGTTGACGTTGATCTCCACCCGTCTCAAAGCATTTATCAGTTCTGCATTTCCGACTACGAAACCCAATCTCCATCCGGTCATCCCGTAAGTTTTGGAGAACGAGAAGAACTCCAGGCAATTCTCTTTCGCTCCTTCAATGGT
>CAYMNI010000044.1:0-13545 GCA_964391755.1 uncultured Ignavibacteria bacterium
GCGGAGAGACTGGGATTCGAACCCAGGAGGGCCTTTTGGGCCCTACACGCTCTCCAGGCGTGCTCCTTAGACCAACTCGGACATCTCTCCGTCGCTTGTAACTAACTCACTTATCATTCGCTCTTCCCGCCTTTGGCGGGACCACGCCGAAGGCGATGGCCAGGCGTGCTCCTTCGACCAATTCAGACATCTCTTCGTGAGTTTATGTGCTACCCTTCGCGACTTCTTTCCAAGAGTTTACGAAGGGCTTCACCACCCTTATATCGTTTGATTTGCCTCTCCCTTAGGAAAGCCTCTTTTGGGTCCGGTATTCCTCCTTGTAAGCTAAACGCCAAGGTCCCTTCTTCCTTGTCCATCTGCTTTTGCTCGAATTGTGGCCTTTGATCCTCTTAGACAGATCGGAGGTATATCCTACATAGTGAGTCCCGGCCTCGCTTTCTAGGATATATACGTAATACATCTTCGGGCCTTACACGCTCTTTCCGCCTTTGGCGGAACCGCGCCAGAGGCGGGGCCGGGCGTGCTCCTTAGACCAATTTATCCCGTCGAAGGCGGGACTCGGACATCTCTCCGTCGATTGAAACTAACTCACTTATCACACGCTCTTTCCCCGGACGGGGAATCCCGCCACAGGCGGGACCAGGTGTGCTCCTTAGACCAATTTATCCCGTCGAAGGCGGGGCTCGGACATCTCTCCGTCTCTCGGAATCACAGGCTGAATGCTTTTGGGTCTTCACTACTCGACACTCTCTCAACCTGAGATAACCCGACCGGTCTATTATAATGCTTTTCTGAGAAGAGGCAACAGATTTTTGCTGAGCATATCGTGGTGAAAGGTGTGCAAGGCGATAGACTCATCACCCAACCGGAGGTACAGGAAGCAGCCCGGGCAAATTATGATAGCGGGATTGAACTTTATGGTCCACAGCAGCGAGGGACGGAACCTTCTCTGAACAGGTAGTTGAGCCCCACAATTATATCTCCCAGCTCTACCAAACCGTCGCAGTTGAGATCCCCGGAATAGAGCGGATCCGGAGACCCTCCCCCTCTAAACAGATAGTTGAGCAGAAGGAGCACGTCACTTATGTCTGTCAGTCCGTCTCCGTTGACATCGCCCCGATAGTCCAGGGCATCGATCAGAATGGCATACTCCACAACGGTGTTGACCGACAGGCCGGTGGAATAAGGCTGGGTGTATGACTCAAACTCCTGCGGAACGTTTTGCAGGTAGAAGCAGTTCATCAGCGAGTCAAGATCGGAGTAGACGGCGTAATCCGGGATCTGCCAAATTCCTCCAGTATTGAAGAAGTTCAGATCCGGACAGTACATGTCGTGAGAGACGTTTCCGGGATCGTTGTGAATGGTCGAATCGGTGTGCGGCATGGGAGTATGCGGTATGTACCATCCGGATAGTACTCTGCCGGAAGCTCCGTTTTCGGCATTATCGAAGAACGGATCGGAGAAGGCTATGGTTGTTTGCACCGGATTAATCCCGGAGACGACCACATAGTGGCCTCCCACTCTCCGCCATTTGTTGGCTTCCGTAAACCAGAAGCCCAAGAGCAGAATGACGTTTCCACGCTGACGCACCAAAGTGTCCACCAGGGAAAAGGTGGGCTTCGGATAGATCCTCACACACATGCTGTCGCTGAGATCGCCGCCTGCAGAGAAGGTCTCTCCTTCAAACCACCCGGCAAGCGCGTCCTCCACGTCCTGAACCTTGGTTCCCAGATGCGATCCGGTCGTACGCCCACCGTCCGTGTCCAATTGCCACGCCAGCCTTTCGACCAGCTCTCCCCAACTGTTTACACCTCCGGGAGCTTGAGGACCCGGGGTGAAAGGCTGAGGAGTTTCCGGGGGAGGCTCAACTCCGGTCCAGGGTGTGGCGGAGTGATTTACATTCCACAGGTCGTGATCGTCCCAGCTGCTGAAGGGAGCCAGATCGTCCAGATAATCTCTCACCAGAGGGAACTGATCGGACCCATCTCCCATCGTACCGGCGGGTACGTTGAACTTGGAGTCCATCCACCAGAAACAGTTGGCCACAGCCGCCGGCCCACAGAAAGTGAATTGACCGGTCCCCGCATTGGTCCAGCTCTCCTGTTTCTGGTCTATATCCGGCATCCCGCTGGGGGCGTAATCCGGATGAGAAGCTTCCCAAAACATGTGCTCCTGCTGGGTGCAGATCATCAGGGCGTACTCCACTTCAGCCACGAAGGTGGTCCCTTCAGGAGCCGACTGGAAGAGGGATACGAATTCCGAGGGGAAATTCATGCCGGTGTATTGACGAGGGAGATCGGCATCCATCTCCAGGTAGTCGGTCAATTGCCAAAAGGGATTTCCCGGGCCTGGAGATTCCAGGCCGCACTGATATATATCGTGGGACACATATGAAGGATCGTTATGTAGAGTATCCGGATGAGGAGGCGACGGATGATCCGAAGGTCTCACTCTTCCGGGCCAGTCGTTCTCAGCGGCATCTTCTCCCGGATCACTCAAAGCGATCTTGAGCGTCTGAGGGTTGACTCCGGACAGGGTGACGAAGTGCCCCCCCTCTCTCCACCAGCTCTCCCCATCCCACCACCAGAATCCCAGAAGCAAAACTATGGTCTGGCTCACTTCAAGAGATTCCGCCATAACCTGGAAATCCGGGGTAGGCCAAAGGCTGGAATAGAATCCGTTTAGGGCAAAGCCATTAAACAGGCCGTCGACTCCGGATTTCATCTGATGCACTTCCGAGCCGCTGGAGTCGGATTGGACATAGACCGTTAAAGTGTCGACTAACTGGGGTACGTCCCAGCCCAAGTATGCGTTGGTTCCAAACCACTCCAAGCAGTTTGCCACCGACACCGGGCCGCACCGGGCCGCCCAACCGGCCTGGCCGGCGTCTATATCCGGTGCTCCACTGGGGCCATACGCGTTGTCGTTCAGCCATACCCATCCGGTGTCGCAGGTAAGTGAGTATGTCTCACCCGCCAACCGCAGCATCAGCCATCCCGGATGGGGAGTGTTCCAAAAGTCATTCCATTCGTACCAGGGAGGCGAGTCCTCAGCCAGCCACACCCACTGAAAGAAGTCTTCCACCATATCCTGCTGATCGTCGGAGACTAAACTCGGTATGGTAGTCACTTCTCCGCTGGAATATTCCATGGCCAGGAAAAAAGGTTCGGACACACAAGCGATACGATCAAAGTCGATGGTAGCCCAATCAGGATAGAAGGTGGTTACGGTGTAGATGGTGGAAGTCCACAGTCTGTCCTGCGGTCCTTCATCCACATCGGAACCCACAGACGAAATGCTGAATCTCACGCGCGCTGAGCCCACCTCGGCATGATTGAAGAGCAGAAACTCCGCACCGGTTACCTGAAAGGGAAAGGGATATGGCACACTGCACTGCTGCGGATCGAAATATATGCAATCCTTGTCGCCCATGTCATAGTTAGGGAAGTAGGTCAAAGCCATCCCGTCGTGGTACTCCAAAATACAGGACGTTTTGGGGCCGGTCTCCATGGATGGCGGATGGGGAGCCTCGGCTTTCTCGGAAATCCGCACGACCTGGCGATCCCTCGCCTCTGCCGGGGAAAGCGAAACCTGTCCCAGCAAAAAGACGGAAAGGACCAAAGCCCAGAATACCCAACAGTAACGGAATACCGATCTCATGCTGTGTTTACCTCGAAACTAACGCTTCTTTTTCTCTATCGGCCAGGCCGGACGAGGCTCATCCCTTCTGTCCTGCGACCGCGGACCGAAGAAGCATCGAGCATGCCTGTTGTTCTGACATTCGGAATCGGGTAACAGCCCTTTTCCCGCAAAGTTGCGAGAGCCTAACGTCCAACCCAAACCATACTCTTTGTGATAACATAGCACAAAATCCTATTTTGTCAAGAAGTGAAGTGGGAAATGGCGGCATGCGCAGAATGTCGGGTCGCGTCTTTCGATCCTCTACCTCAGGATGCTGGAATTCCGCTACAGGCTGACGCCGATTCTGTCCCAGCGGACCCTCCAGGGAAGGTGGGCTACGTTGTACGCGAGTATTTCGAAGAAGGAGAGTGGGTCCGACCAACGGGGCGCTGCCGGGTCCGGCGCCCAGGAGAAATAGACTAAAAGAGCCTTCCCCTTGATGTACTTCTTTTCCAGAAAGCCCCATTCCCTGGAGTCCAGGCTGACATCCCGGTTGTCCCCCAAAACGAAGTACTGGCCCTCCGGCACTTCGAAGGGGCCGAAGTTGTCGCGGTTGGAGTAGGCCGCAGGAAACACCTGGTAATCCGTGTGCTTTCCCATCAGGCGTCCCTGAGCCGGTTCACCGTCCACATACAGCTTTTTGTTCACGATCTGAACAACCTGGCCTTCCGTGGCTATAATCCTCTTGATGAAATCCTTGCTCGGGTTCAGGGGATACTCGAATACGATTACGTCGCCCGCCTGTGGTTCGTAGAAACGGGGAACCAGCTTGTTGACCAACAGGAAGTCCCCCTCCAGCAGCGCATCCTCCATGGAGCGAGAGGGAATGCGGTATGCCTGAACCACAAAAGTGCGCAGAAGTATGCCCACGGTCAGAGCTATGCCAGCGGTCAAGGCATACTGCTTTATTTTGGACTTGACCTTTCTTCTCATCTCTCAGCGGGTCTGTAAGGTTTCGTATGTCGCATCCAGATGATGTTCAATAGACATTATGAGTATCGGAAGTTTTGCCCGGAAATTTATGAAACCACGTGCCGAATTATCGCAACTCCGCTATATGCTGAAGCAGGATTCTTGCGTCAATTGGCTCTCAAGGCATGAGACTCAGGGGCGCCTGCCGGACGACTTCTGGAGACAACGTTTTCTTGATCGATAAATTATCGGAGTATTTCCGTTTCCCACCACCCGGCAGTTCCTGTTTTCAAGAGGTTCAACAAAGACAAGGCTGTTGGGAACCCATGATGCTTACCACCCAGTCTAAATAGTCTGTTTTCTGCATAATGAGTCACTCCAAACGTTCATCGGGTCATCTGCGAGGCTATAAGAAACGGTAATCTCTCGTAACTCATCGGGGGACAACTAATTGACATGAATGTCGATGAGACACGACAGTAGTAATCTACCCGATATGCCCTAAAATCTATCGAATAGAGGCAAAAAGATGCTTGACAAAATATCTAATTGGAAGATACTGTATAATGGGAATACAGGACCGAACTCTCTTGCAGAGCGATATCAGATTACGGTGGATGAGCCAAACCGCCGGAATCGAACGCTGATATGAAAACTTTGCTTTTTCGCGGCGTCTTGTTGTATTGGCGTTCGTCTTAATGATCTTCATCATGAAAATACGTTCGATCATAAGAGCACCGGTGATCATAGCGGTGATAATACTCTCTCTGGTTCTATATGCCGGGTCTTCCTTCTCTCTGGATTCTCTAACACTTCTGACCACTCTCATGGGGGCGAATGCAATGGATGAATTTATAGCGTGTTCCTCAGCCGGGGATGTGAATGGGGACGGTTTCAACGACATTATTGTAGGGGCGACTCAGATGACGCTTGATAGAGGCTACGCCTACATTTACTTCGGCGGACCGGAGTTTGACACCATCCCTGACGTGAGGCTGTTCGGGGAAGTTGACTCTCTGATGCCTGGTTATTTCGGCTTCGGATCTCTTGTGGCCTGTGCCGGAGACGTGAATAATGATGGGTACGATGATGTTGTTGTAGCTTCAAAATGTTTCTGCGACATGGGCAAGGTTTTTCTCTACTTCGGAGGCGCGGATATGGATTCGGTGGAAGATGTGGTTTTCGAACTGCCGGACGATAGATACATGTTCGCGTCCTCAATATCTTCCGCTGGTGATGTCAACAATGATGGCTATGATGATGTGATCATCGGATCACCGGAGTATCCGAGCGGTTTGGGAATAGGGAGAGCATACATCTATTTCGGCGGTGATTACATGGACGATGAGTTCGATGTCTGCATCCAGGGGGACACCGGCAGCGCTCTCGGTGCGTCTGTGAAAGCCGGTGATATAAACAATGATGGTTACGACGACATTCTAATAGGCGCACCCTACGACGGCGCAACCCACTTCGAAGGGAGAGCCTCCATATATTTCGGAGGCAATCCAATGGACACCCTCCCTGATGTAACTTTCTGGGGAGACTCGACAGACTTCCAACATGCAGGTGGCTGCATATCCGGAGCCGGTGACGTGAACGGAGACAACTACCCCGACGTCATGATCGTGGGCAACTACGATAACAGGAAGCTGAGGATATTCTATGGTGGGCCTTTAATGGATACCATTCCGGACGTATTGTTGGGAGGCTCACATGCCATCTGCGCAGCGGGAGATTTGAACAAGGACGGATTTGGAGACATAATGGTCAGCGGAACTATCTTCTACGGCGGAGATCCGATGGATACAGTGCCGGATTTGGCTTTGCCTACCGGGGGAATGCTTGTAGCTGGCGCCGGAGACATCAATGCAGATGGTTATGATGAGGTGTTGCTGTCCGTATACGGAGATTCGACTGCAAGGGGTGTGGTCTACATATTCACTTCCTGCCCGTCCTCGGTGTCTGACGCGGAGGAAGAGCAGTTTCCGAATCGTTTTCAGTTAAACCAGAACTATCCCAACCCTTTCAATCCGCAAACCGAAATCGTGTACGAACTGCCGTTTGACTGCCAGGTGAGACTAACGGTATACAATGTTCTTGGACAAAGGGTGGTTACCCTCGTTGACGAATTCCAAAACGCCGGAACAAAGACCTTTCTGTGGAACGGGAAGAATGCCGGCGGTCATGAATTGCCCAGTGGCATATACTTCTACAAGATCGATGCGGACGGGTTCAAGCAAGCAAGGAAGATGGTCATACTCAAGTGAACGTTGTCTGCTGTCTTTAGACAAAACCACTACTGCACTTGCTCTGAATCTGTATCCATAGTGAAAGCTTGAGATGCTGTCACGCGATACCATACTAGGATTCCTGACAGTAGTGGCTTTCTCGTCCGTGCTGTTGTTGCCATTTCGTCTCTCTGCACAAGAATCCTTGGCACTCTTGACAACTCTGGTCGGTGAGAATGAGTACGACGAATTCTATAATTGCTCCTCGGCCGGGGATGTTAATGGGGACGGTTTCAACGACATTATTGTGGGGGCAACTCAGATGTTGCTTGACCGGGGTTACGCTTACCTCTATTTCGGCAGACCGGGGTTCGATACCATTCCCGACGTGCGGTTGATAGGAGAGCCTTTTAGTCCGGCGGGGTTCTCCAACTTCGGGTGTTTGACGGCCGGTGCGGGCGACGTGAACCATGATGGCTATGACGACGTCCTGGTGTCGGCCAATTTCGGATTCAACTATGATATTGGGTGGAGGACAGGCAAGGTATTTTTGTATTTCGGCGGAGCCGATATGGACTCCATTGAAGATGTTGTATTCCAGGGGGGTGACGAAGATCATGATTGGTTCGGATCTGCCATATCCTCTGCCGGAGACTTGAACCAGGATGGCTATGACGACGTGATTATCGGATCAGCCGAGTCTCCCTCAGGTATGTGGGGGTTCGGAAGAGCTTACATTTATTTTGGCGGAGACGACATGGATGAGTATTTCGATGTCTGCATCCAGGGGGACACCGGTAGCGCTCTCGGTACGTCCGTGAAAGCCGCCGGTGATATAAACAATGATGGTTATGACGACATCCTCATCAGTGCCCCCACGGACGGGGCAACCCACTTCGAAGGAAGAACTTCCATTTACTTCGGCAGCAATCCAATGGACACCCTCCCTGATGTAACTTTCTGGGGAGACTCCGCAAGTTTCCAGCAGGTAGGTTATTACATATCAGGGGCCGGTGACGTGAACGGAGATGACTGTCCGGACGTTCTTATCAGTGCCAGCTCGAAAGTTAAGTTGTTCCTTGGTGGAGCGGGCTTGGACACCATTGCCGACGTCATTCTAACCTGCGAGGAGCCGGTAGATGAGCCATACAGCTATAAAGTCTCAGACGCAGGAGACTTGAACCGGGATGGGTTTGGAGATCTGATGATTAGCGACCCGTGCGCGGGAGACAGCCGCCAGGGTAAGGTTTACCTATTCTATGGCGGCCCTGAGATGGACAGCATCTTCGATATCACGCTTACGGGCGATCCGGAGCCTTTTGTCAATTTTGGAACTCGCATGGCCAGCGTGGGTGATGTGAACGCTGATGGTTTCGACGAGATAATTATCTCATCGCATGGTGACAGCACCAACAGGGGGAAGGTGTTCGTCTTCACCTCTTGTCAGAGTGCGGTATCTGACGATGACCAAGAGCACACCTTCCAGGATTTCCGGTTGCGCCAAAACTACCCCAATCCATTCAATTCCGGAACTTCAATCCAATACGTAGTATCAAGCTCAGGGCATAACAACTCGACTCGTGTCATTCTGAGAATCTATAACATACTCGGACAAACGGTCAGAACTCTGGTGAACGAGGAGAAGCAAGCCGGCAGCTATCAAGTGATTTGGGACGGTAACGACGGTCAAGGAAACCCGGTTGCCAGCGGACTATATCTGTATCGGCTGACCATAGGAGACTTCTCCGAAGAGAGAAAAATGCTGCTGTTGAAATAGTAACTTGTTGGTGAACACCATACACTAACCGCACGAAGACGCCATCTCAAACCGGCAACTCAAAAGACGGGTGAGTTCCGGCCATTTCCAACATACCTCCAGTTTATTCCCGATACCTTCAATAGTACTGAACCTGATTTAAGTCAAGCTCTTCTACCCGGATGCGAAGCAGCAGAATCCCTTGACTTTGCATAGCGATTCACATACCTTGGCCTGAGACGAGGTTGCTCCGGTCGGTTTTACGATGGCACCTCAGACCGCACCTAACCGTTAGCCGGCGAGGAACTATGGATAGATTCGTCATAGAAGGAGGAAAGAAGCTTTCGGGCACCGTGAGAATTCAGGGGTCCAAGAATGCAGTCCTCCCCATTCTGGCCGCCTCCCTGCTTGTGGAAAAAGGAGAGGTCTGTATCAACAACGTTCCCCGCCTTGCGGACGTGGACGTGATCCTGAAGGTGTTGGAGCACCTGGGAGCCAAAGTCGAGAGACACCCGGATGACAAGTCCGGTGGTGCGCCCTTCGGAATGAGGGTGGTGATAAATGCGGAGCATTTGACAAGCCATGAGGCTCCTTACGATTTGGTCAGGAAGATGCGCGCCTCTTTTCTGGTGATGGGTCCTCTTCTGGCCAGGCTGGGAAAGGCCAAGGTCTCTCTTCCCGGCGGATGTGTTCTGGGTCCTCGCCCGGTGAATCTTCACTTGGCCGGGCTTGCCAGGCTCGGGGTGAGAATCCGTGAGGAGGGCGGCTACGTGGTCGCCTCGGCAAAGAAGCTTTCCGGCAGCACCATATTCTTCGATCGTCCCTCTCATACCGGGACCGAGAACGTCATGATGGTGGCGTCCCTCTGTTCCGGGAAGACCACCATCCTGAATGCCGCCTGCGATCCCGAGGTGGCGGATGTAGCGGACTTTTTGAACCTGATGGGAGCCAAAATCAGAGGTGCGGGAAGCTCCACCATCCAGGTCGAAGGTGTGAGAAGACTGAAGGCTGTAGAGTACACCCCCATCCCTGACCGTCTGGATACCGCCACCTTCATGGCCGCAGCCTGTGTCACCGGCGGAGACGTTCAGATCAAAGACGTGATCCCGGAACACGTCGGTACCGTCAGTTGGAAGTTAAGAGAGATGGGCGCTCGGATCGAGGAAAAGAGAAGAACCGTCAGGGTTAAAGGACCCGGAAGGCTCAAACCGGTTTCGCTGACCACCTACCCTTATCCCGGCTTTCCCACCGACCTGCAGGCATGCATGATGGCCTTGGCCTGCACGGCTGACGGCACCAGCCAGATAAGGGAAACCGTGTTTGAGGACCGGTTCGCCCACGTCATGGAGCTATGCCGATTGGGAGCTCAGATCAAAATCTCCGGAGATCGAGCCATGATCGACGGCGTGCGGCGATTGAAGGGCGCCTCTATAATGGCCTCGGATATCAGAGGAGGAGCCGGCCTCACCCTGGCAGGGCTGGCAGCCGGGGGAACCACCGAGATCCTGCGGGTGTATCACATAGACAGGGGCTACGATCGGATGGAAGAAAGACTGGCCGGGTTGGGTGCTAAGATAAAGAGAGTCAGAAGCTGATCCGGCAGAGAAGCACGAAAGGATGAATTCCCGGTCCGGACCTGGCCGCCCCAAGTTCCCAGACGGTTCTCCCCTAAAGTCCATAACTCGCATTCGAAATCCAACATAACTGGTCTGCTTTTCGCTATACATTGAGGGCGTTGGATGGTAAAAGGGTATTTCAAACCTTTTTGGTGCTTAGTGGGTCTATCTTAAAGAGGGGTTTTAGATGGGGTAAAGCCAAAACCCCGAGCCGAGGTCAAGTCATCATTTTGAACGCCGACTTGTAAAAGAGACACCGTTGTCCGGGCATCCGGGGTCCCGAAGAGGCAGATAAACCGTGGGGAGATGAGCGTCATGCGAAATGTAATCAGAAAGATGTTGTTGTGTTTTGCATTTGCCCTCCTGTTGGCTGGTCATGCCACAGGACAGGAGCCCATCTTTGGAAAAAACAAGGTTCAGTACAAGCATTTCGACTGGTTCTTCATTCAAACCGACAATTTCGACATCTACTATTATGAAGGCGAATACCAGTTGGCCAAGTTTGCGGCAGACGTCCTGGAGGATGCCTACCTCAGAATAAGCGACGAGCTGCGATACGATCTGCGAAAAAGGGTGCCGGTGATTCTGTACAACTCACCCAATGAGTTTCAACAGACCAATGTCATTTCCGACTTAATCGGGGAGGGAGTGGGCGGATTCACCGAATCCTTCAAAACCCGCATAGTGGTTCCATTCAACGGCTCCTACGAGGATTTTCGGCATGTGCTCCATCATGAGTTGACCCACGCAGTGACCTACGACATGCTTTACGGAAGCGCGATGGGCTCGATGTTTTCCCGGCAGTATCTGTTCCAGCTTCCCCTGTGGTTTGCGGAAGGCTACGCGGAATACTCGTCGCGATACGGATGGGACATCCAGGCAGACATGGTGCTGAGAGACGCCACCATAAACGGATATCTGATTCCGCTGGAGTATGCCGGAGGCTACTTGGTCTACAAAGAGGGACAATCGGCCATAGCCTACCTGGTGGAAAGGTTCGGCCAGGAAAAGCTTAACGAGATCCTCAACCGGTGCAAAACCGAACTATCCATGGACAGGGCCCTGAAGTCCGCCATCGGGATGGACCAGAAGACCTTCTCCGAGGAGTGGGAAAAGGCTCAGCGCAAGAAATACTGGCCGGACATCGCCCTCAGGAGGGAGGCCAAGGATTTCGCCAAGGAGCTTACCCATCATCCCAAGGACGGATCTTACATAAACGAGAAACCGGCTTTCTCCCCCAGCGGAGACCGGCTGGCCATATTCTCCGACAGAAGCGATTATACCGAGATATACATCATCTCGGCCATAGACGGAAAAGTGCTTAAGCGACTGGTGAAGGGGGAAAGATCGGGGGATTTGGAATCCCTTCACTCCTACGTGAGCGGCATCTCCTGGTCTCCGGACGGAAAGAACTTAGCTTTCATCAGCAAGAGTAAAGGCGTAGACGTTCTCTGTCTGGTCCGGGCCAAGAACGGCAAGGTGTATGACAAGTTTCGCTTTGACTTGGATGCCATGCGTTCGCCCTCCTGGTCGCCGGATGGTCAAAACATTGCCTTCGTGGGAGTCAAGGACGGAATGGCGGATATATACGTCTGCGACATCCGCGATCGGAAGCTGAGCAAGCTCACCGACGACCTTTACGACGATGAGGATCCCAGCTTTTCCCCGGATGGCAAGCGCATAGCCTTCAGCTCGGATCGGTTTTTTGAGGCTGCGGAGGATTCGTCCGAGCATCGGTACGGCGGGTATAACCTGTATGTCATGGAGCTTGACTCCAGAAAAGTGAGCGCCTTGACCGGTGGTAAGGGAAGCAACACCTCACCCACCTGGGCACCGGATGGCAAGAAGATTTGTTTCATATCCGATCGAAACGGAATATACAATCTTTATCTGTTGGATCTCGACAGCTCCGTAGTTTTTCCGATCACCAACGTTCTTTCCGGATGCTTCTCCCCCTCCTGGTCCAGCGAAGGCGACAAGATAGCTTTCTCGGCCTTTCAGAAGGGAGGGTGGGACATATTCGTGATAAAGGAGCTCAATCCGGCTGTGGAAGGCTCGGATTCGCTGGCCATGACCACGTATCTTCTGTCACTGGAGAAGGACACGGTGGTTGCTCCTGCCGATACCGCAGAGGTCCAAACAGCGGAGGAACCAGCAGCGGACTTCAGCTCCTACGTTTTCAAAGCCGGAAAAAGCGAACTGGACAGCCTGTTCCAACTGGCCGACGCCGTCGACAGAACAGAGAAAGAAAAACAGGACACCGTGAAATACAGACTGCCCGACGGAGAATACCTGCAGCGCAAATACAAGCTAAAGTTTTCGCCCGACTTAGTTTCCGGGGCCTTAAGTTACGACACTTTCTATGGCTTCCAGGGCCAGTCGTACATCGCCATCAGCGACATGATGGGAAATCACACCTTCATCTTAGCCACCGACGTGGTCAACACCATCGATCAAAGCAACTTTCAGTTGTTTTACCTGTTTGGGGGCCGCAGGTTGAACCTGGGGGCGGGGATTCTTCACACCAAGTATTACTACGTCGACGATATGGATCGACTTTTCTCGGACAGAGTGTACGGAGTGATGGGCTACGTCTCCCGTCCGTTCAGCAAATTCACCCGGGCGGAATTGAATCTTTTCCATATCTCCATAGACCGGATCTACTACGACTTGCATCCCGCGACCTTGACCTACGATGACCGGAGCGCGAAAGTGCTCTTAGCCTCTCTCTCCTGGATCAACGATACGGTCATTTGGGGACACACCGGTCCTATAAACGGGAGCAGAAGCTTGCTCTCTTACGAGTATGCACCCTATCTGACCAAGAGGAGCATCACCTACGGGGCACTGGTAGCCGATTACCGCAAGTACCTCCACTTCGCGAAAAGGTACGATATCGTGTTCCGCTTAACCGGAGGATTCTCACACGGTGACGACAGGAAGAAATTCTTCTTAGGCGGGCAATCTAACTGGATAGGATCCAGCATAAGCTCGGATGACATTTACAGCATGGACAATCTCTATTTCGGCAGCATCGTCACCCCGCTTCGAGGATACAGATATTACGATATAAGCGGTTCCAGGTTCTTCTTAACCAACATCGAGCTCCGCTATCCCTTCGTGGAGCATTTCATCATGAAGTTCCCCCTGCCTTTGACCCTCCATTACATCAACGGCGCTTTGTTCTACGACATGGGAGCAGCCTGGGACGAAAACAAGCTGTTCAAGGGCGGAACCTCCAAAGGTGGAAACCGGCTGGAGGACATTAAAGCGGGATTCGGATTCGGGGCCAGGATAAACTTAGGCTTCTTTGTTTTGAGATATGACGTCGGCTGGGCTACCGATTTCG
>CAYMNI010000045.1:0-13466 GCA_964391755.1 uncultured Ignavibacteria bacterium
CCTTTTTAACTTCGGTGGCAGGCGAGCGCCCAATCTTTCGCAGATCGGACAGGTGCGATCAGGCTGATAGGCTCAGGTTGCTGAATTCAGCTCTGTTGGGAACGAAAAGCTCGTTAAAATCAGACAGCCGGCACGATCCAAGTTATATTAGAGTCTCCGCTTCTGGACTCCGCCCACTTCTCCCCTGTCTCACCAAACGCTTACACATGCGGCCCAGTAGAAAATCCTCTACCCGCCGCCTCACCAAAAAACTTGACAAATTCCTGATCTGGATTATGATATAGGTGTGAAGACTCCCAAAGTCGTGATATGCCTTCTGGCGGCGATGTGGGGAATGCTGTCATTCGTCTGCTCGGCTAACGGTCAGTATCCTTACGTCAGGGGAGACTTAGGTTTAATCTATGCTTCCTACGATTCCGGTTCGACCTTCGCGGGAGACCGTCTCCGATACCTTCACCGTCTCACCGGCTCGGCAAGTTATAAGCCTGGGTCTATCCCAACTTTCTTGCGACAAGAATCCGACCGTCCGTCTCCTGCCGGTGGGCAGCATGATTTGGACCTCACACTCCAAGAGAGACGGATAAACCGAAGCCGGGCGTGGCTTCTGGGCACGGTAAACTCAGGAGCGGTCTTCTACGGCTTCAAGCAGGCTATCGCCGCCTGGGGAGATTCCAAAGGAGAATTTCATTTCAAGGACGACTGGAAAGGGGATCACTTAGCCCAGATAGACGAGTTGAGCCATTTCCTGTGGGGCTACAAGATGACTCAGTTTCTGTTCCGGTCTTACCGCTGGGCGGGTTTCTCTGCAAAAACCAGCCACGCCATATCCGTCTTCCAGACCGCCTTCATCCTGACCATGGTGGAGTACCCCATAGATGCTTACAATCCCAAACAGGGTTTTGGCGTATCCGACTTGGTCTTCGACTATGCTGGGATCGGGCTGGCATATCTCAGGCAACGTCACCGCTGGCTTGAGGATTTCGACGTCAAGGTGACCTTCAGGAGGAGCGTACTTCTCGGCAACCAGCCGATCTTTGCCCAAACCAACGAGGAGTTCGACAACTTCCTCTACTGGCTCACCTACAGAGCTGACCTGTTTCTGCCGCAGAAAGCCCTCTGTTTTGGCGTAGGGTACGGAGTCACTCACCGGCAAAACGAGCCCGCAAGACATTTGCTGCTGGGCATTGGCTTATCTTTGCCGGATTTCTTGTCTCTGTTTAAGGAAGACCTGGGACCGCGCTTCAGGTTCCTGGAGGTATTCTATCCCAATCTGAGCGTTGAGCTTTAAATCCGTCATCTCTCAACCTTTAGGGCAAAAGGCGGGCTGTGCCGACGGGCTTTTGTATGGTCTCGGTGACCGTTGAGTTGACGGTGCACAAGGCTGGAGGACTTCTATCGTCTACAGCCTGTAACGTTCTGCATCCCGCTTTGCAGGGTCTGACCTTCGTAACTTTAGGCTGGCTCCCCAGGTAACTCGGATTCTGTGTTTCCAAAACATGAAAACCAGTGCTCCTACCGGCCGGTGCGGCATGATGCGCCGACTGCGCAAAAGAAGCACAGGCAGAAAGTTGAACCCTGGTGTGGTTTCGGCCGATAGAATTCTTGTGAATGCACCAGCCAAGCGGGCTTGAGTCCTTGGACTTGCCGTTACCACTCTCCGGGTACCATCTGAAAGCCATAGGGGGCACGTGAACAGCAAAGTCAAAAACGGTTGTTGCTCGTCGATTAAGGCCGTTTCTCATTCCACCCTGGGTAGCGAAAACAAGGGGAGAAAGAGACCAGCCCCGCCGGACCATCCGCTGGATTGGGTCGAGACGGAACAGGCCAAATCCTCCCACCAGGGCGTCTCGCACATACTGGTGGTGGACGATGAGGAGTATATCTGTGAGGTAATAAAAGAGATGCTTTCGGGAGACGCCCACCGGATTCATACCATCTGCGATCCGGTGAAGGCTCTGGAGTTCATCCGAACCCGCCACGTGGATCTGGTGTTGACCGATCTGATAATGGGCAAAAAGTCCGGCGTGGATGTGCTCAACCAGACCATGAGATTCCACCCGGATGGGGTGGTGGTTCTTATGACCGGGCATCCCACCATAGAGAATGCAGTGACCGTGCTGAGGTCCGGAGCCTACGACTACTTGGTCAAGCCCTTTTCCATGGACACCTTAAGGGCGGTGGTCAAGCGAGGACTGGAGAAGCAAAAGCTGTACCGGGAGAACATCAACCTGAAGGAGACCGTATCGCTCTACAAGATCAGCGAGGCCATGGGCTCCACCATCCGCCTGGATTTTCTTCTCAACCTGATTTTGGAGACGGCCATCAAAGAGTTGGATGCCGACATGGCGTCGGTCCTTCTTTCGGAGGCGAAGACCGACCGGCTTATTCCCAAGGCCTCCCTGGGGATTCCACCCGAAATGCTGGGAAGCGGGCTTCTCACCGGACAGGACGATATCTGCAAATGGGTGATCAAAAACGGTCGGCCACGCGCTTTCGACAAAGACGAGATCGGCGAACAGTATCCAACCTCCAACTTGCGAAAAGGCATCGGCTCGGCGGTGGTTCATCCTCTGATGGCAAGAGGAAACGTGATTGGGATACTTATACTGATCCGGTCCCAGGGGCGGGTGTCTCCGTTCACCACCGGACAGCTCCACTCTCTCTCCATTATCGCTTCCAAGGCAGCCTCGGCCATCGAGAACTCCAGGTTATACGAAGAGTTGAAAGACTCTTATCTGCAGACGCTCACCGCCCTGGCCAACGCCGTGGAGGCACGGGATATTTATACCCGGGGCCATACGGAGAGGGTGTGCTACATGGCTCAGGTTCTCTGCAAAGAGATGGCATGGAATCAGGAGCAACTATGGGAGGTGAAGATGGGCGGCATCCTCCATGACATCGGCAAGATAGGCGTGCCGGACGCCGTGTTGAACAAAGCCCAAACTTTGACCAAAGATGAGTTTGAAATCATGAAGCAGCATCCTGTTTGTGGGGCCAGGATACTGGAGGGCATCTCCTTTCTGGCTCCGGCCATACCTTTCGTTCTATACCACCACGAGAGATTCGATGGAAAAGGATATCCGTATGGTCTGCGCAATCATCAGATTCCCATACAGGGACGCCTGATGGCAGTGGTGGACACCTTCGATGCCATGACCAGCAACAGACCGTACAGAAAAGCCAAAACCTTCAAAATGGCATTGAAGGAGATCGAGGATTGCGCCGGCTCGCAGTTCGATCCTGAAATCGCGCAATTGTTTCTTCGCATTTGGGAAAAGGGATTGCTAAAGAAGAACAAATTGAAGAGCAACAAGAGGTGAATTAGAAAACAAATTCGGATTCTCGCCGGACTTGGCCAAACCGTCCTCCTGCCGGGATCTGTTAGGGGATACCTTTTTTCAAACATAAGCACGATGTGGCATCGTATTAAAATCTAAGCATTCAGCTTATCCGGTTTCTCCTGTCATTCGTGCACAACGGGAACTGGTCTTCTTCCTTTCCGGAGTAATTTTAGGGCGAATTGTAAAAAGCATTGACAGAACGGGTAGAAACGATATATTTGTACTTTCAGCTTTTAGGAGATCGTCTTAGAGACAACGGTAACTTCTACATCCGTTAAGATCGTTGCGCTGGGCCGCGGGCTGTCGGCCGATCGCAGTGGAAACTTCAAAGAGCACAAAAAAACCGATATCAGGACAAGCAGCAAATTAAAAGGAGCCGCAATGAAAAAGCAGTTAGAGAAAGTGGATTACGATATCAGCGCGCTCCGCACGGTGGGCACGTTTCCCATGTTGGATGGGCTTCGCTTTCCCCTGGTTGGACAGACGGTACTGATCACCTCGGTGGACAAGGAAGATGCGCCCGGCCTCGGAGTCATAAGCTCGACCTCAATCTTTTCCTCCAGCCCACCCATCGTGGGCTTTGGATGCAGAACCACCAACCTCGTAGCCAGGAATATCTTGTCCACCGGCCAGTTCATCGTCAACGTACCCGGTACGGAATTGGCCAAGAAGATATGGCAGATCGTAAAGACCGAGCCGATTGGAGAGGAGGAGATGAAAAAGGCGGGGTTCACGCCCATCAGATCCGTCAAACTCTCCGCCCCCCGGATAGCGGAGTGCAAAGCCCACCTGGAGTGTTCCCTGGATTGGACCAAGAAGTACGGGGAGGAGATGGTGATATTCGGACGGGTGCTTTTGGCTTCTGTGGACAAAAGCGTGGTGGAGGCGGAGTTGCTCCAAAGATACAAAGATCTGAAACTGTTCGCTCAACTGGACAACGGAGTTTACGGAGTGATCAAGGAAGCGAAGAAGACCTCCCCTTAGACCGACCAGGCTTTCTTGCTTTGGTGAACTACGAAGATTTCGCCCACCCTGCCGGGCACATACGGAGGGGAATCCCTTCCGCTTTTTTCCACACCGTCTGATCGCCCTGCCACCTATTTCTATCGTCCAGAAGACTTACGAATCTTCTACATAATCCCCCCGCTGCTTCTTCATGCTGAGCAACGGATACCTTGAGAAGTTATGCAGACTCTTTTTCGGTTCCTGCCCCGCAACCGGAGTCACAGAGGACGGAATCCCCGGATTTGTCCCAAAAGGATATCTCCGGCTTATTCGAGCCATAGGCCGTCATCTGGGATGCCCCCTTTTCTCCGATTCATCTTGGTCCCGGGTGAAGCGCCGGTCTGGGAACCGACCAAGCAAACCTATGGAAACTTCTCGAAATTCTTTGCTCCTGCTCTCCTTGATATGGCCGGAGAGTGAAAAACGCGGTCTAGGCATGGAAGTGCTTATAGATTCTCTGTGCCACCCTCTTACCCAGGCTTTCCATCTGCATCAGCTGATCTAATTCCGCTTTTCTGATTCCCTCCACCGACCCGAACCGCTTCAACAGAAGTTCTTTTCTGACCGGTCCCACTCCAGGAATCCGATCCAGCTCCGATTCGGTCATCGTTTTCTCTCTCAACAGGCGGTGATAGCTTATAGCGAAACGATGGGCTTCATCTCTTATTCGCTGCAGCAACCTAAGGGAGGCCGATCCTTTGGGGATCATCAGGGATTCGTATCTTCCTGACAAGAATACTTCATCCAACCTCTTAGCCAAAGCCACTGCATTCTGATCCTTGATCCCCAATCTGCTTAAAGCTCCTTCTGCAGCTGAAAGCTGGCCTTTGCCGCCGTCTATCAACACCAGATCCGGGTACGGACGTTTCTCTTCGGTCAGCCGGCCGAAGTGCCGAGCTACCACTTCGCCCATCATGGCAAAATCGTCTTGTCCCTTGACCGTTTTGATCTTGAACCTCCGATACTTAGTCTTCCTGGGACGTCCGTCCAGAAAGAAAACCAGCGAGCCGACCGCCGCCGAGGAACCCAGGTTGGATATGTCGAATGCAGCTATGCTTCTGGGCGCCACGGACAGACACAGATCTTTCTGCAGAGATCTCACCGCTGTCGGCACCTCACTTTTGGCCGCAGATCTTTGGAGTCGAATCTCATTCAAAGAGAGTCGGGCATTGTAGAGCGCCATCTTCAGAAGCCGGGCCTTGTCTCCCCGTTGGGGAATGATGATCTCCACTTTAGCCCCCCGCCTAACGCAGAGCCACTTCTCAATAATGGTCTGATCGCCGACCGGGCCGGGCAGGATCACCTCCGGCGGGATAACCGCCGAATGCATGTAGTACTGCCTTAAGAAGGCGGATAAAACCTCCTGCTCGGTACTCTGTTTCGAGGCCGTGAGATGAAAGGTCTGCCTGCCGATTAGTATCCCCTCTCTGATCTGGAGAGCCACCACTGAAAGGTCTTTAGCCTCTCGAGCCAAAGCAATGATGTCCCGATCCGCCTGATCCAAGCCGGCCACCTTCTGCCTCTCCATCACGCTCTCCAGGGCATTGATCTGATCCCGGATGGAAGCCGCCTGCTCATACTTCTCCCGAGCAGAGTGTTGGTTCATCTTCTGCTTAAGATGCTCCCTCAGCAGGCTGTTTTTGCCCGAGAGGAACAGAAGAACGTTCTTGATGGTCTCGCCGTATTCCTCGACGGATACCTTCCCCTGGCAGGGCCCGGGACATCTCTTGATGTGATAGTCCAGGCACAGTCTTACCTTCCTGGTGGAAGGAAGAGTCCAGTTGCAGCTTCGGATGGCGAAAACCCTTCTTAGTATTTTAAGGGTGTGTCTCATGGCTTTCACGTTGGTGAAAGGGCCGAAGTATTTGGCCTTATCCTTCTTTACCCTCCTCACCACCAGAACCCGGGGGAAAGGTTCATCCGTCACCTTGAGGTAAGGGTACCTTTTGTCGTCTCTTAAGTTCACGTTGTATCTAGGCCGGTGTTCTTTGATCAAGTTGGCTTCCAGTATCAAAGCTTCCATCTCCGAATCCGTTACCAGAATATCGATATCCGATACCTTCGAGACCATGGTGGAGGTTTTGGGAGCAAAAGACGGCGAATCCTGAAAGTAGCTCCTCACCCTGTTTCTGAGAGATTTGGCTTTGCCTACGTAGATTATCTTGCCCCGGATGTCTTTCATCAGGTACACCCCGGGCTTGGTGGGAAGATTCTGCAGCTTGGTCTTGAGATCCATGTGACCCTGCGGTGGTTGAGCTGGGATTCTGGGCCAGACCGGCACTCGGCGGCAGGTCCGGCCTGAGAAGGCCTAAGGGATGACCCTTCTGGCGCCCCGGTACCTCCTTCGGAAATGATCCTCCTCCAGAGAAGACACCATCACCCCTCGTGTCTCCGATGCATGTACGAAGTTGCCGTCTCCCACGTAGATCCCCACGTGAGATACGGAGAACCAACCATCGGAGAAGAAAACCAGATCACCGTAGACTAAGTCTTCAGCCTGGACCTGTTTTACCAGCTGATAGAGCTTCTTGGTGTCGTGGGGGAGGTCGAAGCCGGCGTACTGCCTGTACACCAACCTTATCAGACCGGAGCAATCGATCCCCGATTTGCTCTCGCCCCCGTACTCATAAGGCGTTCCCATGAAGGAGTCGATTATCCTCCCCATCTTCTCCCGGTCGATACTGCTTTCCTTCTCTTCCGTCGGGTAATAACTCCGGATCTGCTGGCCCTTCTCCTGGACGGTGGTCGAGGTATACCTGGGTTTGGGACCGCAGGCGGCGAAGGCCAAAAGACCGACCAGCACGACAATCAGCAGGTTCTTTTGCATTTTGCGACCATCCTCGACATTACGGTTTTTTAAGATCAGAGCGCTTTTACAACCACCAGCGTGATATCGTCTGATTGAGGCAGGCCGGCGGTGAAATCCGTGACGGCATCGTAGATTCTCTGCTGAATTCGGGCCGCGTCCAGCTGATGCGAATCGCGTATCACCTGCTTGAGTCTCTTGGTTCCGAACTCCTCCTCCCGACGATCCTTGGCCTCCGTCACGCCGTCGGTGTAGAACACCATGATTTCGCCCGAAGAAAGTCCCACCGGCCTCTCCTCGTATTTCGAGTTCTCGAACGTCCCCAGAGCCATTCCTCCTTCCGTTAGGTACTCCATCTCCCCGTTTGTGCGCCTCAGGATGGGAGCGTTATGCCCGGCATTGGAGAAGGTAAATACGCGATTCTTGGTGTCTAAAACCCCATAAACGGCAGTAACGTAATTCTCCGGTTCGGTGCTCTCGAAAAGCAGGTTGTTCACCTTGAACATGATGCTCCTGATGGCGTAGTTGTTTCTTATTTCCGCTATCAGGCTGGCTCTGTAGGAGGCCATTATCAAGGCCGCAGGTATGCCCTTCCCCGACACGTCGGCGATGGCGATCCCCATCTGGTTTTCTATGATGGGGATGAAATCGTAATAGTCTCCCCCCACCTGTTCGGAGGGCAGGTTGATTCCGGCGATGTCAAATCCCGGAAAATCCGGCTTCCCTCCCGGCAGAAAGCTTTGCTGGATTCTTCTGGCGATGGAGAGCTCCTCCTCCAGCTTTCTCTTCTCCAGAATCTCCTCGTGCTGGCGTGCTCTTTCCAACGAGACGGCTGCCAGGCTGGCAAAAGCCTCAAGCAGCTCAAGATCATCCTGGTAGTAAGCGTTCAATTGGTCGTTCTCCAAATTGAAGACTCCGGCTATTCTCCCCTGAGAGAATATGGGAACCACCATCTCTGATTTGGTCTCCACTCTGGCCTCGATGTAACGCGAATCCTCCCTTACGTCCGGCACGATCAAGCTCTTCTGAGTCTTGGCTGCCCAACCCGCCAACCCCTCACCTATCTTCAGTCGCAAATCCGGTTCCACTGCTGCATCGAATCCCCGGGCTTTGATGTGTTCGATCTCCTGTTTCTCGGTGTCAATTAAGAATATGGTGGCGGCATGGTACTTGACTACTTTTTGTAGGGAATCCAGAATCAACTCCAGAAGCTCGCTGAAATTTAGAGTGGAGCTCAAGGATTTCTCAACTTCCAGAAGGGTTTGGGTTTCCAGAGTCTTCTTTTTCAACCTGGCCACCAGATCAGCGTTGTCCAAAGCCACAGCAATCTGATCTGCCAAGGTTGAGAATACCTCCAGATCTTTTTCTTCAAAGTTCTTGTGATTCAACCTGTTAAGAGCACTGACCACTCCTATTATCTTCCCTTTTCTGAGAACCGGGACACAGATCAGGGAGTCTATGGAGAATCCGATCTGCTCCTCCAGCTCGGGACAGAAGCGCGGGTCCGACTTAGCCTGGTTGGAGATAACCGGCTGACCATGCTGAGCCACCCATCCGGCGATCCCTTCACCCATCTTAAGCTCCAGTCTTTTCTTCATCTGGTCCTGGTCCTTGGGCGAAAGGTGGAGCTTGAGCGTGCCGCTGATTTCGTCGATGAGCAGAAGCGAGCTGGCCTGAGCATCCATAATTTCTGAGGAGAGCCTCAGGGTAATGTCCAGAAGCTCGTCCAAGTCCAGGGTGGAGTTCAGAAGCTTGGACGTTTCCACCAGCAGTTGGTTTCTGTCCTTTGGCAATACCTGTTTTATCATGTTTCGGTCCGTTCGATTGGTCGGAACAAACATATCACATACGAGGCCGGCGGTCAACATGTTTCTCTCAAGAGCCGTTTGGATACGTCTGCCACGAAGAATAACCACTCCGGCCTTCAAACATGTCAGCGGTAGCCTTAGGTCCTCCCGGAAACAAAGGAAAAGCTCTTCTTAAAAGAAAACCGCAGGTTTCCTTGGGGAAACCTGCGGATGTTTTCATCAAGTGATCGGCTTGATGGGAATGTATTCGTCTTTCAGTCGTCCGTCTTTTTCTGGTCAGGTTTATTTTCTTTGGGTTCTGCCTTCTCTTTTTCCGGGGCTGCCTCTTCTGCTTTCTCGATTTTACTCTCATCGGTTGCTTGCACCTGGGCTGCTCCCGCTTTCGTCGTCTTCTTCTTAGTGCCTTTGGCCTTTGATTCTTTTGCCTTCTCCGGTTTGGCCTTCTTGCCTGCTTTTTCCTTCTTCCCCTTCTTATCCTCCTTGGCCGGCTTCTCCAAAAGAAGCTCGACCACGGAGACGGTGGCGCCGTCCCCCTTTCTGGTTCCCAACCTTATCACCCTGGTGTATCCTCCCTGCCTCTCTTTGAATTTGGGGGCGATCTCGTCGAATATCTTCTTGACCAGCTTCCGGTCCCTGATCACGTCGTAGACCTGCCTGTGGGCGTGAAGATCGCCCCTCTTGCCGAGGGTTATCAGCTTCTCCGCTAGCTTCCTCACCTCTTTGGCCTTGGCCTCGGTGGTCTGGATGGCGTGATACACAAACAGAGAGGTCGCCATATTGGCCAACATGGCCTTTCTGTGGCTGGCGGTTCTACCCAACTTCTTCACCTTTTTTCCGTGTCTCATGGCAACTAATCCGCCTTTCGTCAGGCCCACTAGGTTGTTCTGCTCGTTTGCTTGGCAGAGCACTCGGCACTGTGTGAACGCCGAGACGAGCGTTGAGGCGAAAGAATCGAGATCGACACTCCTCCCAAACAACCTTTGACCTATAGCTCTTCTCTATGGAAATCGTGCTCCGTTTATTCGGATCTACCCGACGGAGTGCTCTTGTGCCTATTTCTCTTTCTGTGGCTCCTTGTACTTCGAGATGTCCATGCCGAACTGAAGTCCCAGATCGTTCAGTATGGTGGAGAGTTCGGTTAACGATTTTCTTCCGAAGTTGCGGTATTTTAACATTTCCGCCTCGGTCTTCTGAGCCAGATCTTCTAAGGTTTGAATGTTGGCTGCTCTGAGGCAGTTTGAAGATCGGACCGAAAGCTCCAGCTCATCCACTCGGGTCTTCAGAAGACCCCGAATCCTTAAGGTCTCCTCGTCCACCACCTCCTCCTCCGCTATCTCCAACTCCTCCTCCAACCGGATGAAGAGCTGAAAGTGATCCTTCAGGATTTTGGAGGCGAAACAGAGGGCGTCCTCCGGAGTTAAGCTTCCGTTGGTCCAAATCTCCAGAATCAGGCGATCGTAATCCGTACGCTGTCCCACTCGTGTGTTCTCCACGGTGAAGTTGACCTTTTCCACCGGGGAAAACATGGAATCCAAAAAGATGGTTCCCACCGGCGCCTCCGCCCTCTTGTTTTGTTCTGCCGGCACGTAGCTTCTGCCCACGCTGGTGTCTATCTCCATCTTAAACTTGATATCTTCAGTTATCTCCACCAGAGGCAGATCTGGATTCAATATCTCCAGATCGCCATCGGTCTTGATGTGTTTTGCGGAGAGCTTTCCCTTTTTATTCGTCTCCAAAATCAGGGTTTTGGGCTCATCTCCGTTGAGCTTGAGTCTGAGTCTCTTGACGTTGAGCACGATCTCGGTCGCGTCTTCGTATACCCCGGGAATGGTGGAGAACTCGTGCAAAACGCCGTCTATGCGCAAAGCCACGGGGGCAACTCCTTGAATGGAGGACAGAAGCGTTCGGCGCAAAGCGCTACCCAGAGTGAGGCCAAATCCCCGCTCCAGCGGCTCCACCACGAACTTGGTGTATTCACCGGTCAGAGTGGCCTTGTCCACTCCGATTTCCTTGGGCATTTGCAGACTCTTCCATTTCATCCCTCAGTTCCTCCTTTCAAGGAGAAAAAAGTCCTAAAGCCAACACGCGCCCGCTTTTGTCCTTCGGGTTCTCACCCGGCACCGCCGTCAGCTGCGGGAAAAGCTTGTTTTGATTACTTGGAGTAAAGCTCCACTACCAACTGCTCTTGAACCGTAAGCGGAATGTCCGTCCGTTTGGGCTGTTCCAGAAGCTCGCCCTGCAGATGTGCCTTATCCAACCGAAGATAGGCTACGTCTCCAGCCCTCCCCTCTCTGAGAGCCTGATGTATGACGTCCAGTTTCTTGCTTTTCTCCTTGACGGAGACGATGTCGCCGGGCTTGAGCTGAAAAGAAGGGATGCTGACGATCTTGTCGTTGACTATGAAGTGGCGGTGTAGAACCAACTGACGAGCCGCCTTTCTGGATGGAGCAAATCCCAGCCTATACACCAGATTATCAATGCGGCATTCCAGCATCCCAAGAAGGTTCTCGCCGGTTATGCCCTTCTGCCCCTCCGCGCGATGGAAGTAACTTCTGAACTGCTTCTCCAGGATGCCATAGATCCGGCGGACCTTCTGTTTTTCTCTGAGCCTCAGGGCGTATTCCGATCCTTTCCTCCTCATGGCTCGCCCCCGTTCTCCCGGAGAATAGGCTCTTCTCTCGAAGGCACACTTCTCGCTGGAACACCGGCTCCCCTTTAAAAACAGTTTCTCGCCTTCACGTCTGCACAGTTTGCAGTTTGCGTCTCTGTATCTTGCCATCTACTCTCTCCCTGTCACACCTTTTAGTTCCAAGCCAGCTCTTCGAATACAAAGCGAAAGCTTGCCTTGGACCCGCTTTTCATCCGATCTCATACTCTTCTTCTCTTGGGAGCCCGGCAGCCGTTGTGAGGAATGGGCGTGACGTCTCTGATGGCCGTAATCTCTATGCCAGCAGCCTGCAGGGATCTAATGGCGGCCTCCCTGCCGGAACCAGGACCTTTCACCCACACCTCCGCCTTTCGCACTCCCACCTCCAAAGCCTCCCTGGCAGCCGCCTGACCTGCCAACTGGGCGGCAAACGGCGTGCTCTTCCGGGAGCCTTTGAAACCCATCTTCCCGCCCGTGGACCAGCAAATCAGGTTTCCCTTAGTATCGGTGATGCTCACGATGGTGTTATTGAAGGTTGCCTGAATGTGCGCCACCGCGTGAGAGCCGTAGGCTCCCGCTTTCTTTTTGGCTTTCTTCTTGACCTCGGCCAATTCTTTCCTCCTTGATTAACCGGTCTGGAACAGGTAACTTTCCTTCCGGATCAATCCTATTTGCTTCTTCTTGATCCGACCGTCCGCTTGGGCCCTTTTCGGGTCCGGGCGTTGGTCTTGGTTCTCTGCCCTCGCACCGGCAAACCTCTCCTGTGCCTCAATCCCCGATAGCTGCCGATGTCGATCAGCCTCTTGACGTTCATGGAGACCTCTGTCCGTAAGGCCCCCTCCACCTTGTGCTCCGACTCGATCGCCGCACGAAGTTTGCTTACATCGTCATCGGTCAACTTGTGCACCCGGGTGTTTGGATCCACGCCGGTGGACTGAAGTATCTTCTTGGAGGAGGACAGACCTATTCCGTAGATGTAGGTTAGGCCTATCTCTATCCTCTTGTCCTTGGGCAGGTCAACTCCAGCGATCCTGGCCAACTTCCACCTCCGGTCCTTATCCCTGTCTCTGTTTGTGACGAGGATTCTTGCAGATCACCCGCAGAATCCCCTTTCTTTTGACGATCTTACACTTCTCGCAACGTACCTTTATGGAGGATCTAACCTTCATTTTACCTCACCTTCAAATGCTGAAATGCTGGTTTATCTGCTTCGTTTTCTCAGTTTCATCCCATTCCATTACCCGTCATGGACTGGAGATGGCTTGGATTTTATCGGGCCTGCTGCCGGTCGACCGGTCACTTGTAACGATACACTATTCTGCCCCGGCTCAGATCGTACGGCGACAGCTCCACCGTAACCTTGTCGCCGGGCAGTATCCGGATAAAGTGCATTCGCATCTTCCCCGAAACGTGCGCCAGCACCTGGTGGCCGTTCTCCAACTCCACCCGGAACAAGGCGTTGGGCAGCGGTTCCACCACCTTTCCCTCTACCTGAATGGTCTCCTCTTTGGGCATCTGAAAGCCACCTGTCTCGGTTGCTCAATTATCCAGGGTGAGAACTAAGGCTCCGTTTTCGGTCACCGCCACGGTATGCTCAAAATGGGCCGAGAGGGAACCGTCTCGGGTGACCACTGTCCAGCGATCGTCCCTGGTATCTATCTCGAAAGATCCCGCATTGACCATGGGTTCTATGGCCAACACCATTCCTTTTTTCAGAACCACTCCCTGTCCCGGAGGTCCGAAATTGGGAATTTGCGGCTCCTCGTGCATGTTCTTGCCGATCCCGTGACCCACCAGATCTCTCACCACCGAGAAGCCCTTCTCCTCCACAAACGACTGGATGGCGTGCGACACATCCG
>CAYMNI010000046.1:0-13357 GCA_964391755.1 uncultured Ignavibacteria bacterium
GTATTCGGTTTCGGCTTCGACGGTCTGAACACCAATGGAGCGACATACTACGGACACTTCATCGATTCGACTCACGTGTTGCTGCAGAAGGTGTTGAACTGGCTCCGCGCTCCCGGACCCACTCTCGATGTGATTTATCCCAACGGGGGAGAGGAGTACTTTGCGGGAGACACCTGCGTCATACAGTGGGAAACCGTCTCCTTCGACGACAGCGTGGTAATCGAATATTCTACCGACGGCGGCAACGGCTGGCTGCCGGTTGGCCGGGCTAAAGGCGGTTCCTTTGATTGGGAGATACCGGATACCCCGTCGGACGACTGTCTGGTGAGAATATACGACGTGGACAATGGAATCCCGGTCGATGTCAGCGACGATCTCTTTCGCATAATCGACTACGTGGCAGGCGATGCGAACGGGGATCTGGTGGTGGACGTGACAGATGCCATTCACCTGTTGAACTATCTCTTCCGGAACGGAGATCCTCCGGACCCGATGGCCTCTGGAGACGCCAACGCTGACTGCGTGGTGGATGTGACGGACGCCATTTATCTTTTGAACTATCTGTTTAGGAACGGCGATCCACCTCAGCCCGGATGCGCCTAAAGCACGGACTTCCAGGGCAGCTTGGTCATGCATTTTAATTTGGTCGGCGGAGCCTCTCATCTGAAGGCTCCGTAAAATTCAAACTCGAAATCCTGGTGAAATCTGAATCTCCGGCCGATCCAGTGTCGAGAAGGGATTACCGTTGTTTTTTCCGATAGTGCAAGTGTTTTCTTTTGTCAGACCTGTCACCGGCTCGGTTTGACTCAGGCAGAGAGAGACGATGATGCCCCACACCCGAAAACCTTGGGGAGAAATAAACATGAGAAACCTCAGACCGCTGCAAGTGATTCCTTTTTTCCTTCTGATTATGGGGATCATTCTGGGAGGATCCGTTCGGGCTGCGTCTGATGAGGACGCGGTTGCCTGCCCCACCTGTTCCTGGACTTCAGGGGAAACTTCTGTTTCACACCTTTCACACGAGGAATTTCAGAAGCTTTTGGGTGAGGTCCTTCCTGACTGGTACCGTGAATGGTGGGAGCAGCTGCCCCGAATCGAAGCGCCCAAAGATGCCAAGTTCGATCCGGTTTTCGACTGGCGGGTACACCAGGGTCCTTATGGGACGACCGGCGTAACCGGGGTCAGGAACCAGGGAGATTGCGGCTCCTGCTGGGCCTTTGCGGGCGTGGCACATTTGGAGTCCATGGTGAAAATCTACGCCGAGTTGGATATGAATCTATCCGAACAGCAAGTGGTCTCCTGTGTTACGCCGGAGTTCGGCTGCAGCGGCTGGTACACCGAAGCTGCCTACGATCTGTTCTGGGACTTGGGTTCGGCGCCCGAAACCTGTATGCCCTATCACGCCAACGACACGGATCCCTGTATTCAGGAACAGTGTGAGAAACTGGCCAAAATCAGCGGCTATCGCGCCGTCGCCGAGGACGTTAACTCCATTAAAACCGCCCTTTTGGAAGGACCGGTGAAATCGAGCATGGCCGTCGAGGACACTTTTCAGACTTACACCGGCGGATGTTACGACAAGCCGTATCATGTCTCCAACCATGCGGTTTTGATAGTGGGCTGGGACGACACCATGTGCGACGGCGAAGGAGCCTGGATAGTCAAGAACAGCTGGGGATCAGGCTGGGGTGACAACGGATTTTACTACATAAAGTAGGGCTGCTGCCAGATAGGGACCAACGTCATGCAGATCGATTATTACTACCACCGACCTTTTGTGCGCTTCGACTATCTGGGTACGGACGACAGCGGACCCGGAGGCGACGGGGATGGGAAGATCGAAGCCGGGGAGACCGTCACGCTTGAGTTCACTTTGAAAAACCTGACCACGCCGCTTGGTGCGGCGCAGGTAACCGTGACTGCCGATACGACCGGCATAGTGATAACCGACGATTACAGTTATCTGGGAGACTTGGACTCCAAGGATGTTGTAGACAATTCCTCCGATCCTATGGAGTTCCATGTGCCGGAGGACTTCCCGCCCAGAAGAGTTTATTTTACCTTCCACGTTGAGGGCGATTCCGGCGGCGGCGTGACCTACACGGCGGATAGCACCTTAGAGACGTTCGTGGGCAGCACCTTGCTTCTGGTAGACGATGACCAGGGTGGAGATGACCCGTCGGCTGACTATGAATCTCGATATACCGGCGCCCTGGATTCATTGAAAGGCGTTTACGATGTTTGGGACAAGAGCAACTATCCCGATAGCGCAGTGAGTTACTCGCAGTATGAAGTGGTGATCTGGTTTACCGGAGATCACCGGGATTCGATATTCTCCCATGCCGACGTGGAGAGTCTGATGAACTTCTTGGATCATGGTGGCAGGCTTTTCTTGACCAGCCAGGATGCGGTCGAATGTCTGGCCGTCTCGGCCGATCCTCTCTTCCAGGAATTCATGACGGACTATCTGCACTTAGGATATGACGGAAACTGCACCGGGCTACCCAATCTGGCGGCAACGGGAAAGGCGGGAGACGAAATCGGAGACGATCTTTACATGTACCTCTCGGGTGCCGATTCCCCCTTGAACCAAACGTCCGCCGATATGCTGGTGCCCGATTCCGAGGCTGATACGGTCTGTACCTACGCCAATATCATCTGGTGGGCCACTACAGAGGATTCCGTAGCCGGAACCAAGTACATGAACGATTTCTATAAGGTGGTGGTATTCGGTTTCGGCTTCGACGGTCTGAACACCAATGGAGCGACATACTACGGACGCGTCATCCAAAAACCTCATGTCGTCATGCAGCGGGTGCTGGATTGGCTCCAGTCTCCGGGACCTACCGTCACAGTTCTATACCCCAACGGCGGGGAAACCTGCTGGGTCGGCGACTCGGTTGAAATCCTATGGGAATCCGCCTCTTTCGACGACAGCGTGGACATCGAATACTCCACGGACGGCGGTGAAAGCTGGAACCCGCTCGATCGTACCAAGGGCAGCGCCTACACCTGGTTGATCCCCGAGAATCTCTCGGATATGTGTTTGATGCGCATCTCCGATTACGATAACGGCATCCCCGTCGACGAGAGCGATGACTACTTCTCCATAGCCGACTACCTTCCCGGTGATCCCAACGGAGACGAGATTGTGGATTTGACGGACGCGCTCTATTTGCTCAACTACCTGTTCAGGGAGGGAGATGCTCCCGACCCCATGGCTGCCGGAGACGTAAATGCCAGTTGCACCGTAGATTTAGACGACGCAATCCATCTTCTGAACTATCTGTTCAAGGGTGGCGATCCTCCGCAGCCTGGTTGTGCATAGAATTTGTGCCGCGATCGTTCTGCGGATGACTTTTTTCGAGGCCTTCGGGATTCGATCCCGAAGGCCTCTTCTCGGTTCATTCCTCTCCAACGCAATCAGCCTGACTCCGAAAGAAAGCGGATCATATCAGACATCGTTCAAGTTTTAGCGCTCCCACCGTGCGTATTCCATCGGTTTCAGCTTGACAAAAACGAAGACAACTGGTTATTATGTTCCGAAACGTCGGCCGATTCAGATATTGAAGAGGCACAGCCGGTGCTGAGGTCTACATCTGGCTGAAAGTACAGAGGAGAACCAAAGGTACCATGAAGAAGAAAACCCGCAAAGAAACGTCCCCTCCCCCCTCCCCTGACGGGCGGTGTCTGGTCCGGGTTCTGTCCATACTCTGTGGCATAATCATCTTGATCCATGCCGGGGCCTCATTCTTTCCCCGGGGGCGTATCTGGGGCATCAATCAATGGGCCTACTTCTCCCCTGCCGTCAGCCTGTCTTTAGCAGTCCTTGCTCTGCTTCTGTTCATTCCCAGGGTAAACGAGCTGGTGAGGAAAATCCTGGACGGGGCGGTGGCGTCATTTCTGAATCTGTTTCGGAGAATCAGACCGGTCTTGCCCAAGAGGGTGTGGTATGCCGTTTGCAGCCTTCTGTTCTTCATCCCCTTTTGGCTTCTAAGGGATCGAACTCACTTCCTGGGTGACGGAGCTCAGATAATCAGTCACATGAGCTCCGGTCAACTTGGGGTCAAGTGGTCGGAGCCGTTGGAGATATTTCTCCATCTTAAAACCTTCCAGTTAGCCCATGGACTGTGGCAGATGGGCTCAACCACACTCTATGCACTACTAAGTTGCTTATCCGGCGTCCTGTTCGTTTTTCTGCTTCTTCTCTTTGCCGACTTCTGGGTAAGGGGAACTAAAGAGAGGGTGCTCGTATTTACAGTACTTTTCACTATGGGAAGCGTACAGCTTTTCTTCGGCTATGTGGAGCACTACAGTTTCGTGTATCTCTTCACGGCCGCATACGTTTTCTCTTCTCTGGCTTATCTGGAAGGAAAGCTCAAATGGTTCTTCCCGGTGGGGGCTTTCGTTTTGGCAATCCTCTCCCACGTTATGGCTTCTTATCTCTTCCCTTCTCTTCTACTGCTCTTTTTCATAAAGAGCAAAGATGCCGGATTGCCATCCGTGAGGAGAAAAATTATCGTCGCATTGGGCATACTGGTGCTGGGGGCCGGTTTCACATTCTATAAAATCAACAGCTGGGCCGTGCCCCCTATTTTCGTTCCGTTGTCGGTTGACACTTACTCGGCTCCAGGCTACCTGTTGTTTTCGCCGTCTCATTTGCTGGATCTGCTAAATCAACATCTCCTCATCTCTCCGGTAGGCTCTGTTTTGATTATGACGGCTCTGATCTGCCTCCCTTCGGCGTTTCCGGTCAGGAACAGAACCTTCCAATTTCTGCTTTTGCTCAGCCTGTCTCAGCTTCTGTTTGGTTTTGTGGTGGACCCAGCACTGGGAGCTGCGCGCGATTGGGATCTTTTTTCCACTGTGGGTTTGGGATACACCGTCCTGGCTTTGTTTGTCTTCTTCCGCCTGTTGAAGGAAAAACCTAATTTCGGATACTTAGCTGTGGTGCTGGTGGGTGCATCTCTTTATTCCACCGCGCCCTGGATCGCGATCAATGCCGGTGAAAGCAGATCCCTCCGTCGATTCGAGAACCTCCTGGACATAGACGCAAAAAGAAGCGCCAACGGGCATTTCATTCTGATAAGGCATTTCGAATCCCGGGGCATGAACCTTCAGGCGAAAGAACGAACCCAGAAATACAAGCAGGCTTTTCCGGAATTGGACCTGATTGTCGATGCTTCTGATCTGGCCAAGGCCGGCGAGCTGGATAAGGCCGAACAGATGTTCCTGGAGGCGAAGAGGCTAGCTCCGAAGCTGGCTCAGGTTCACAATAACTTAGGTAAGGTCTACCTGGATCGGGGGGAGCTGTATAAAGCGGAGGAGGAGTTGAAAGAAGCCGTTCGGTTGAATTCATCTCTGACCTCTCCTTACATTAATCTGGCCGACCTGTGTCTGTTACGCAAAGATTACGATGGAGCACTCCAGGCCTGCCGGAAGGCCATTCGATTAAAGACCGACTATCCTCAGACCTATTCCAACGCCGCCACCGTCTACCTTATGAGGGACGATCTGAAACGGGCGGAAGCTTACTACCGGGACGCACTGAATTTGGATCCCCGATTTGTGGATCCCTATGTGGGATTGGGTGATATTTACAATCGAAGGGGTACGTCGGATAAGGCCGTCAGAATGTACCGGGAAGCACTCAAGCTGGATCCCAACCTGGCCAAAGTTCGCTACCGACTGGGTATGACCTACTTGTCGCTGAACGCCACGCAGGAGGCCACAGAGCAACTGGAGTGGTATTTGCGCATCTCACCCCAGGGAGACCACGCGATAGAAGTTGAGCATCTCTTGGAGCAGCTAAGACAAAAATCCCCTGTCCGTTAGCCGGAGTCCTCATCTCTGCCCCCCTTCCACGAACATCCGAAGACCCATCAACCGCCAGGCTGATCCTCACGTCCGAGTCGCCAGCGAATTCTCTAACCATTCGAAAACACCCGGGCAAACCTGCCAGGCTTTTTGGTTGACAATCTCCTCTGACCGGCTTAACTTCACAGTTCGGAGGTCAGGTTGCGAGTCGTTCTGCAGAGAGTAAAACAAGCTAAGGTTACGGTCGACGGCCGGGTGGTGGGTCAGATTGACAATGGCCTGGTGCTTTTGGTCGGCGCCAAAACCGGCGACACCAAGGATGATGTTAAGTATCTGGTGGACAAATGCCTGAACCTGCGGATATTCGAAGACGACCAGCAGAAAATGAATCTCTCCGCCCTGGACGTAAAGGCGGAGATCTTGGTGGTCTCGCAGTTTACCCTTTACGGCGACACCACCAAAGGCAGGCGCCCCAGCTTCACCGGCGCCCTCGAGCCGAAGGAGGCAGAGAGGCTTTACCTGGAGTTCATTCGGCAGATCAAGGCCATCGGCCTGAAAGCGGAAAGCGGCGTATTCGGAGCGAAGATGCTGGTGGAGATCGCCAATTGGGGCCCGGTGACCTTTATATTGGAAAGCAGACCGTCGCGGATCCATTCCGATGAAATCTGAGAATCTCTCGGTGATGATGAAACCGGCTCAACCGGAAAATCGAAAAGGGGTGGCTGAACTTCTGGGGCAACAAAGATTGATTCTGGCATCCAGTTCGCCCAGGAGGGCACAGATCCTGCAGAAAGCTAAAGTTGAGTTTGAGATCAGGATACCGCTAAACGTGAATGAGGAGAATTCGTCCTCCGATCCCGTGGAGCACGTTCTCTCCCTGTCCAGAGCCAAGGCTCAAAGCGTCTCCTATCAGGTGACAGAAGGCATAATCCTGGGGGCGGATACCGTCGTTGTGCTGAACAGCGAGATTCTAGGCAAACCGGAGGACAAAAGGGAGGCCTTCCTGATTTTACAGAAGCTGAGTGGCAAGACCCACACGGTATACACCGGCGTAACCTTGGTAAACAAATCCAACGGCAGGATCGTCTCCGATTACGACTCGACTCAGGTCACCTTCAACCGCTTGGACGATGAAAAGATCAAATCGTACATTGACACCGGGGAGCCCATGGATAAAGCTGGCGCATACGGAATTCAGGGCATGGGCAATTTTCTGGTGAAGGGAATTCGGGGAAGCCTGGACAACGTCATCGGCCTGCCCACCGAGAAGTTGAAGGAGATGCTTAAAAAGATCATCTGACCATATCCCTTTTTCATGCTATGAGTCGCGGATAAAGACTCTCACCTCAAATCCGCCTCTCTGCCCATCCGGACAAGAGAGTGAAATCGAAGGTCCGCAGGACAGGGAATGAGGTAAAGAAGATACTCATTCTAACGCAAGATGCAGGATTGCAGATAGGATAAAACCATGTTCGACTTTGACGACGAGGACAAGGATAATCCCATAGGCTCGCTTCTGCGATACCACCGGGAGCAGAAGAAGCTCGACTTGGAGCGGGTTTCTGAGGAGTTGAGAATCCGGTTGGATTACTTAGAAGCGATGGAAGAGGGGCTTTTCGGCATCCTGCCTCCCGGAATCTACCGACGATCGTTCGTGAAGGCTTATGCCGAATACCTCAAGCTGGATGCCGACCACCTATTGGAGATGCTGGATGATTATGAGAAAACAACGGGAAAGCCCGCCAAAGAGCTTCCTCCAGTTCCCAAATCCCAGGATCAGGAGACCTCAGACGAAGAGAAGCTGATGGAGGAAAAACCTGCTACTCCAACTTACGCCAGGCCTGTACAGCGCCCCGTCAGAAGTCGGGTGGGTTACGGGTTATCCATTTCTCTGGGATTGCTCATCGGCGCCATGTGTGTAATATTTCTTTTCCGGATCGGTATGGAAAAGCAACGAAGTACCCCTGCTGATCAGGATTTAGCCGAGGCGGAAAGCTTAATCGTGATTCCGGAGCCTCCAGATACCATGCAGCTTTTCTTAGACCTTCTGGATCAGAAGATCGGATCGGCTCCGGAGTTGGTTCTGCGCATCCAGGCCGCCGGTCGGAGTTGGATACAGGTGTTTGCCGACGGAGAAGAACTTTTCACCGGATTCGTGAGTGAGAGCATGAACGCCGAGTTCAAGTTCACAGATAATCTATCCATAAACGTTGGAGTGAATGAGGGGATCAAGGCGTTCCTCAACGGCCTCGAACTGACTCCGCTCGAAAAAGGAGTCACCCGTATCGACCGCGCTAATTTCAGGGCGTACATCCCCACGGATCGGGCAAACGAGATCGTTCGAAGATTCGAATCAAATCATGAGAGCAAGTCTCCTTGAGAAAAGCAGCAAATCTCAGATCGTCCCGCCTAAGCTTCGCGAACACGTGAGGTGAAGGAAGGCCGTTCAGTCGGAAAAGTCATCGCGACTGCGGCATCAGATCAAAACTTTTTTGCACAGGGGGTGCAAAATGTCTAAGCAGTTGCGGGTTGGTGCTTTCGCATCCACCATGCTATGTCTTATCCTGTCGTGCTCCAAGAGCACCAGGAACGAAGCCGACAAGCAGGATGTTACCTCATCGCCGGTCGAGGTAACGCCCAGGGAGAACGAGGAGGCGGAGTTGATTGCCCTGTGTCTATCCGGACAACTGGTGGCTCCGGATGATCTCTATGAGCGGGTTCTCGCCGACCTCACCTCTATTCGAGGCATCTTCGGCGACTCTTTACCTTCCATCACTCAGATCACATTCTGGCCTCACTGGGTCCCGGGCTGCCTGCTGATGGGTTTTGATGATAGCATTGTAGTCAAGATTCGTCAGGGAGAGTATCACGCCTGGGATGAGTTGAATGAGCAGTATGGCATTGAGAGCATAGACACCAGTATGATATTCGTCATGGGCTTCGTGCGGTTGAATTTCACCGGAAGGCTGCATCCGCGTCGTCTTCAGGAATTATATGCAGTTCTTCCCGGCATTTGGTCTGTCTCTCCCAACGGCATTATTGGAGACGGCTCCAACGTGTATGCTCGCGAGACGACTTCCGGAATGACCTATCTCTTTCGAAATGGCTGGGGCGACTGCCCGTCGGGTTGCATAGAGAACGAGTTTTGGTATTTCTCCTGCGAAGGACCTCAGTCGGAATTCGTCGGCTACTGGCCAGCATACGAAGGAGTCCCGCCGCCAGACTGGTGGGAAGAGGCCCGGCTTAACCGGGAACATTACTGTGACTGAGTTGGGGGTTCTATGAAGAACGCAGTGAACTTCAAACTGGCATTGGGTCTTGTTAGCCTATGCTTCTCTCTGGTTTTCTGCTTTATGACAGTATCGATGGCTCAACCTGGTAATATTACGGTAACGGCAAGTGGCGGAGCAGGGTACCTGCCGCTTGAGGATTGGAAGGATTTCGCATCAAGTGGCTCGCTTAGTTATTGTAAGAGGGATAGGTTTGGTTCCTATTTGGATTTCCGTCTGGCATTTCATATCTCTGAAAAGCATGGTCTGGCGGTCAACCTGGAGAAAATCAATGTTTCCGCTTTGCGGTATGACGTAATGCTTTACCGATCAGAAACTGGGGATATCACAGGAAACGCTCCTTATTATATAAAATGGGACTTCGAAGCCATTCCCATCGGCCTCTCATACGAGTACTACCCAAGATCAACAAAAGAGAGTATTTGTCCCTTCTTTGGAGTCGGCGGATCCTTTCTTATCAGCAAAGTGAAAGCAAGGGATACGTTTCTGTACAACTCGCCCCTTCCGGATCCCACTCAGAGAAGTACGAGAGACGGGAATGGCTACGGATTCCACGTGTACGTGGGTCTTCAGTCTAAACTGACCGATCACCTTCTGTTGATCTCGCGTTTGAGAGGACGTTACGCCGACGGGATGGCCTTCACCGACAATGAGCGCGACGTCAAAGTGGAATTCACGGGAGTGGATTTGACCCTGGGCATAGGCTGGAGATTCTAGTTGCTTTCGTCTCACCATTTTCCTACCTTCCGACAACGCCTATCGAGTTCGACTGGCGTAGAATTCACGATTTGTAATCCAATTAAGTAAGGAGCCGCGGATCTATGAGAAGAATGCACTTACTTCTGTTTATCTGGTTAATGGCAGCCATCTTGATTGCACGCTGCGGTCAGAACTCATCCAAACAGGTCACCGAGTTGGCGCATTTCCCCATCGACAATATACAGAGGGTCATTACCCGGTCCAACGTGCAGATCGACAAAGAAATCTCCAGCGACGGCAAAGGATCCCTTAAGGTCACCTCCACCGGTTTCAACGTGGTGCGGCTGTTTGAAACCGGAGACTTAGACGTGGAAAACGCCCGTTTGATCTACACCGCCAGGCTTCGCACCAAGGATTTCGAGGGACAGGTTTTTTTGGGGATGGAATGCCATTTCGAGGGGAGAGGGGATTTCTTCTCCCGCGACGTTATGTCACCGCTCACCGGCACCACCGAATGGACCACCGAGGAGGTGGAATTCTATCTCAGGAAGGGAGAGAACCCGGACAACGTGAAGCTCCACCTGATCATGAACGGAAAGGGCACCGCCTGGATAGACGAAGTCAGGTTGAACAAGGCTCCCCACCAATAGCCTCTCCCCTATTCTCATCCGGCGATAATTTTAGATCAGGATAAGTCGCACCGCTTCAGCAGGTCAAATGCAGCATGGCTATGACTTTCCTGGCAGTGAAGAGTCGGTTGTAAGTCCCGCAGGCTTTTTGTGTTGGTTGGATAATTAGTTCGATCTTTTTGGACCTGATTAGCTTCTCGGCCTCCGGCAGAACTCTCATCATGCCCGGATTTCCAATGCCCACGACGACTAAGTCCGGTCGGCTGTCGAGAACGTCTTCCAGATCGTCTATGCTCAACTGGTGGCCTTCTCTCCTCCACCAGTCAGACTTGATCCGGTCAGGGTAGATTATGACGTCTGAGATGTATGTCTTGCCGTCGATTACTATCCGGCCGAATTCGTAGGAATCAATCATCATTCGCTCCCGAAGACAGAATAGCCGTACATCTAAGATAAATCCATAGCGGCAACAGGCAAGGAAAAAGCGGACACATTCTGTCTTGTGTACAGGTCGAAACTTGTACCTAAGCGGTTTCTATGGCCATGGGACAAAAGGATTGACTTTTCCACCAGTGGTTGTTAATATGGATATTTGGGTTATGAAAGGGACTTTATGCGGTTCAAGTGCATCGAATTGAAGGGAAAAGAGCTTTTGTTTCGCCTGCTGAAGCTCTTTTTGAAATCGGGCGGCGAGGAAAAGCTCAAGCCGGAAAATGTGAATCTGCAGCGGATCAGAAAAATTCTGGTGGTAAGACAGGACGACCGCATCGGCAATCTGATACTCACCACCCCGCTTCTGTCCGCTCTCAGGCGGTCTTTTCCCGAATCGGAAATCTGGTATCTGGCCAGCAAAACCTTTCATACCCTCTTTTCCGGATCGAAATTGGTTGACCGAATACTGGTGGCCAGGAAGAGGCAATACATATTTCACCCTCTTTCCCTGGTACTTTTCATCAGGAGAATTCGCAAACAAAGATTCGACCTGGCCATCGATGCCAGCGACGAGAACAACTTCTCGCTGAACAACTCCTTTTTGGTGCTCCTGTCGGGTGCAGGTTACAGAATCGGATACCGGAAACCTGAAAGCGGCCTCTTTTTGAACCTGGAGGTTCCCCCCTCCGGGGCGAGAAGGCACGCTTCGGAGATGTATTTAGACCTTCTCCGACGTCTGGTGGGAGAGGTGCCATCCGACGGTCTCAAAGTGGATGTTGATGCCGAGAGAGCGACTGCGGCGGAAGCATATCTCAGGCAAAAAGGGGTGAAACCAGGAGATTTCCTCGTGGGCATGCATATCGGGGGACGTCTAAGGAAAAGGTGGAAGTTGGAGAATTTCCGGGAACTTGCCCGTTGGCTGACGGAAGAGTTGGGAGTTAAGGTCATCATCTTCTGGGGACCGGAGGAGAAAAAAGCTGTGCGGGAGTTCCCCCAGGCAAACCGGAATCAGATCATATCCGATCCGCTTGCTCTTCCCCTGTTGGCCGCCGTGATTCAAAGGTGCAGCCTCTTCATCTCACCGGACACCGGAGCCATGCACCTTTCGGTGGCGGTGGGCACGCCCACCCTGGTCCTTTTTCTGGACTCGGATGAGGTTAAGTTCGGACCTCGTGGCGATAAACACAGGATTCTTACCGCATCCGGTGGAACGCTATCGGTGGAGACAGTCAAAAGAGCATTTCAAGAGATGACCAAGTCTTGGTCGTTGGTTAATACATAATTCCTAAAGACCTCTCCCCTTTGGTCCCCCTCTCCATTTTATGGAGAGGGGGAGATCGAAGATCCGTAGGACAGGGGGTGAGGTAGGAGGACTACTGAATGAAAGATTACTTCCGACTGCTGAGCAATCTCAAACCTCACTTGAGGTATCTGGTTCCGGCCATGATCTTCATGGTGCTGTTTGCCGGGATGAGCGGGTTTTCCATCACCATGATAATCCCCTTTACCAAGATACTGTTCTCTCAACCGGGCGACATCTCCCAACAGGCTTTCGAGGAAAAACAGACCCAGGATCAGAAAGATGAGAGCCTGGTGGTGCTGCTGCCCAAAGTGCTGAAGAACAAGTTCAACCATTTTATAATCGGACGGACGCACCTGGAGACGTTGGGCCGGTTCTGCATTTTGGTGTTTCTGATCTTCCTGGTGAAAAATTTATTCTGGTATGCACAGAGCTTCCTCATCGTCCGGGTGGAACAGGGAGTGATAATGGATTTGAGGAACAAGCTCTACAGCCATTTTCACGTTTTGCCATTGGAATATTTCCACGGACAGAAGACCGGAGTTTTGATCTCCCGAATCACCAACGACATAACCCTGGTCAGAGGAGCAGTAGCCAACGGATTTGCCCAGGCCTTAAGGGAGGGATTCCTGCTTCTGGCCTATCTGTTTTTGGTCTTCTGGGCAAGCTGGAAGCTGGCCTTCATCGCCCTGGCGCTTTTCCCCTTTGCCCTGCTGATAATCGGGAAATTAGGGCAGAAGGTGAAGAAATCCAGCGCGGTCACCCAGGAGAAAATGGGGGCCATGACCTCGGTGCTGCAGGAGACCATCTCCGGCATCCGGGTGGTGAAGGCATTCGTGATGGAGAGATTCGAAATCGGCAAATTCAGGGAGACCACCGGGGATTATTTCAAAACTATGGTCAAATTGACCCGCGTCGGCTCCCTCTCCCCGCCTCTGACCGAGATATTGGGAGTATTCGCAGCCGCTTTGCTCTTGTGGTTTGCCGGAAGGGAGATTTTAACCGGAACTCTGGACCCGAGCAGGTTCTTTCTTTTTCTCTTCGCCATGCTCTCTTTGATGCAGCCTTTGCGCAACCTCGGCCACCTGAACATAGACATTCAGCAAGGGCTGGCTGCTGCCAAGAGAATACACGAGGTGCTGGACATACAACCCAAGATCAAAAACGCTCCGGATGCGGTCAAGAAGGAA